>JBDTNK010000023.1:0-30724 GCA_039933775.1 Chloroflexota bacterium | reverse complement strand
CGCACGCTGTCGCGGTACTTGCCGTTCCACTCGGCCCAGCCGACCGGGAAGTTGCCGACCTGGTAGCCGCCCTCGCCCACGTCCCACGGCTCGGCGATGAGCTTGACCTGCGAGATGACCGGGTCCTGATGAATGATGTCGAAGAAGCTGCCCAGCTTGTCGACGTCGTGCAGCTCGCGCGCCAGGGCCGATGCCAGGTCGAAGCGAAAGCCGTCGACGTGCATCTCGTTGACCCAGTAGCGCAGCGAGTCCATCACCAGCTGCAGGACGCGCGGATGGGTGGCGTTCAGCGTGTTGCCGGTGCCGGTGTAGTCGACGTAGTGGCGGAACCCCTCGCCGCCCAAGCGGTAGTAGGCCGCGTTGTCGACGCCGCGGAAGCTGAGCGTCGGCCCGAGGTGGTTGCCCTCGCCGGTGTGGTTGTAGACGACGTCCAGGATCACCTCGATCCCCGCGTCGTGCAGCCGCTTGACCATGGTCTTGAACTCGCTCACCGGCTCTCCGGTGGCCGAGTAGCGGCTGTCGGGCGCGAAGAAGCCGATGCTGTTATAGCCCCAGTAGTTGCTCAGCCCGCGGTCCACCAGGTGCTTATCGTCGACGTGGTGGTGCACCGGCAGCAGCTCGACCGCGGTGATGCCGAGCTCGGTGAGGTAGTCGAGCGCCGGGAACGAGCCAAGCCCCGCGTACGTGCCGCGCAGACCGTCGGGTACATCGGGATGCAGCTGCGTGAAGCCCTTGACGTGGACCTCGTAGATGAGCGTGCGGTCCCACGGCGTCTTGAGCAGCATGTCGTCGCCCCACACGAAGGCATGGTTGACGACGACCGATTTGGGGATGCTCGGCGCCGAGTCGCGCGTATCCATCACGAGATCGTCCTGCCCGACCTCGTAGCCGAAGACCGCGTCGCTCCAGCGGATGGGCCCGTCGATGCGCTTGGCATACGGATCGATGAGCAGCTTGTTGGCATTGAACCGATGGCCGCTGCGCGGCTCGTACGGCCCGTGCACCCGGTAGCCATAGCGCTGCCCGGGTCGCGCATCGGGCAGGTAGCAGTGCCACACCAGGTCGGTCTGCTCGATCATCGTCACCCGCTGCTCATCGCCACCGTCGGCGTCGAAGAGGCAGAGCTCGACCTTCGTGGCGTTCTCGGAAAAGAGCGCGAAGTTCACCCCGGCGCCGTCCCACGTGGCGCCCAGCGGGTACGGGTTGCCGCGCCAGACCCGGATCGTCACGAGGTCAGCGGGTTGTTGATGCGGAGGCCCGCGAACCGGGCGAAGTCGCGGTCGGTGGTGCAGAGCACCGCACCGTGCTCCTGTGCAAGGACCGCGAGATGGGCGTCGGTCACGAGTGGCCCGCGCGCCTGGCCTTCGGTTGCCACCTTCGCGAGCCGCGTCCAGTGCCCGGCGGCCGGCAACGCCAGGCTTACGCCCGGGCGATCGAGCCACTCGGCCACGATCCCCACGGCGGTGGCGACGCTCATCGGCTGCCGAAAGACGACCGGGTTGCTGCCGATGCGGATGAAGGCCAACGCGGAGGTGAGCGGAATGCGCACTTCTTCGTCACCGGACAGGGTCGCTTCCAGCCATGCCTTGGCCACCTCATGGCTCGGGCTCGTCGAGTCGTAGGCGTAGAGCAGCAGGTTGGCGTCGACCAGGATCACCGGTGCTCGGCACCCTCGATGCGTTCGAGCAGCCCCTCGATATCATCGAGGTCGATGCCCGGCCGCAGGCCAAGCTTGCGCGCTCGCACGCGGAACGGCGCGGTGCGGCGGGACAGCTTCGGGTCCAGGCCGGCGCGTATCGCATCGTTGACGACGGACTTCAGCGGGCGCCCGGTACGGCGCGCCGTCTCCTTCAGACGCACCATCACGTCGTCCTCGAGGGTCAGCGTGGTGCGTTGCGACATGTCATGAAGCCTATCATGCAGGCATCATGATGCGTACGGCAGTCCGTCCCGCTCCAGGCGTGCGGGGGGCCCGGCCTGACCGGCGCCGCATCTGGCGGTGCCGTCGCCACGGTCTTCGGCGGGGCAGTGGTGAACGTTCAGACCTCGGGCAGCGCGAGCGTCTCCAACAACTAACCGCAACAACCTCTGACCCACGATCCGGTGGTAACGCTACAAGGCACACGACATGCCTACCATGGGCGATGCAGTCCTCTGCGGACCGCGACCGATGCGCATTCGGCCTCCTCCCTCGGTAGCGGTCGCGCTGGCGGGACGAAGTGAGAGCGCTGATGACGGAGATTCGTGGATGACAATTCGACGGCGGCTCCTGCGCATCCCGGTCCGGAGGCGGCGTTCGTGACCGACAACCAACTGGATCGCTCCGATGCCGACCACGCAGAGGTCGCCGCCCGCAGCCGAGTTCCGAAGTGGGTCCGAATCCTCCTGCCCGCACTGCTGATCGTCGCTTGGTTGGCTGGAGCGGCGGTGGGTGGCCCGTATTTCGGCAGGGTCGAGGAGGTGTCGTCGAACGATCCGACGAGCTACCTGCCCGAGTCGGCCGACGCCACGCGGGTGCAGCGGCTGCTCGGAGCGTTCAGCGAGTCTGAGGCGATTCCCGCGATCATCGTCTTCGCGAGCGACCGCCTCCTGACCGAGGACCAGCTGCGCGACATCTCTGGTTCTCTCGCTGCGCTTCCCGGCATCGCCGGCGTGGAAGAGCAGATCTCCCCTGCCATCCTGTCGGAAGACGGGCTGGCAGCGCAGGCGTTCGTCCCGATTCGGTCCGATTCGGGGCTCGGCGATGTGGTGAGCCTGATCGGCGACTCGCTGCGTGGATCGACGCCGGCTGGCGTGTCCGTGCATGTCACCGGGCCGGCCGGGTTCGCGGCCGACCTGGTCGCCGCCGTCGCCGGCATCGCCGGCCTCCTCCTCGGCGTCGCGCTCCTCGCCGTCTTTGTCATCCTGATCGGCGTCTATCGGTCCCTTCTCCTCCCGGTCGCGGTGCTTGCGACCGCCCTGTTTGCGCTCTGCGTCGCACTTCTCAGCGCGTGGTGGCTCGCGAAGGCCGAAATCCTGCCGCTGAGCGGCCAGACACAGGGAATCCTGTTCATCCTGGTGATCGGTGCGGCGACCGACTACTCATTGCTCTACGTCTCACGTTATCGCGAGGAGCTGCGCGTCAACACGGATACATGGGTTGCCAGCAGCCGAGCCATCCGCGCATCGTTCGAGCCCATCATCGCCTCCGGCGGCACGGTCATCGCGGGACTGCTGTGCCTGCTGTTGAGCGATCTCAAGTCGAACAGCACGCTTGGGCCGGTGGCGTCCATTGGCATCATCTTCGCCATGCTTGCGGCGCTCACCCTGCTGCCCGCCGTGCTCTTCGCCTTCGGCCGGGCGGCGTTCTGGCCACGGCGGCCGAAATTCGAACCCGACGTGGTTGCCGCCGAGCGCGGCATGCCGTCGCAGGGCGTGTGGCTGCGACTCGCGAATCAGATCCGTCGCCGGCCACGCATGATCTGGACCGCGACCACCGTCATCCTGCTCCTCGGCGCCCTCGGGACAACGCAGCTGAACGCGATAGGCGTGCCGCAGTCGGACCTGGTGCTGGGTGCGTCGGAGGCGCGCGACGGCCAGGCGGTGCTGGGGGAGCACTTTCCGGCCGGTTCTGGCAGACCGGTCCTCGTAGTCGTTCCCGAGGCCGCGCTGCAGGAGAGCGCCGACACGCTGCTGGCTCACGAGGGCATTGTCGCTGTCACTGTCCGCTCCGCTGATTCACCAAGCGGCTCCGCAACTGTCACCGAGGACGGCATCGTGGCGTTCGGGCCTCCCGGGACGCCGACCCCGGAACCCACCGTGGTGCGTGGCGAGGTGCTGCTGCAGGGCACGCTGGTCGATGCGGCCGACTCAGACGCCGCCGCCGACACGGTCCGCCAACTTCGCGGCGAACTGGACCTCGTGGCGCCGGGCGTTCTGGTCGGCGGCGTCACGGCCACCGCAATTGATACGAATGACGCATCGATCCATGACCGGAACCTCATCATCCCGCTGGTGCTGGGCGTGATCCTCGTCATCCTGATGCTGCTCCTGCGGTCCGTCGTGGCGCCCGTGTTGCTCGTGCTCGGCACGGTGCTCTCGTTCGGCACAACACTCGGCGTCGCGGCACTCGTGTTCAATGGCATCGCTCAATTCCCGGGCGCAGATCCCGCGGTGCCGCTGTTCGGTTTCATCTTCCTGGTGGCGCTCGGCATCGATTACAACATCTTCCTGATGAGCCGGGTGCGCGAGGAATCGAGCCGGCATGGGACCCGCGAAGGCATCATTCGCGGACTCGTGATCACGGGCGGTGTGATCACCTCCGCCGGTCTCGTCCTCGCCGCGACGTTCGCGGCCTTGGCAGTGATCCCCATCCTCTTCCTGATGCAGGTCGCCTTCATCGTCGCCTTCGGGGTATTGCTCGACACGTTCGTGGTGCGTTCCCTGCTCGTCCCGGCGCTCACGTACGACATCGGGCGAACCATCTGGTGGCCGTCGAAGCTTTCACGTGCTGAGCGGCAACAGATGCCAGAGGAGTAGCGCCCAGGTCGGTGCCGGTCATTGCGCGGCCAGGCGTTCCACCGCGGCGAGGGGCAACCACAGCCAGTCGGGCCGATTGTTCGCCTCGTAGCGAACCTCATAGCAGGCCTTTTCGAGCTCAAAGGCGGCCAGTAGACTCCGCCCGCCAGGACCGATGTCTCCGTACGATTCGAGAAACGCGGAGCGTGCCTCATCCAACCAGGGTTCGGCGGCGAAACCGGTCGCGTGCTTGCCGGCTTCGGCGGTCCGGGCGGCATAGTCTAGGCTGCGCAGCAGGCCGGCCACGTCGCGCAGCGGGCTCGACGGCATGCGCCGCTCGCGCAGTGGCCGCGCCGGCTCGCCCTCGAAGTCGATGACGCTGAAGCCGCCGTCGCGTCGCGCCAGCAGCTGCCCTAAGTGGTAGTCGCCATGGATTCGGCTGAGGCGCGCTTCGCCGGTGGCGGTGCCGAACGTGTCGGCGAAGCGGGCGGTCAGTCGCGGAGCCAGGGCGACGAGCCGGGCGTGGGCGACGGCGCTCACCGCGGTGACAGCCTGCGATAGCTGCTGCTCGGCGGATGCGCGCCACACGGCCGTCTCCGCCACGGTCGCCGCGCGTGCCGGGAAGGCGCCATCATCCGGGCGTGAGGCGAGCGCCGCGTGCATCGCCGCGGTGAGCCGTCCGATCGCCGCCGCCTGCGCGATCGCGGCGTCTGGATCGGTCGCCAGCGCATGAAGCATCGACGCCCAGGCATCGCCGCTCGACGCGACGAAGACCTGGAGCATGGCCGCGGCGGCGGGCTCGCCGGCATCGGGCTCGTACGTGAGTGAGCCCGCGACCGCTGGCGTGTCCGTGAAGCCGGCCCGGCTCAGGAAGACGCTGATCTCGACGTCGGGGTTCTCGCCGGGCTCGAGCAACCGGTACAGCTTGAGAACCAGCCGATCGCCGAGGACGACCGACGTGTTCGACTGTTCGACGCTCATGCGGCGCTCGGAGAGTGCCTGCGCGGCGGTCGCGGCGGATGGCAGCAAGTCGTCGAGCGCGACGGTGTGCGTGGCGAGGAAGCGCCCGCGGCTCGCGCGCAGCTGGGCGTCCTCGGTCATGGCGGCGACCAACCGGCTCCACGCGCCGTCGCCGTCCGCCGGCTCTTCGTTCCCGACGAGTGGGACGAGGTAGCGGTCAGGCGCACCGCTATCGGCGTAGGCGACCTCTAGGACGGAGAGGGCCGCGGCATCGGTCAGTGGCGCGCGGTCGACCTCGGCGACGCTGGCGATCGGGCGCTGCTTGGATCGAAACCAGCGCTGCCGTGCCAGCCAGGCGGGGTCGAGGTGGTCTGTCACGGCTGCCGCCAGGGATATCCGGATATCCGCCGCACGACGCTGCTGCGGTCAGCTGGCGGCATCGGGCTCCGTGAGCTCGAACCAGAAGAAGTCGTGCGGGCCCATGGTGAGCAGGTACGGCAGCTCCCCGATGGTCGGGAACGCGACCCGACCGATCAGCTCGGTCGGCACGCGTCCGACGTACTGCGCCAGGTCGAGCTCCACGTACTGCGCGAAGCGGGACAGGTTCGCGACGCACAGGATGGTGGAGCCGTCGAGCTCGCGCAGGTAGACGAGCACGCGGCGGTTCTTCGGGTCCAGGAACTCGAGCGTGCCTCGCCCGAACACCGGGTGCGCGCGGCGCACGCGGATGATCCGCTTCATCCAGTTGAGAAGCGATCCGGGGACGCGCTGCTGCGCCTCCACGTTGACGGCCTGGTAGCCGTACACCGGATCGCTGATGAGCGGCGAGTAGAGCGCGTGCGCATCGGCTCGCGAGAAGCCAGCGTTTCGGTCGCCGGTCCACTGCATCGGTGTGCGGACGCCATTGCGGTCGCCCAGGTAGACGTTGTCGCCCATGCCAAGCTCATCGCCGTAGTAGATAATCGGCGTGCCCTTGATCGAGAGCAGCAGCGAGTTCAGCAGCTCCAGGCGGCGGCGACTGTTGTCGACGAGCGGGGCGAGCCGGCGCCGGATCCCGACGTTGATGCGCATGCGGTGGTCGCGTGCGTATTCGTTGTACATGTAGTCGCGCTCTTCATCGGTCACCATCTCGAGCGTGAGCTCGTCGTGGTTGCGCAGGAAGGTCGCCCATTGCGCCTTGGCCGGAATCTTTGGCGTCTGCTGCATGATCTCGACGATCGGGTAGCGGTCCTCGCGCCGCAGCGCGATCCAGATGCGTGGCATGAGCGGGAAGTGGAAAGCCATGTGCGCCTCGGGCGCCTCATCGGTGCCGAAGTAGGGCAGCACGTCGGGCGGCCACTGGTTCGCCTCAGCCAAGAGCATCCGGCCCGGATATTTCTCGTCGACCACGCGGCGTAGCCCATGGAGGATCGCGTGCGTCTCCGGCAGGTTTTCGCCGCTCGTGCCCTCTCGCTCGACCAGGTACGGCACCGCATCGAGGCGCATGCCGTCGATCCCGAGGTCGAGCCAGAAGCGCATCACCCGCGTGATGGCGCGCACGACCTGCGGGTTGTCGTAGTTCAGGTCCGGCTGATGGCTGAAGAACCGATGCCAGTAATAGCCCTGCGTCCCCTGGTCCCAGGCCCAGTTCGACGACTCGGTGTCGGTGAAGATGATCCGCGCGTCCTGGTAGCGCTGGTCCGTATCGCTCCACACGTACCAGTTGCGACGCGGGTTGGAGCGTGACGAGCGCGACTCCACGAACCACGGGTGCTGGTCGCTGGTGTGGTTGACGACGAGCTCGGTGATCACCCGAAGGCCGCGGCGGTGCGCCTCGCGCACGAAGATGCGCAGGTCGCGCAGCGTTCCGTAGTCGGGGTGCACGTTCGTGAAATCGGCGATGTCGTAGCCATCGTCGCGCAGCGGCGACGGATAGAAGGGCAGCAGCCAGACGGCGGTCACGCCCAGCTCACTGATGTAGTCGAGCTTCTCGGTCAGCCCGGCAAAATCCCCCATCCCGTCGTTCGTGAAGTCGAAGAAGGCCTTCACGTGGAGCTGGTAGATGATCGCGTCCTTGTACCAGAGCGGGTCGTCGCCCAACAGCTGGGGAGCTCGTCGCTTCCAGGAGTGCGCTGCCGGCTGCGTCGTCATCGGTCCTTCATTGGGGTGGTGATGGTGAAGATGCGGAAGGCGCTGTCGCCGGGGGTGAGGGTCATCTCGAGATCGGGCCCCCGCTCGGTGCGCGACGCGCCACTGACCAGGTCGGTGAGCATGTAGGGCTCGTTCCAGCCGATGCCGATCGCGGGCAGGTCCGGGTGCAGCATCGCACGCTCCGCGTGCGCCGGATCGACGTTCACCGCAACGTAGACCGGGTCGCGCCAGCGTCGCGGCTCGCCGCTCAGCGGATCGACGGCACCGGCGCTCAGCGCCTTGCGATAGAAGAGCGTGCGCTCGCCGGTCACCGCCTCGAAGCGCAGATTGTCGTAGCCCTGCAGCGCCGCGTGCTCGCGCCGCAGGCGGTTCAGCGTCGTGATCAGTGGCTTGATGTTGCCCGGCGCGTCCCAGTCGCGGACGCGGACCTCGAACCGCTCGCTGTCCAGGTACTCCTCGCGATCGCCGAGCCGCGCGTTCTCGCACAGCTCGAAGCCCGAATAGATGCCGTAGACGCTCGACAGGGTGGCGGCGAGCACGGCACGCACCACGAATGCCGGCTGGCCGTGATCGAGGTGATGCGGGTTGATGTCGTGCGTGTTCGGAAAGAGGTTGCCGCGAAAGTATTCGCGCATCTCCGAACGGGTCAGCTCGGTGAAGTAGTCGCGCAGCTCGTCACGCCCCTCGCGCCACGTGAAATAGGTGTAGCTCTGCGTGAAGCCCAGCTTGGCCAGCGCGCGCATCAGCTTCGGCCGGGTGAACGCCTCCGACAGGAAGACGACCTCGGGGTTGGCCGCCTGCACCTCACCGATGAGCCACTCCCAGAACGGGAGCGGCTTGGTGTGCGGGTTGTCGACCCGGAACGACTTCACGCCACGCTCGACCCAGGTCAGCACGATCTGCAGCCACTCGCGCCAGAGCGCCTCGCGATCCGCGGCGTCGGGCCCGTAGAAGAAGAGCGGGTAGATGTCCTGGTATTTCTTCGGCGGATTTTCCGCGTACTGGATCGTCCCGTCGGGTCGGTGCCGGAACCATTCCGGATGCGACTGCACGTAGGGATGGTCGGGGCTGGCCTGGATGGCAAGATCGAGCGCCAGCTCCATGCCCTGCGACTCGACCGCCTCGCGGAAGTGCAGAAACGCGTCGAGGCCGCCGAGCTCCGGCGCCACGTCCGCGTGGCCGCCCTGCGGTGATCCGATGGCGTACGGGCTGCCGACGTCGCCGGCCTGGGTGACGAGCGTGTTGTTGCGGCCCTTGCGGTTCGTGGTGCCGAGCGGGTGAATCGGGGTCAGGTACACGACGTCGAAGCCCATCCTGGCGATGTCGGCGAGGCGCCACTCCGCGTCCGCGAAGGTGGCGGCGACGCCGGACTCACGGCCCTGCGAGCGCGGGAACATCTCGTACCAGGCGGCGAAGCGGGCCGCCGAACGATCGACGACCACCTCCAGCTCGCGCGCATATCGGCTGGCGTCGCTGCGGTCGGCGTTGCGGCGCATCGCGCCGAGCAGCTCCTCGCCGCTCAGCGCGGCGGCGGTGGCGGCCTCGCCCTTGGCGGAGGTTGCGCGCTTCAGGGCGGCCTGGATCAGCCGCGCGTCCGCCTTGCGCGCATCGGCGTTGCTGGCATCGCTGGCTCGGGACGCTGCCTCGCGCAGCAGGATCCGCCCCTCCTCGAGCTCCGACGGCACCGCGACGCCGGCCTCGAGCTTCTTGAGCAGCCCGTCGCGCCAGTGACCGAACACGTCGCGCCACGCCTCGATCGTGTAGCGGTAGCGGCGGTTCTCCGGCAGCGGGGCGTCGCCGGCCCATCGGTCATCGTCGATGGGCCGCATCGGATGCTCGCTCCAGGTCGAGGCGCCATCGGGGCGCACGAGCAGCGCCGCGTCGAGCAGGTCATGCCCATCGGCGAAGATGTCGGCCGCGACGTGCAGTGTGTCGCCGACGACGCGCTTGACCGGCCATCGACCGCCGTCCAGCTCGGGGCTGAGCCGCTCGATCATGATCGTGCGCGCCGTGCCGATCTCGAATGGCAGCTCGCGCGGCGCGGCGGCGCCGGCAACGCCGGCACCGTCAACGTCGGCACTGGACGCGTGGGCGCGCTGGGTCGCGGCGCGCCGAGCGGCGCTGGCGGAGGGCGTGGGCTTGCTGCGTCGCGTGGTGGTCATCGGTCAGGCTCAACCGTACTCGATCAGTCGCGCGCGTTGGGTACGCTTGGCGGCGATGCGAATCCATCGCGCCCTCGCGCTCCTGCTGACGATCACGGCGTTGGCGGCCTGCCAGACCGATGCCAGCCGCTCCCCGACCCTGTCGGTTCCGCCGGCGAGCGTCGGGCTGTCGGCCTCCGCCCCGGCCTCGGCGGGTCCGGAGGCGAGTTTCACGCTGGACCCACTGCCGTCGGGGCCCGATGCGCTTGCCCTCGAGCCGTTCGCCGGCGGCCTGTCGGAGCCGATCGGCCTCACGAACGCGGGCGACGGCAGCGGCCTGCTTTACGTCAACGAGCGCAGCGGCCGGGTGCGCGTCGTCGAGTCTGACGGCAGCGTGCGCGGCGACCCGTTCGTCGACCTGTCCGCTGTCGTCGTCGCGGGCGGCGAGCAGGGCCTGCTTGGCCTCGCCTTCCACCCCGACTACGCACAGAACCGGCGCCTCTTCGTCACCTACACCGCGGCGGCCGATGGCGCCGACACCCTCGCCGAGCTCAGCGCCAGCGCGGATGGCACGCGCGTCGACCCGGCCTCGCTGCGGGTGCTCTTCGCGGTTCCCGACCCCGCCGGCAACCACAACGGCGGCCAGCTTGCCTTTGGGCCCGATGGCTACCTGTACGTCGCCCTGGGCGATGGCGGTGGCGCAAACGACCAGTTCGGCAATGGGCAGGATCCGGGGACCTTGCTCGGCACGATCCTGCGCCTCGATGTCGACAGCGCACCTGCACCCGGCGCTGCCTACGCGGTTCCATCGGACAATCCGTTTGCGGCCGATGGTGCCCACGCCGGCCAGGGCGCGCCGGAGATCTGGGCATGGGGCCTGCGCAACCCGTGGCGCTTCAGCTTTGATCCGGAAAGCGGCGACCTGTATATCGCCGATGTCGGACAGCGCGCCTGGGAGGAGATCAACCGCCAGCCCGGCGACTCGGCAGGCGGCGAGAACTACGGCTGGTCGATGATGGAGGGCCGGCACTGCTTCGGCAGCGAGACCTGCGACCAGTCGCCGTTCGTGGCGCCGATCGCCGAGTATAGCCACGACCAGGGCTGCTCGGTGACCGGGGGCTACGTCTACCGCGGCGCCGCCCAACCGGCGCTGGACGGCATCTACGTCTTTGGCGACCACTGCTCCGGCCTGATCTTCACGCTGCATGTCGACGAGGGCACGATCACCCCCAAGCTGGTGCTCGAATCGGGACGCCAGGTCAGCTCGTTTGGCGTTGACGAGGGGGGCGAGATCTACCTCGTCTCACTGGGCGACGGGGCGCTGTACCGGGTCGTCGTTCCGTAGAGCAGTCCAAAGCGCCGACGGCCGACTCACTTCGAGCGAAGGGGCCGCCGGAGCTGCTACCGACGGTCGGCGGACCGGTCCTTGGCGGTGTCACGCGCCGCCTTGTCTTCTGCGTCGGCCACGTGGACGATGCGGATGCCCGCGCTCGCAGCTTCGTGATGCACGCCCCGCTTTGCGCGAGTGAAGTCGTATTCCTCAGAGATGTCGGGGTCTTGGATCTTCGGCTTGCTCATATGCTCTCTTCTCTGACGCTGTGGCCAGCCGTGCGGTAATCACCCTCATCCTAGCGCCGCGATCGGTATGGGCAACAACGACGAGCCGCGCCGCAGATGTAGTCCCTATCGTCACGTACCGATCCTCGCAGTCCGAGTGCTGTTTGTCGTGGCTCGTGGCCGCGAGCGGGTCGAGGAACACGGTGGATGCTTCGTCGAAGGTGACTCCGTGCTCACGCGCCACCCGTGCTGCCTTCTCTGGGTCCCATTCAAGCTCCAGCTCGTTCACGGTCGGCGTTGTATGGGGCCTTGCATGTCGATGATCAGGTTCTGGGCGCCAGCGCCCCGAGGGCGCGGAGCGAGAGCCATCGGTCCCGTCCGATGACGAGATGATCGAGCAGCTCGATGTCGAGCAGCCGCCCGGCCGATGCCAGCTCGCCGGTGATGCGCAGGTCCTCCGACGAGGGCGACGGGTCCCCCGAGGGGTGGTTGTGCGCCACCACGATGCTCGCGGCGTCGCGGCGGACGGCATCGCGGTACACCTCGCCGACGCGCACGCTCGAGCCGGCAAGGTTGCCGACGTACACCGTCGTCTCGCCGGTGACGACGTTCTTGGTGTTGAGGAGCAGCACGCGCAGCTCTTCGCGTGGCAGCGGGCCCATGACCGGCAGCAGGTGCTCCGCAATGTCGGCGGGGGTGCGAACCTGCCACGGGTTCGCCGGCCATGCCGCGGCGCAGCGGCGCGCCAGTTCGAATGCCGCGGCCATCGCCGCGGCGCGTTCCGGGCGCCAGCCGGGCAGCTCTCCAAGCGCATCGGGCTCGGTGTCGCGCAGGCCCGCCAGGCCGAATCGGTCGAGGGCCGCGCGCGCCGCGGCCAGCGCCCCGCGGCCGCCGATGACCGTGGCGAGCAGGGCATCGGTCTCAGAGGCGGGCGGCTCGAAACCGAGCGGGCGGTCGCGAGCCAACGGCAGGCGGATAGGCTCGGGCAGCTGCGCTGTCGTCATGGCGTCGCAGGCTACGCGAGCCCGCTGATCGCCCAGTTACCGCCCGCTTATTGGGGCAGATCGGGCAAGAAGAAGGCGAGCAGGAGGCTGATCGCGTTGAAGGCGGCGTGCATGCCGAACACGGTCGGCAGGCTGCGCGTGCGCTGGTAGACGAAGGCCAGCGCGAGCCCCACGAGCAGGATCGGGAAGAAGACGAGAAACGCTCCGTCGAGCAGGTGGACCGCGGCGAAGAGCAGCGCGGAGCCGAAGAGCGCCCAGCGCGGCCCGCGCTCACGCTCCCACGCGTTGAATGCCACGCCGCGGAAGAAGAGCTCCTCGGCCAAAGGCGCCAGGACCGCCGCGGCCAGCAGGGCCAGCGGCAGCGGCAAAGCGCCGATGAGGTTGACGACCGCCTGCTCCTCGCTGACGGGCTTACCGGTCAGCGCCTGGAAGATGAGCGCCACGATGGCACTGACGATGGCCGCGCCCAGCCACATCGCGACGCCGTAGCCGATGCCCTTCAGAACGTTGATCAGCGTGTCGGGCCCGTCGGTCAGGCGCAGCCCGGCGAGCGCGCGCGGCAGCAGGACGAAGAGGGTGGTGACGACCAGGAACGCGACCGGCGTGATGACGAGCACCAGGATCGCGACGCCGGTCGGGAGCGCCTCGCCACCCAGCAGCGCGCCGGCGAGCTGCGAGGCGAACGGCAGCGAGAGCGCGTTGCCGAGTACCAGGACGAGCGCGAAGAGCAGCAGGATCGACGGGCCGCGATAGCGCTCCACGGGCAGGTGACGGCGGACCGCGAGTGAGCGCGCCGCCGCGCCGGCCAGGCCAAGCAGCAGCAGCCCGAGGCCCGCGAGCGTCAGCGTCCGGCCGGTCTCCGCGGCAGACGCCGGGATGTCGCCGATCCCGGCTGACCCGGTCAACCCGATGCCGAAGAGCAGACACAAGAAGCCAATGACCGCGACGAGCGCCGCCGGCCACGCCGGAAACGGGTTGCGTCGCGCCCTGGCGTCGCGTGGAAAGCCGGTGGCGTCGAAGCGCTCGAAGTCGGCGCGATCAGCCGTGACGCGCGACGCTGACGGGACGTCCGGATCCACCGGGCGACGCGGATCCACCGGGACGAGGCGCGATCAGCCCTGCTGGGGCGCGCGCCGCAGGCCGCTGCGGTCGGCGGCCGCACCCGCCTCGTCAGTCGCGGCGGACGCTGCCGCCGACGCCCGACGCGCGGGGCGATCGAGATCCTGCCCGCAGAAGGCGCAGATGCTCCACTCCGGCTGCGTCAGGCGGCCGCACGACGAACAGACGCGGTGCAGCCGGGTGCGGCAGTTCGGACAGACGAGCCAGTCACTCTCGACCCGGTCGCGGCAGGTCGGGCAGAGCTGGTTCTTCTCGACCTCGGCCAGGAGCGACTCCTCCGCCAGGCTGCGCTCGTAGACCTCGGCCATCGTCTCGCGCGGCCGCACGATGAGGTACAGGACCACGGCGAAGACGAAGAGGAGCGGCGTGAAGAAGATGATCAGCGCCGCCGCGAAGTAGGGATAGATCGGGTTCTCGGTCCGCGCCTGCATGTCGCGGAAGGCCCAATACGCCGTGCCCAGCCACAGCATCACGACGTAGACGACGACGAGCTGTCCGGCGAGCTGGACGATCGGATTGTTGACGAAGTCGTTCCAGATCTGTCCGGGATCCGGCAGGCCTTCAGGCATGAGGGACGTGGTCTCCTGCGGAGCGCGCACCGGTGTCTCGGCGCGTCAGGCTGCCGGTCATCCTAGCAGATGGCCTGCCTGCGGCCGGTCAGCGCCCCTGGCCGCCAACGCTCGCAGCGTCTCCACCACCAACCGATGCTCCACCTCCAGGACGCGCGCCGCCAGCGCGACAGCATCGTCGCCGGCGAGGACGGGTACGCGCGCCTGCGCCAGCACCGCGCCGGCATCGAGCTCGCGCGTCACTTCGTGCACGGTCGCCCCACTCTCCGCATCGCCCGCCGCCAGCACGGACCGATGCACCGCATCGCCCATCATCCCGGCTCCCCCGTGGCGCGGCAGCAGGCTCGGATGGATGTTGATCGTTTGGCCGCGATACGCCTCGAAGTACGGCGGACGCAGCAGCTGGTCGTACCCCACCAGCAGCACCAGCTGGACCGATGCCTCCGCCAGCACCTCGCCGATCGCGCGATCGCGCGCGCCGGCATCGACGAAGGCCCTGCGTGCGAGAACACTGGAGGGGATGCCGTGGCGTGCCGCGATCTCGAGCGCGCGAACGCCCGGTCGGTTGCTGATCACGATGACGGGGTCGATGGCGGCGAGTCGACCATCGGCCACAGCTTCGAGCACCGCCTCGAGGTTGCTGCCACGACCCGAGACGAGGACACCGAGCTTCATGGCCGGTAAGCCTAGCGGGCAGGTGCCGTGGTCATACGCGCGTCAGCCGCGCAGTTGTCCATGCCAGTCACGCGTATGGTCATACGCGCGCGCCACGCGCGTTAGCCGGGAGATGCGACCGCGTGGACCGATCTCCACGCTCAGCGACGGCGTCCGAAGGCCGATTCCTGCGGCTAATGCGCGCCACGGAGGCATTTGACCGAACGCGCCTAGGCCATCCCACGTTCGCTCGGCTCATGCAACCACACGTGCTCGCCCGCCGGTCGGATGCTAGGGTGGCGAGGTGGATGCTGAGACCGCCGCTGCGCTGATATTCAGCGCCACCACCCTGATCGTTGTCGCCTTCCAATTCGGGCTCGCGCTCGGAGCGCCATGGGGCGCATACGCGATGGGTGGCGCGTTCCCAGGGCGCTATCCGCCGCGGATGCGGGTCGCGGCTGTCGTCCAGGCGGGCGTGCTCCTTCTTCTGGCGGCGATCGAGCTCGCAAGTGCCAATGTGCTGCTCCCCAGCATCGCCGCGCCGCTGCGCTGGACCGTCTGGCTGCCGGTCGTCGTCTCCGCGCTCGGCGTGGTGCTCAATGCGATAAGCCCGAGCGCCGGAGAGCGGCGGATCTGGGTGCCGGTGACCCTGGTGCTCCTGGTGTCGAGCCTCATCGTCGCCATCGCCGCATGAGCTGCGCCAGATAGGCGACTCGGCCATCGGCCATCGGCCCACGGTCGCCCCGCGTCACTCGAAGACGACGCGCTCCTCGCCCGGCCCGACGGCAACGACGCGCCCGACCAGGGCCGCCGAAGGAACAGCGGCAAGGGCGACATCGGTCAGGTAGGAGGGGACGACCGCGGTGAGGCCGATCCCAAGGTTGAAGGTGTGCGCCATCTCGGCATCCTCGATGTCGCCGCGCTGCTGGAGCAGGGTGAAGATGAACGGCACCGTCCAGCTGCCGGGATTGACGACCACGCCCAGGCCGTCGGGCAGTGTGCGCGGGATGTTGCCGCTCCAACCGCCGCCGGTGATGTGGCTGAACGCGCCCACATCGCCACCCGCGGCCCGCAGCGCGGCGCGCAGCTCCAGCATCGAACCCAGGTAGGACCGATGCGGGGCCAGCAGCGCCTCACCGATCGTGCCGGGCAGTCCGTCGACCCCGCGGTTCCAGGTCTCGGGCGGCAGGATGCGGCGCGCCAGGGTGTAGCCATTCGTATGCAGGCCTGATGACGGAAGCCCGATGACCGCGTCGCCGGCCGCCGCGCGCGACCCGTCGATGAGATCGGAGCGATCGGCCACGCCGACGACGAAGCCGGCCAGGTCCAGGTCGTCGTCGCGATAGACATCGGGCATCTGCGCCGTCTCACCGCCCAGCAGCGGGATCTCGAGCGCGGCGCAGGCTCGCGCAATGCCGGCCACGATGCGCTCGACGCGCTCGGGATCCAGGTGCCCAAGCGCCAGGTAGTCGAGGAAGAAGAGCGGCTCGGCGCCGGTCACCGCGATGTCGTTGACGCTCTGGTGGACGAGGTCCTCGCCCAGCGTGTCGAAGGCGTCGAGCGCCACCGCGACCTTGAGCTTCGTCCCCATCCCATCGGTCGATGAGACGAGCACCGGATCGGTGAAGCGCGTCGGATCGAAGCGGAAGAGGCCCCCGAAGCCGCCAATGCCGCCCAGGACGTTGGGCGTGGCGCTCACGGCGGCCGCGCGCGCGATCCGGGTCACGGCCTCGGCCGCCAACCCCGTGTCAACGCCCGCCTGGCGGTAGCTCCGCGCCACGCTCGTCAGCCGCGCTCGAGGACGTACTTGTCCACGTCGAGCGGGACGTCGGTCGGGTAGTTGCCGTCGAAGCAGGCGGTGCAGTGCCGATCGTCGCCGCGACGGACCGATGCCAGCAGCCCCTCCCGCGAGAGGAAGCCGAGCGAGTCGGCGCCGATGATGCGGCGGATCTCGTCGAGACCGTTCGTGGCTGCGATCAGCTCCGATCGGCGCCCGGTGTCGACGCCCATATAGCACGGGAATTTCATCTGCGGCGAGTGGATGCGGACGTGGACCTCGCGCGCGCCGGCGCGCCGCAGCATCTGGACGATCGGTGCGGTCGTGGTGCCGCGCACGATCGAGTCATCGACCACGACGACCCGCTTGCCGGAGAGCACCTCGGGCAGCGGGTTGAACTTCATGCGCACGGCCTGGTCCCGGCTGCGCTGCATGGGCTGGATGA
Organism: Chloroflexota bacterium; assembly: GCA_039933775.1. GTDB lineage: Bacteria > Chloroflexota > Limnocylindria > QHBO01 > QHBO01 > JBDTNK01. The sequence continues at coordinate 13,871 of JBDTNK010000023.1, read as the reverse complement.
AGGTGCGGCCGATGTATCGGTTCTTGATGAGGCCCTCGCGGAAGGGCAGGCCGGCCTCCTCGGCATACCCGATGGCGGCCGGGATCGCCGAGTCGGGCACCGGGATGACGAGATCGGCCTCCGTCGGTTGCTCGCGCGCCAGCTGGCGGCCCATCTCGAGCCGCGCCTCGTACAGCAGCCGGCCACCGATGACGCTGTCGGGCCGCGCGAGGTAGACGTATTCGAAGACGCACAGCTTCTCGTTGCGCCCGGCCATGACCGGCCGGTGCGAGTGCACGCCCTCCGCGTCGATCGTCAGGATCTCGCCGGCCTCCACGTCGCGCACGAAGTCGGCCCCCATCGCGTCGAGCGCCGCACTCTCGCTGGCCACGGCCCAGCCGCCGCCGTGCGGGAAGCGTCCGAGCGCCAGCGGCCGGAAGCCCACCGGATCGCGCGCCGCGATGAGCGCGTCGGTGGTGAGCATCGTGAAGGTGAAGGCGCCGGTGATGCGGTGGAAGGCATGCTCGACGCGCAGCGCCCACGTCCGTCCCGGGGCATGCGCGATGAGCTTGGCGAGCACCTCGGTGTCGGATGCGGTGCTGAACTCGACGCCCTGCTCGGTCAACTCGTCGCGCAGCCAGGTGGCGTTCACGAGGTTGCCGTTGTGCCCGATCATCAGCTCGCCCAGCTCGCTGGCGGCGTACACCGGCTGCACGTTCGGCAGCGTGTTCGAGCCCGTCGTGGAGTACCTGGTATGACCGATGGCGATGCGCGCCTTCGCGCCAAGAGTTCCGCCGCCGTCCAGCTCGTCGAGCGTCTCTTCGTCGAAGACCTGCGCCACGAGCCCCAAACGCTTGTGGAGCTGCATCCGCGCGCCATCGCTGGTGGCGATGCCGGCCGATTCCTGCCCGCGATGCTGCAGCGCATGCAGCGCCAGGTGCGCCAGCTTGGCGACCGGCAGGTTCGGGGCGTGGATCCCGACGACGCCGCACTCCTCGCGCGGGCCGTGCGGCTCGTAGATGGGCAACGGCGCGGGGTGCGCGCCTCCGGCCATCGGAGCGGGGCGAGGGGTCCCGGGCACGGACCTCAGTCTAGCGGCCCCGGGATGCCGCTGGGTGAGTCGATTGCCCGATCGCACGGCAACATCCGCCGTTGAAGGGCGTCGTGCTCGATAGGCCGGTGTTGCCAGCCACACTGGCAGATTGACCAACGAAGTGAGCTCCCTCGGTCACGTGGCCAGTCTCAATAGCGCCCAGGCGGAGGGATCGATCGAATCGGCGCTTCGTTCGTCCATCGGCCAGGCAGACTGGCACCGAGCAGGGCTTGGACAGGCAGGCAGGAGCCGAGCTTTTCCCGCACGATTCTACGGCCGATTCATTCAGGCAGGAATCACCGCGCGGAGCGCTCAAAGTGCCCCGGCGGAAGTACCGGGGGGTGTACTGCACCGGACCGCACCGGTGCCGTCATGCGACGCCGTCCGCGCACCACCGGCGGCGTGGCGGGACCATCGGGCCATGGTCGAAATGGGCCTGCTTCGGTCATGCTCGACGCCTTCATCCAAGCCATCCGTCTTCGAGAGAACACGTGCTGAAAGTCATTCGTGCCCTGGGCTTTCTGGCGCCAGCTGCCGTCGCCACCTGCGTCGTCGTGGTGCTCGCACTGATCGCCGATGCGCCCGACGAGCGGACGCGATTGTCGATCCTGATGCCCACGCTGCTCGCCGCCCTGGCCGGGATCCTCACGACCCTGGGCGTCGCCTGGGCGTACGGCGCGTGGCGCCTCGACCGGCTCGCTCGCCGCCTGGAGGAGACGCTGGAGGCCGATGAGCCGATCGCGCTGCACGAGTCTGGCATTCCGGCCGAGCAGCGCCTGGCGCGGGCCTTCAACACGGCCAGCCGCGCCTTCGTGCAGACCGAGGTCCGCGCCACACACGACCGGCTGACCGGCGTCCCGAACCGCGAGACCCTGCTCACCGCCCTCGTCTCCGAAGTCGAGCGTGCCGCCCGTTACCGCCACTGGCTCTCGGTGGCCTTCATCGACATCGACCGCTTCAAGCCAATCAACGACACCTACGGACACAACGCCGGCGACGCGGTCCTGCGCCAGATCGCGACGGTCGTGGCGCAGAGCCTGCGCGGCAGCGATCTCGTGGGCCGTTACGGCGGCGAGGAATTCATGATCATCCTGCCCGAGACGCGTCCCGAGCAGGCCGTCGAGCTGATGGAGCAGCTGCGCGTGCTGGTCATGCAGTCGATGATCCGGATCACCGACGGACAGCGCATCAACGTCACCATCAGTGCGGGCATCGCCGGCGGCGTCGGCGACGTCCTGCGCGTCGAGACGCTCGTCGAGCAGGCCGATACCGCGATGTACCACGCCAAGGCGATGGGTCGCAACCGGGTCGCGCAGCACCATGACATCGACGAGGGCGCGCCCGTCAAGCGTGCGCCCATCTCCGCCGAACGGCGAGCCGCCGCGGCCGCCATCGGTCAGTGGGCGAGCGCGACGGCGACTGAGGCGCTGGCATCGGTCCTGGCGCCACAGCCGCATCATCGCGGCCGCCCCTCGGACATGATCGCCTCGCTCTCGACCGGCATCGCCATGGAGCTCAGCCTGCCCGAGGAGGAGATCGACAAGATTCGCATCGCCAGCCTGCTGCACGACCTCGGCAAGCTGGCCGTGCCCTCGGAGATCCTCGACAAGCCGAGCGCGCTGACGCCGACCGAGTGGCAGTCGATCGGCGAGCACCCGCGTATCGGGCAGGTCATCCTGGAGCAGGCGTCGAGCTTGCGCGACGCGATCCCGATCGTGCTGCATCACCACGAGCGCTATAACGGCGGCGGGTATCCGCACGGCCTGCGTGGCAGCGAGATCCCGCTCGGCGCCCGGATCGTGGCCGTGGCCGATGCTTACCACGCCATGGTCAACGACCGCCCGTACTCGAAGGCGCTCAGCCACGCCGAAGCGCTCGAGGAGCTGCAGCGCTGCGCCGGTCAGCAGTTCGATCCCGACGTGGTGCAGCGCTTCTGCGTCCTGTACCGCGAAGGCGTACCGCCCGATGGGCTCGACGAGGTGTACCGGCTCCACCGTCAGGCGCGGGGCGGGATCGAGCACCTGCACGCCACCACGGCCGAGCTGCTGACCCACATGCCGGCCGATTCTTTGCCGGACGAGGCGTCGGCGGCCGACGGATCGCCGGACGAGGCGCCCCCGGCAGCCGCACCGCCTGCAGCCGCAGCGCCGGCAGCGGCAGCGGCAGCGGCAGCAGTGGCACGCACGGCCCGGCGCCAGCGCCGCGCCGTGCGGGAGGCCGCGGGGTGAGCCGTCCGCTGGTGGGACTGCTCATCGCCGTGCTGGCGACGTTCGTCGCTGCGCCTTCCACGTCGTTCGCCGCAGCAAACACCCTCTCGGCGGCCGTCGCGAGCCCGACATCGGGCAGCGCCGGCACAGTCGTCAGCCTCGCGGTGGACTACGACGGCGCGCACCCGGCCAGCTCCATCAGCGCCTCGCTTGGCACGCTCAGCGTGACGCTGACCCTTGGCTCAGGGACCGCCAGCGCTGGGCGCTGGACCGGCGTCGCGGCACCGCCTCCGGGAACGTGGACCGTGCGCTTCACTGCCCGCGCCGCCCAGGGCCCGGCGACGTCACTGGACGGGCCCACGGTCACGATCCTGGCCGTGGCTCCGGTGCCGGGAATCTCGCCGAAGGTCGACGCCGCGCCACGGACATCGGAGCCGATCAGCGACGGCGCAGCCGGCGAGGATGGAAGCGGTGGGAGCGGTGGCGCGCAGGCGCCGGCGGTCACGCCGCTGGCGATTCCGGCGAGCCCGCCGGCCGTGGACCCGATACCGCCTACAACGACGCAGCCTCTTCCGGCGGCATCCGCGTCCGCTGCGCCGGCCGTCCCGTCCGAGGACCAGCCACCGTCGGCGCCCGCACCGCGACCCGCGGATACCAGCCGGGCGCCGGACCTCGGGCCGGCTGGCGCCCGACCCGCCTCGTCAGCGTTCGACGTCGCGCCGTCACAGCGCGGCGCCGGCAGCGCCTCGCCGCTGCCCGCCGCGGAGCTTGCGGGCGGCGACACCTGGACACTGCCCACCGTCATGTCACTGGCGGTAACACTGGCCTGCCTGCTGGCCATCGCCGGCGTCGGGATGCTTGTCGCGGGACGGCGCCGCCAGGAGACGGCAACCGCGGCCATGGTGGAGCCGGGCGTTTCCGCCCCCGAGGCCGACGATCCGATCGTCGCGGCCATGGGCATCGCGCCCGAGACCGCCCTGCTCGCCCGACGGGCACGGCGCCTGCGCGACTCGATGGACGAGCGTGCCGCCCGCGGCGTCGGTCCGATCGAGCTCGATCCGCCTCGTGCACAGTCGCCGGCGCGGTTGCGCGGCCGGCGCGCGCCGAAGCGCTAACGAGCGAGCAGCTCGGCCAAACCGCTAGCCGAACAGCCGGTCCAGAAGCAGGCTGCGGCGCATCAGGACGCGAACGGCGTCTCCCACGCGGCACGCAGCGCGCTCACCTGGACCCCGCGGCCGTCGAGCCGCAGGAACGTTCCGCCGACCGCGCCCAGCCGCCGGCAGCTGACCCCGCGTGCCACCGAGGCGGCGGCGAGGCGTTCGCCCGTGCCATCGGCCGTTGTGACGAGCACCCGTCCGTCGCGCTCGCCGAACCAGGCAGCCGTGGGGAGCGCTTCGCCCTCCGCGAGCGAGAGCTGCGCCCCGAGGCCGGAGGCGATCGCCATGCGGGCTGCCGCGACCGCGATCCCGCCGATCGACGCGTCGTGCGCGGCCAGCACCACGCGGTCCCGCGAAAGCTCACCCAGCAGGGTCACGAGGCGTGCGGCAGCGCCGAGGTCCAGCGACGGAACGCCGCCCAGGATCCCGTCGCGCGCCGCGCGCTCCGATCCCGCCAGGCTCGAGGCATCCACCTCCGCGGGACCAAGCAGCCACAGCTCGTCGCCGTCGTGCCACGTCATCGGGACGGCACGCGATCGGTCGTCGAGGAGTCCGATCATGCCGACGACTGGCGTGGGGAGGATCGGGCCATCCGGCGTTTCGTTGTAGAGGCTCACGTTGCCCGACACGACCGGGATGTCGAGCGCGCGACAAGCCTCCCCCATGCCCTCGATGGCCTCTGACAGCTGCCAGTAGCCGGCCGCGGTCTCGGGCGACGCGAAGTTGAGGCAGTTCGTGATCCCGATCGGCGTCGCGCCACTGACCGCCACGTTCAGCGCCGCCTCGACGACCGCGGATGAACCGGCGAGTCGCGGGTCCAGCGCGCCAAGGCGCCCCGGGCCATCGACGCTGATCGCCAACGCGGCGGGCGTGCCCTTCAGCCGCAGCAGCGCCGCATCCCCCGCGCCCGGACCCACGACCGTGTTCGTGCCGTTCATGTGGTCGTACTGTCGCCAGATCGGTCGCCGGCTGCGCACGTTCGGGCTCGCCAGCAGCGCGAGCAGCTCTGAGACCGATGGCGGCTGCGCCGCCAATGGCGCCAGGTCGACCGCGCGGCGCTCCAGAAGATCCGGCGGCGGGGCGCCGTCACGCACGTAGGTGGGCGCGTCGTCGGCCAGCGCGGCGCCCGGCACCTCGCACACGAGCTCGCCGCGCGCCGAGCAGCGCACCACCGGCTCCGCGATGACGCGCCCGATCGTCGCTGCGCGCAGGTCGTATCGCTCGAAGACGCGCTGCACCTCCGCCTCCCGCCCGGCGGTCACGACGATGAGCATCCGCTCCTGCGACTCGCTGAGGAGCACCTCGTACGGCGTCATCCCGGCCTCGCGCCGCGGAACGAGGTCCAGGTCCACCTGGGCGCCGCATTCGCCGCGGGCGGAGAGCTCCGCCAGCGCGCAGGTCAGCCCCGCGGCGCCCAGATCCTGCATCGCGACGACGGCATCGAGCCGGGCCAGCTCCAGGCACGCCTCCATCAGCAGCTTCTCCAGGAACGGGTTGCCGACCTGCACCGCCGGCCGCCGCTGCTCGCGATCCTCGCCCAGCGTGGCTGAGGCGAACGAGGCCCCCTGGATCCCGTCGCGCCCGGTCGTGGCCCCCACCAGCAGCAGCGCGTTCCCCGGCCCCGCCGCACGGGCCAGCGTGATCTCGTCGTGGCGGGCGATCCCGACGCACATGGCGTTCACGAGTGGGTTGCCGCTGAAGCTGGGGTCGAAGGCCACCTCGCCCGCGACATCGGGGATACCAATGCAGTTGCCGTAGCCGGCAATCCCCGCCACGACCCCGCCGAACAGGTAGCGGTTCCGGGCAGCCGCATCGGCATCGGTCCATTGGTCAGGCTCGAGCGGGCCGAAGCGCAGTGAGTTGGCGAGGGCAATCGGTCGAGCTCCCATGGTGAAGATGTCGCGGATGATGCCGCCGACGCCGGTGGCGGCGCCCTGGTACGGCTCGATGGCGCTGGGGTGGTTGTGCGACTCGATCTTGAAGATGACCGCCAATCCATGACCGATGTCGAGCGCGCCCGCGTTCTCGCCCGGCCCCACCAGGACGCGCTCGCCGCTGGTCGGCAGGCGGCCCAACAACGGCCGGCTGTGCTTATAGGCGCAGTGCTCGGACCACATCGCACCGAACATGCCGAGCTCGACGGAGTTCGGCTCGCGGCCGAGCCGCTCGATGACGAGGCGGTACTCCGCGGTGGTCAGGCCATGCAGCTCGGCCGGCAGCGCGACGGTCATGACGATCGGCCGATGGGTGCCTCAGCCCGGTCCGGGGCCAGCCCACGGTCGATCGCGGCCGGTCTCGGCGATCACCACCCCGGTCGCGGCGGCGATCATGGCCAGCAGCAGGATCGCGGAGCCGATGCCCACGACCGACCCGAAGCCGATGCGATCGAGCGCAACCCCGAGCCCGATGAACACCGTGGCCATCACCATCAGCTGCAGGTAGGCGATGGTCGGGATGCTCCGCGCCAGGAAGACAGTCGCCGCCACGGCGAGGAGCAGCACGAGCAGCACGATGGTGATCGGGTTGCTGAAGAGCCGGAAGTCGACGAAGAGCGCCAGCCCGCCGATGAAGGCGCCGCCGCCCACCAACCAGCCGGAGAGGGTCACCGGCCACGTGAAGGGCAGGTTGATCGATGTCGGTTCGCGACGGGTCGCATCCTGTGACGCCGTCGCGGGACGAGGTGCGGGCGTGACGGGCGGTGCTGGTGGTGGCGACGCCAGCGGATCCTGCGCGAACGGCTCGCCGGACGGCGTGATGGGCGGCACCAGGCTTGCGGCGCCGGGCGCGAGTGGCACGTCACCGGCGTCGGTCGCCTCGTCGCTGGCATCGGACCGCGACCAGGCGGCCGTCGAGGCGCCGCGCGCCAGCTCCGGTTCGTCCTCGCCGGCGTGCCACGAGGGCGCAGGCGGCGGTGCGCCGGGGGTCGATGGCTCCGCGGCGAGCGGCTGTCCGCAGGAAGGGCAGAAGGCCGCGTCCTCGTCGACCTCGGTCCCGCAGTTCGCGCAGGTCCGCATCGGTCAGCTCTTGGCGAAGCGCGTCAGCGTGCCGATGAGCACGATCAGCGACGCCAGGAAGAAGATGATCCCGCCCGGTGAGAGGTCGCGCAGCAGTCCCACGATGTCGCCGCTCCAGCTCGCGAAGACCTCCGCGATGAGGAACAGCACCACCAGGCCGAGTGCCCAGATGGCCGCCACGCCCAGCCCGACGCGCTGCAGCGATCCCGGGACGGCGCGCATCAAGCCGGCGACCACGAGCACCAGCAGCAGCGCCACGAACACCGGCGCAGCTCCCGCGAGGCCGAAGTAGACCTGGTCGATGAGGTTGCCGGACACATCGGAAAAGCCGCTCCAGAAGGCCGCGCCGTAGCCGCCGGACCCGAAGGCACGCTCGAAGAGGGAGCCCCCGCCGTACGGGAAGGGCAGCAGCCAGCCGACGGCGATGCCGATCGCCCCGATGAGCAGCACGATCGGGCCGAGGATCGCGCCGCCCCGCGCCATGTCACGGGCCGAGGTCCCGGTGGCGACCGGGGCGTCGCCCTCGGCGGTCACCGCCGGAGGCACGTAGCCCGCCGCTGCGGCGGCGGTGCGCAGGTTGGCGCCGCAGTTCTGGCAGAACGCCACGCCGGCGCGATTGTGGGTGCCGCAGCGTGGACAGGCCTGCGTGCCCTCCGGCGTGCCGGGACGTTCCAGCGTGGCGCTGGCGCCCGCTGCCACCAGGCGCTGGCCGCAGTTGCTGCAGAAGGCGAGGCCCGGCCGATTCTCGGTGCCGCAGCGCGGGCAGCGCGTGCTCTCGCTGACGTTCGTGGCCGGCACGGCATGCGCGCCCGCGGCCGCTGCGGCGGCCGGAGCCGCGGCGCCCGGGTCGAACGCTTCGGCCTCGCTCGGCGGCGGCCCGGCGGGCGCGGCAGGCGTCGTGGATGCCGAATAGTCCGGCTCGGCGGGGACCGCATCGTAGGAGGCGGTATCGGCGAGGTCCGAGGCGCTGCGGTCTTCCGCGGGCCAGGCGGCGGACGCGTCGGGTTCCGGCTCCACGCGCTCGGGCCACGTGTCTGCCCGCTCGTCGGCCGGAGGCGCCACGTCCTGCTGCGGCCACGTGGCGTCCAAGGTGGCGTCGGTCGAGATCGGTGCGTCCGACGGCACCTGGGCCGGAGCGTCGGCAGGCACCTGGGCCGGCGCCGCGTCGTGCGGCGGCACCTCGTTGGCGTCAACCGTGCCGGCTGCGTCGGGACTCTCGGTGGGCGTCGGATCGGTGGGCGTGGGATCGGGCGGCGTCGCGTCGTCCGCGCGTCGCTCGGGGTCCCTCGCGTCGTCGTGTTGCATCGGGCTCAGCGCCTCCACTCTTGACCGGTGTGGGACGGATCGATCATAGCCGACGCTCGGCGCCGGCCGGCTGCTCGCTCAGCCATCGGTCGAGCGAGCGGAAGATGCGCAGGCCATCGGTCCCACCCACCTCCGCCTCGGCGGCACGCTCCGGGTGCGGCATCAGGCCGAGCACGTTGCGCGCCGGGTTGACGATGCCCGCGATCCCGCGCAGCGAGCCGTTGGGGTTGGCGGCATCGGTGACAAATCCGCCTGCATCCGCGTAGCGCAGCACGACGCGGCCGGATGCCTCGAGCTCGTCGAGCGTCGCCTCGTCCGCCACGTAGCGCCCTTCGCCGTGGCTGATCGGGAGCCGCAGCACCTCCCCGGCGGCCAGGCCGCCAAGCCAAGCACCACCGTCCGCGGCGACGCGCAGGTGCTGCCAGTCGCATCGGAACTGCAGGTGGTCGTTGCGCACCAGGGCGCCGGGCAGCAGCCCTGCCTCGCATAGCACCTGGAAGCCGTTGCACGAGCCGATCACCGGGCCTCCGGCATCGGCGAACGCGCGGACCGCCGCCATGATCGGGCTGAAGCGGGCGATCGCACCGGTGCGCAGGTGGTCGCCGTGCGCGAAGCCGCCGGGCAGGACGACCGCATCGGCCCCGCCAAGGTCGGTCTCGGCATGCCAGACCATGGTTGCGTCCCAGCCCAGGACCGATCCGGCGACGTGCGCGAAGTCGCGCTCGCTCCACGTCCCGGGAAAGACGACGACCGCGATGCGCGGGGCAGCCCGCGTGAGCATCATGGCAGCGCCTCGTCCTCGTCGAGCATCGCGTCGGCGCGCAGCTCCCAGGTCGCGACCTCTATCACCGGGTTGGCCAGCAGCTGGCGGCACATCTCGGCAACAGAGGCTTCTGCGGTCGTGCTGTCATCGGCCTCGAAGGTGATGCGCAGCAGCTTGCCGGATCGCACCTGGCTGACCGATGCGAAGCCCAGCGAGCGCAGTCCGCCTGCGATGGTCTGGCCCTCCGGGTCTGCGATGCCCGGCCGCAGGCTGACATGCACCTCCGCCAGCCAGCGCATCAGGCCGATGTCACCGCCGCGTCCCACGACTCCCCGGTGAGCCGCTCGTAGGCGGTCACGTAGCGCTCGCGCGTCCCGTCGATGACGTCGTCGGGCAGCGTCGGTGCCGGCGGCTCCTTGTTCCAGCCCGATGCCGCGACGAAGTCGCGCACGTACTGCTTGTCGAAGCTCGGCGGGCTGGCACCCGGCTCGTACAGCTTCGCGTCCCAGAACCGGCTCGAATCGGGCGTGAGCACCTCGTCGATCAGGGCCAGCTCGCCGTCGATGAAGCCGAGCTCGAATTTCGTGTCGGCCAGGATCAGCCCCACCTCCTCGGCGTGCTGCGCGCCGGAGGTGTAGAGCGCCAGTGAGCGCTCTTCGAGGTCGCGGGCCAGCTCCGCCCCGACCATCTCGGCCAGCTGCTCGCGAGTGATGTTCTCGTCGTGGCCCACCTCGGCCTTGGTCGAGGGCGTGAAGATCGGCTCGGGCAGGCGATCCGCCTCGCGCATGCCATCGGGCAGACGGTGGCCGCCGACCGTGCCGCTGCGCCGGTACTCGGCCCAGCCCGATCCCGCCAGGTAGCCGCGCACGACGCACTCGGCGTCGACCCGATCCGCGCGCCGCACGAGCATCGACCGACCGGCGAGCTCCGGGGTGCGGGCGCCATCGGGCAGCTCGGACGGATCGATCGACAGGAAGTGGGACGGTCCCAGCGCCACGAGCAGCTCGAACCACCAGGCGGAGAGGCGGGTCAGCACGCGCCCCTTGTCGGGGATCGGCTGGTCGAAGACGACGTCGAAGGCGCTGAGGCGGTCGGTGGCGACCAGGAGCAGGCGCTCGTCGTCGACGCGGTACGTCTCGCGCACCTTGCCCCGGTGCAGCAGCTCGAGGCCCTCGATGCGGTCGATCTTCATGGTCATGCGCCGTCCTCCGTTGATCCGCCGGGCTCATCGAAGGAGCTCCGCTTGGCCGGGATGTCGAATCGTCGCTTGAGCACCGTCTCGAAGCGATCGAAGATGTCGAGCGCCACGACGATGAGCACCGCCGCGGCCACTGCGATGACGTAGAGGCCGGCACCGGCGGCCATGCCGACCGCGGCGACCGCCCAGAGCGAGGCGGCGGTGGTCAGGCCGCGCACGTTCCCGCCATAGTGCAGGATCGCGCCGCCGCCCAGGAAGCCGATGCCCGACACGATCTGGGCAGCCACGCGCGTCGGATCCGCGTTCGCGCCGGTCAGGCCGTAGGCGCCCACGACGGTGAAGACGGCCGCGCCCAGCCCCACCAGGGCGTGGGTCCGGAAGCCGGCCGGCATGCGCTGGACCTCGCGCTCCCAGCCGACCGCGGCGGCCAGAACCAGACCCGCGACGAGGCGCAGGACCAGCTCCGCCTGCTGCCCGATCTCCATCAGAGGCCTGCTCCCTCGTGCCGGTGGGTCCCCGCCTCCAGCTCACCCGCCCACCAGGCCGATGCCCACGCGTGGAGCGCCCCACCGCCCAGGACGAGGCAGAGCCAGATCGCCACGAAGCCTACCAGCAGGGCGATCATGCCGACGTCGCGAACCTGCCCCTCTGCCAGCGCCGCACCGATCGGCGCGTAGAGCAGCCGGAGCAGCAGGAAGGCGATCGCCCCGTACGCGAGGTGCACGGCGAAGGTCGCCACGGCGATGCCGCCGAGCCGCAGTGGATGTCGTCTGGCGTCGGTCAGGCCACCGCGCAGGGCGATTGCGAGCGCGATCCGACCCCAGCCGGCGACGCGCCACGAGGCGCCCGCGGTCATCACCTGCACCACGAGCAGTACGAGCAGCACGAGCAGCAGCTCGGGAAGCACACCGGCGGCGATGCGCAGGGCCAACGGCCCGCCGATATCCGGCGACTGGTACTCGGCCGGCGCCACGATCGCCAGGCGCCAGCTCAGGAAGAGCCCGGCGGCCGCGACCGGCACGCTGGCCACGAGGTGAACGGCCAGGAGCTCCGTCGCCGCCCCGAACCAGCCGCGCCGGCCGTCGAGCTCCCCGATGACGACCGATGCCCCCACCGCGTGCAGCACGCACAGGACGATGAAGGCGGCGAGCAGCCCCGCGCCGAGCAGGACGGCCGGCAGGATGGACCCGCTCACCGCGATGTCGGCGCTGAAGAAGGCAAGATCGGCGAGCGACGGGAACGGAACGACCGCTGCCAGGAAGATGAGGACGCCACCGTACGCCAGCCATGCGAGCGCGCCGGCGAGCCACAGGTCCGCGCGGTCGCTGACAATCTGGCCGGCGCGGGCCGCGTGGCGCAGCCAGCCACGGCGCGGCTGGACTCGCGGCTCAGCTCGCGGCTCAGCCGTCATCGAGCCCCAGGGCGCGGTACGTCGCGTCGACGCCGGCCAGGTGATGCTCGAGGCTCATGGCCCGCTCGATCTCGTCCGGGTCGAGCCATTCGCTCAGCTCGGCGTCGGTGCGCAGCTGGTCACGGAACGAGCCCTCACCGGCCCACGCACGCTTGGCGGCGCCCTGCACCAGGCGATACGCCGCCTGCCGGTCGGCGCCCTTGGCCACCATCGCCAGCAGCAGCGCCTCCGAGTAGACCATGCCGTCGAGGCGATCAAGATTGGCCGCCATGCGCTCCGCGTCGACTTCGAGGCCGTCGAGCACGTCGGCCAGTGTGCGCGTGGCATACGCGGCCACGCCCAGCGCCCGCTCGAAGACGAAGCGCTCCGCCGAGCTGTGGCTGATGTCGCGCTCGTGCCAGAGCGCCATGTTCTCGAGGCCCACCAGCGCGTCAGCGCGCAGCAGGCGCGACATGCCGGTCACGCGCTCGGTGAGGATCGGATTGCGCTTGTGCGGCATCGCGCTGCTGCCCTGCTGGCCGGCGCCGAACGGCTCGAACGCCTCGCCCACCTCGGTCCGCTGCAGGTGCCGCAGCTCGACCGCGACGCGCTCCAGCGTGCCGCCCAGGATGGCCAGCGTCGTGAGCAGCTCGGCGTGGCGATCGCGGCTGACGACCTGCGTGGCCGCCTGATCGGGCACCAGTCCCAGGGCAGCACAGACATGCGCCTCGACATCGGCCGATACGTTGGCGTGTGATCCGACCGCGCCGGAGATCGTGCCGACCGCGATCCCGTCGCGCGCCCGCGCCAGCCGCTCCGCGTCACGTCCCAGCTCCGCGAACCAGCCCGCCACCTTGAAGCCGAAGGTGATCGGCTCGGCGTGGATGCCGTGAGTGCGCCCGACCATCGGTGTCCTCCGATGCTGGAGCGCAAGCCGCTTCGTCACCTCGATAAGCCGCTTCAGCTCGGTCTGCACCACCGCCGTCGCGTCGCGCAGCTGGACCGCGCTCGCGGTGTCGAGCACATCGGAGCTCGTCAGGCCGAAGTGCAGCCAGCGCCCCTCGGGCCCGAGCCTCTCGGTGACGCTGCGCAAAAAGGCGATGACGTCATGCTGCGACTCCTGCTCGATCTCGCGCACCCGCTCCGGATCGACGTGGCGCGCCGCGTGCTGGATTCGCTGCCAGTCGTCGTCGGGCACGACCCCGGCGGCGTTCAGCGCCTCGACCGCGAGGAGCTCGATCCGCAGCCACAGCTCGAGCTTGCGCCGCTCACCAAAGATCTCGCGCAGCTCGGGCAGCGCGTACCGATCGATCACGCGACCAGTCTATCGGTCCACGGCTCGTGAGCGCCGCGTCCGAACCGCTCGTGATTCCGTGGATGCTTCTATGACGTCAACCCTGGCGATTGCAGCAGCAGCCCATACACCTCACGCGCCACGTAGCGCTTCAGGCAGCGCATGATCTCCTTGGTCGTCTTGCCCTCGGTCGTGCGACGCCGCACATAGGCCCGGGTGCGCTCGTCGTGGCCCATCCGGCTCAGCACCACCATGTGCAGCGCGCAGTTGGCCCAACGATCGCCGGCGCGGTTGAGCCGATGGCGCACCGTCTTGCCCGAGGAGGCCGGCACCGGCGCGGTCCCGGTCAGCATGCCGAAGGCGGCAGCGCTGCGCAGGCGGTCGGGATTGTCACCGGCGGTGACCAGGAACTGGCCGGCGCTGTGGACGCCGATCCCGCGCCGCGCCAGCAGCTGTGGAGCGGCACGCAGC
>JBDTNK010000022.1:0-32285 GCA_039933775.1 Chloroflexota bacterium | reverse complement strand
GGTGGTGTCCGAGCGCGTCGCCGGCCTCGCCCACCGCGGCGACGAACCGTGCGCCAGCGCCGAAGTCGTCGACCAGGTAGCGTGCATGCAATCCCTGGGCCAGCTTGCGCCAGTCGGTGAGCTTCGCGTCGGCGATCTCGTCGCCTTTCAGCATGTCCATGGTCGGGGACCCCATCTGTCGTTCGTCGTCGTGCTCGTGCTCATCCCTTCGCCCGCGTTCTCTTCCTGGTCGCGCGCGTCGCAGGGTCCGTCGTGCGCATGCTACATCCGGAGCAAGGGCAAACACCATTCCGTGAGTCGAACGGCGACCGGCTCCGCGCCCTCAGCCGCTTCGTCGACTTTTACAATCACGGACGTCCGCACACCGCGCTCGGAGATCAGGTTTTTCGCGCCGCTGTCAAGAACGTTTCCGAACACCACACCTACATGCCGACTGTGACCCTATGTCTGTCGCGATTTTGCTCGGTCTCCCACGCTTGGAGCACAGCGTTCAGGCGGAAGTGCTTGACATGCACGAGGTCACTGGTTCGAGCCCAGTGTCGCCCACCAACCACTCATTTCAAGGTCGTCTTCCGGCGGTTGATCTCGCATATGAAAGGTGATGCGAAGCCCTCGGCGGCCGCGGGATTGGCGACCCGGCGGCGCTTGCGAGCGCTTGGCGTTCGCCGGCGTTCGCCACTTACGACGCGCACTTGGCCTCAGCCGCGTTCCGTAGCGCGCTCGGGGAGAAGGCTGGCGATGGCGGGGGAATCGATTGCGATCATGTGCGCTGAGACCGTCTGGTGGCGCTGCCACCGACGGCTGATTGCGGAGGGCGGGAACGGACTACCGCGGGGCAGCGTCGGCTATGGCCATCTCGCGATGAGCAATGGGTTGCCCACGACCGTGAAGGTCTGCACGACCACGCCTGCGTCCAAATCGACGACGCTGACCACGTTGGGGTACGCATATCCGTCGCGCGAGGATCCGCCGGTCACGAAGGCGTAGCGCCCGTCGGCGGAGACCGCCACGTCGTTGTGCGAGCCGTCGAGTGGCACAACACGCGACGACCCAGCGGGCAAATCGACGATCTCGAGAGAGGGGGGAGCAAGCGACGTGTCGTCGGGGCCGTCCCCGACCACGAGCAGTCGGGTGCCGTCAGGGGTGAGCTCGACTCCCTGTGAATGGGTTCCCGAGCGCAGCGGCGTCTGAACTGTGGCACCCGATCGGGGATTGACCTCGAACAGGATGACGCCCTTGTAGGCCATCAGCAGCGTGCGATCTCCCGACAGCACTGCGTAGTGCGGCTTGCTCCAGGAAGCGAAGCCGCCTTCGCTGCCGAGCGGTGCCGCCGCCAGCGTGCGCGCTTCGAAGGTGGCGGTGTCGACGACCGTGATGTCGAACGAGTCGTGATTGATGGCATACACCTCGTCACCGTCAGCGCTCACCACCATGTCGAATTGCCGAATTCCGGCCGGGGCGCTCGCCACGACTGCGCGAGTCTCGAGCTCGATAACGTCGATCGCTCCGGGCCGGGGGAAGCGACTCACGCCGACATACGCGCGCAAACCGTCCGGCGAGACGGCGATCCCGAAACCGCCGCGCCGATACTCGCCGCCTGCTGTCTGGTCGTTCAGCGGTGGCGTGACGTAGGGGATTGTCGCGACGGTCTCGCGGGCCGGGACATCGACGACTGCGACGCCGTCGGCGGTCGCGATGTAGGCCAGCCCGTCGGGGGCGACGGCCACCCCCCACGGGGCAGGCCCGACTTCGATGCGATCGATCTCACCTATTTCAGGGTCGATCAGCACGAGGTGCGCCTCGGCGAACGCAGTGACCAGTAGTAGCTCGTCTGGCTTTGGATTAGCCGTGGGCGAAGGCAATGGGGTGGTCGTGGCTTGAGGCGAGTCGTCAGCCGTCATGCTCGCCAGGGGTTCCGAACGGATCGGGACTTCCGAGGGCGCTGCCGGTTGTGGTGGGTTGCTCGAGCATGCTCCGAGCGACGCCATCACCAGGGTCGCGATGATCTGCCCGAGTCGCACCACTCGCGACCGCGCTCCCGCGCCGGTGACCGTCACGATTCTTCTTGTGGCAGCGCGGACCATCCCATGGCGCCGATCGTACCCCGTGGGAACTTACTCGTGGCTCAGTCGACCAGTTAAATGAGCTTCACGGATCGTGCGAACCCGCAGTCGTCCCATGACCGACTCGTCCTCCCGCAGCTGCATCGAGTCGACCCGATCGGCAGCAGAACGCCCGACTGCCTTTTTGGCGCGCCGGATCCGCCCGGGCAGCGCCGGATAGAACGAGCGAATCCCGCGCGCATCTCCAGGCTTCGGGATCCATCCCGTAGCCTGTGCGCATGACGGACCAGCTGCGCGTCCTCCTCGAGATCGGTCCGAAGGGCAGGCGGATCGTGGCCGCCGCGATGGACTGGCCGGGCCTGGAGCGCTGGGGCCGGACCGAGCACGACGCCATCGACAGGCTGCGCGCCTACGTGCCACGCTACGTGCCGGTCGCGGAGCGCGTCGGCCTCCGTTCCGAGTTCGAGCGGGGCGTCATGCCGCATATCGTGGAGCGCACGCCGGGCAACACCTCAACCGACTGGTGGGGCGTTGCCCATGTGCCGTCCGTCATTGAGGCGGAGCCACTCCCCGATGACGAACTCGAGCGGCGGATCGGGCTCATGCAGGCGGCATGGGACCACTTCGACGACGCGTCGGAACCGGTCGCCGCGCCCCTCAGCAAAGGCCCGCGCGGCGGCGGGCGCGAGCGGGACCAGATTGTCCGTCACGTCTACGCGTCGGAACGACACAACTGGTGGCGCAAAGTGGGCATTCGTGAGGACGACGAGGCGCGGCTGACGCCCCAGCAGCTCGCCGCGTTTCGCACGCGTTACGTGGCCGCCATCCGCGAGTACCACGCCGAGGGCCGGCCGGCGCGCCATTGGCCGCTGCGCTTCCTCATCCGCCGCACGGCGCAGCACGCCATGGACCACGCCTGGGAGATGGAGGACCGCGACCCCGGTTGACTAGCACCGGGGCTCGTGCGGCTGGTTGCCACGGAATCCGTGACCGCATAACTGGCGCCATTTCGCTCGGCCTCTCGCGCTCGTAGCACAGCGCTCAGGCTGAAGTGCTTGACATGCAAGAGGTCACTGGTTCGAGTCCAGTGTCGCCCGCCAGCCTCCACGTTCCGCTCAGACGAACGCGACAAGAATAGCTGGCCGGAATAGCGGCGGCTTCCGTATGCTTCGAACCGCATGAAGGAGCATTCGCGCTTGCTGGGGTCCGTTTTCGGGCAAGTTGTGCTCCGCCATCGGCATCGCCCCCTCCGGCAGCGCAGAGATCGTCGTCCATCGCCGATCGGAGCGATGCCATGACACGCGAGGCCACGACGCTCCGGCGTCCTCGCCCTTGGCTGCTCATTGGACCGCCGGTCGTCCTCCTCCTCATCAAGGGTGCGGCCGTCGTCGCCCAGCTCGCAGTCTCGGGGGAGCGGTTGGACCGCGGAGAGCTGGTCGTGCAGGTGGTGCTCGCCGCACTCAGCTTCCTGGCGGCAGTGGCCCTCGTCGCCGGCCGCCGGTTCGGGTGGCTCCTGGCCGTCTGGATCGTCGGCTGGGACCTGGCAGCCTCTCTCGTGCTGTGGTGGATCGGCACACCGAGCTACCTTGAGTTGGCGCTGCTGACCGTGAGCGCCGCCCTCATCACATCCACGGAGATGCGCCGCACGTTCGGGCGGTCGGTCACATGAGCAAGGTTGGCTCGGTGCGCCCGAAGATAGACAGTCCCGACCTGGACTTGCTGCGCGCCTTCGAGCCGGTGGTCAGGTACACGCGCGGAGAGTCCTTCCTGCCCATGCCTGTCGAAACCTACGTCCGGTCCGCCGCTCGGTTTCGCGAGCATCGCGGCTCCGCCGATCGGGTCCTCCGTGACGCCGGAACCCTGGCGTTCGCTTCGCTCCTCGAGCCGGCCGAAACGGCGGGCCGGGACTACCTCTCCGTGGCGGCCAGCAAGGATACCGACGATCTCGCCGCACTGTTCCGGGGGGACGCGCGACAGGCCGTCGGCTTCCAGCACCGTGGCAGCCGCCTGGCCCGAGTCGGATACACGGCGCGCCTGATCGACGCCCTGTTCGCGATCTCGCTGCTTGCGCGCGGCCGCGTGCCCGGCTCGCTGGCGCGGCGCGCGGTCGAACGCTACCGAGAGATGGCCGCGACAGACGAGCGGCACCCGTATTACGGTCGCGTGGTCCGCACCGCCACGTGGACCGCGCTCCAGTACTGGTTCTTCTACGCGTTCAATGACTGGCGATCCGGTTTCAATGGCGCGAACGACCACGAGGCGGACTGGGAGCAGATCATGGTCTACCTCGACCGCGATGCCGAGGGGAACGCTGTGCCAATCTGGGCGGCGTATGCGCAGCACGACCTTCATGGGCGCGACCTGCGCCGCCGCTGGGACGATGACGCGCAGCTCGATCTGGTCGATGACCATCCGGTCGTGTATGCCGGAGCGGGCTCGCACGCCTCCTACTTCCGACCCGGCGAGTACATGGCGCAACAGGAGCTCCGGTTCCCGTCCGCACTTCGGCGGGGGATCAATGCTGTCGCGCGCCTCATGAATGGCACCCAGAGCACAGGCGCCGAACAGGTACTCGGAATCGCATTTGTCGACTACGCGCGTGGAGATGGCGTGGTGATCGGTCGGGGAAGCGAGCGCTCCTGGGATCCGGTGCTCTTGGACGAATCGCAGGAGTGGGTCGCTGGCTACAGCGGGCTCTGGGGGCTGAGCGTCCGGGATCCTTTCCAGGGCGAGGATGCCCCGGCTGGACCGATGTTCAACCGTGATGCCACCGTACGCCTGTCATGGGCAGATCCGATCGCCTTCGCGGAGCTCGACTCGGAGCCACCGCCATCGCAGGAGGTCAGCCTCCTCCGCGCGAGGGCCGAAGCAACGGCGGCGCGGCAGGCCGAGCTCGCCGCAACGATCCCGACGTTCGAGCGGGAGCTCGCTGCCACGGGGGCCGCGGGCCGTGGCGTGAGCTTGTCGGCGGCGGACCTCGCCGACTCGACGGCAGGTCATGATCGGCTCGGTCTGGAGCTCATCGATCGCCATCTCGAGCGCGAGACGAACAGCTTGCGCCTTGCCGACCTGCGGCGCCGTATCGCGGCAGCCGAGGCCGGTGAGCGACCTGCGCCGCAGGCACACCTTCGCCGAATTCCCGCTCCACGAGCGCCGGGTGTTGACCGAGCGGGAGTCATCGTCGAGTTGTGGGCGGCCGTGAGCACAGGATTGCTCCTCCTGGCGTTGGTTGTGGCGCTCATCCTCGCGCCTCGCTTCGGCCTCGTCGCCGCGGCCTCGGTCATCGCACTCTTCGTGCTTGTCGAAGCGATCCTGCGCAAGCGTGTCGTGGACCTGGTGGTTGCCTGGGTCCGGCTGCTGGCGATCGTTGGCGCCGCGATCCTCGTCGTCCGGTTCTGGCAGCTGGGCGTTATCGCGATCGCGGTTGGCGCCGGTCTGTTCGTCCTCCGCGAGAACGTCGCCGAGCTGGTCTCCGCGGCGCGGTCGAAAGGGGATGCCTGAGTTCGTCTGCGTCGACATCGAGCGGGTCGGAACACCGCTGGGCGTGCGACGGCACATGCTACAGAGACGCTGTTCCATCGCGGCGACGACTGCTGACGCAGGACGCGCATGAGCTGCTGGCGGCCTGACGCCGAGCGATGGCCGGCGCGGAGAGGCGATGCGGACGTCCGGGGACGCGATCGATGAGGTGCTCGACCGTGAATCCGTCGAGCGTCAAGGTGTCCGCGATCAGGCGCCTGTGGCAACGCCACCACACCGTTTCGGCGCACATCAGCGCCAGCCTCTGCCCTTCGACGATGCGTGACTCCAGGGCGGCCAGGGCATCCCGGAATGCTGCGCTCGCCATGTAGGCGCTGTAGGCGGCGAAGGAGCGTGACCGCCATCCGCTCGCGTCCAGGACTGATGCTTCGCCCGACCGCCGCCCGCCGAGCGCCTCGCCCCACCATTCGTAGCCGATGCCAAGGCGCGGGAGGTCGATCGCCAGTTGCTCGCGCGATAGATGGGGCTGCCGACGCCCGGCGGGGTAACGCCGGACGTCGATCAGGGTCGCGACGCCCGCCTGGCGCAAGAGCGCAGCGATCTCATCGGTCGTGCGCGTGCCATGGCCGATGGTTCGGATCAGCCCGCGGCCGAAGGCAGGCGCGTCGTGCTCAGGCGCCGCCTGCGTACTCCTTCGCGTGCTCACCACGATCCTTCGCCACGGTGCGATCGACGATGTCGAGCGTCTCGGCGACGGTTCGCCCGTTCTCGTCGGCGGCTGCCTTCACGTCCTCGAACGTGAGATTTGCCTCGCCCATCTTCAGGTGGGCGTCCATGCAACCACATGTCAGGCACATACAAGATCTCCTCTGCACTTCGAAGTCAGCCTGCCTCGCATGACCGATGCCATTGGGGCGATCGGCGGCGCGTGCTACCTTCATCATCGATCGGCCAACTGTCCGCGACAATCAGGAGATGCGGCGATGCCGCGACAGGACCCGCGCGCGCCCGCGCTCGCCGAACCGCGACTGCCACGATTCACTGGCTGGCTTCGCCCGGTCGTTGACGCGGTGGCCCGCATCGACGCCAGCGTCCACCGCAAGCTGCTCTTTGGCTTTCTCGCCGGAGCGGTGCTGCTCGTCGCCATGGCCGTCCTCAGCGTCCTCATCATCGAGCGCATGAACGATCGCGTGGGTGAGCTTGACCGGCTCCAGGACAAAGCCAGCGGGGCGCAGCAGATGCTCTATCTCGTCACCGCGCAGAGCCACTACCGCGCCATGGCGTTGCTGACCCTCAAGGACTCGTACAACCAGCAGATCGCCGACGCCAAGGCCACGTTCGTCGAGCTGCTCGACGCGATGGAGCGCGAGGATCCGGCCGATGCGCCGTTCTTCGGCGAGATCACGACCGCCAATGACGACTTCGCGACATCGAGCGCCGCGGTCCTGTCGCTGTACGAGTCGGGAGAGATCGAGGCGGCAACCGAGCTGCACATCGCGGAAGAGCACACCGCATCGCACGTGCTCGAAACGCAAATGCGCACGCTGATCGGAGCGGCCGGCCAGGAGATGAGCGTGGCTCGATCCTCGTTCGGCGCGGATCGCACGCTGCTGGAGCTTATCGTCATCGTTTTCTCGGCGGTCGCCGTCGGGGTGGCCATGTTCCTTGGCTACGCCCTGTCATGGGCCTTCATCCTCCCCGTGCGAAAGATGGAGCGCGCCCTGGTCGGCATCACCGCCGGCGAGCTGGCCCAGCAGGTGGAGGTCTCCAACCGTGATGAGCTCGGCAGGCTGGCCACGCATCTCAACGTGACGAGCGAGCGGCTGTCGGAGCTCTTCGACGAGCAGCACGCGCTCTCCGAGCGGCTGACCGTCACCAACGAGTCGCTGGCGCGAGCGAGCGAGGCGAAATCGCGCTTCTTGGCGAGCGTGAGCCACGAGCTGCGCACGCCAATGAACGCGATCCTCGGATTCACCGATGCGCTGCTGGCGGGTGTGGACGGCCCGCTCAACGACGAGCAGCGCGCCTCGCTGGGCTGGGTCCAGCGCGGGGGACGCGACCTCCTGGGACTCATCAACGAGATCCTCGACCTGTCGAAGATTGAGGCCGGCAAGCTGACGCTCGAGGCGCGCCCATTCGACCCGCGCGAGCTGCTTGAGTCGGTCGTGGCGCAGCATCGGTCCCTCGCGGCGCAGAAGGGCATTCAGTTGACCTGGCACGACGACGGCGCGCCCGCGGAAGTCGTCCTCGATCGCCAGCGGGTGCAGCAGATCCTGGTCAACCTGCTCGGCAATGCGCTGAAGTTCACCGAGCAGGGCGAGGTCAGCGTCGCGGCAAATGGTGCCGCCGAGCGATCGCTCCACGTCGCGGTGCGCGACACCGGACCGGGGATCGCGGCCGAAAAGTTCGAGACGATCTTCGAGGAGTTCGCCCGCGTCGATGGCGACGCCCCGGGCACCGGCCTGGGGCTTGCCATCTGCCGCCGCCTGGCACGCGTGATGGGCGGCGACGTGACCCTCGAGAGCGAGGTCGGGCGCGGAAGCGTGTTCCATCTCGGATTGCCGCTCGACTCCCGGCTGGCCTCTCCGTCAGCCTTCGCCGCTGCTGCCGGGCCGGGCGGCGCCGTCGGGCTCGTGCTCCTCAGCGTGGACGACGATCCTTCCGTCTTCCCGCTGCTGCAGAAGATGCTGACCGGCCACGGCTACCGGGTCGTCGCGACCTCACCCGGCGAGGCGGTCGCCGATGCGCGGCGGCTCCAGCCCGCGGCGATCCTGCTCGATATCCTCATGCCCGAGCGCAACGGCGGCGAGATCCTCGCGGAGCTCAAGGACGATCCTCTCACGCGGCAGATCCCGGTGATCGTGCTCTCGGTGGTGGAGCCCGCGGACCTGCAGCAGGTCGCCACCGCGCACCTGAACAAGCCGGTGCGCCAGGAGGCGCTGCTGGAGGCGCTGGCGCAACACGTGCCGGCGCGCCAGGTCGAGTCCTGATGTCCACCATCCTGCTCGTCGAGGACACTCCCGCCAACCGGGCGCTGGCCACGAAGCTGTTGGTCGCGGCCGGCCACGAGGTGCTCACCGCGCCTGATGCGGCGGCCGGTATCGCGGTGGCCCTCGATCGGCAACCGGACCTCGTGCTGATGGACCTCGGACTGCCCGACATGGACGGCTGGCAGGCCCTCCGCGAACTCCGTGGCGCGCCGGGTGGGGCCAGCCTGCGGGTCGTCGCATTTACCGCGCACGCCATGCTCGGGGACCGGGAGCGGGCGCTCAGCGCGGGGTTCGACGGCTACCTCAGCAAGCCGATCGAGTTCGCGACGTTCGCCGACACCGTCGCGGCGCTGATGCGATGAAGCGCGAACGCCCGCTGATTCTCGCCGTCGATGACGAGCCCGCCAACCTCGCCCTGCTGCAGAAGCTGCTGCGGCACCAGGGCTACGACGTGGTGGAGGCCTTCGATGGCGCCTCGGCCCTCGAGGCGGTGGCCGAGCACGACCCCGATCTTGTCTGCCTCGACGTCATGATGCCCGGCATCGATGGCGTCCAGGTCTGCCAGCGCCTGCGGCGCCAATCGGAACATGCCGGGCTGCCGATCCTGCTGCTGACCGCGCTCAACCGACCCGAGGACAAGGCGCGTGGCCTCGAGGCTGGCGCCAACGACTTCCTGACCAAGCCCTTCGACGAGATCGAGCTCGCCGCTCGGTTGCGCTCGCTGTTGCGCACCAAGGCCCTGCAGGATCGGCTGGCGGATCTGCTGGGTCGCTACGTGAGCGAGAGCGTGGCCGCCGAGGCGCTGCGGGACCCGTTCGCGGTGTCGCTGGGCGGGGACCGACGCTACGTGACGACCCTCTTCGCCGATCTGCGCGGCTACACCGCGATCACGGCCGAACAGCCACCCGAGCAGACGCTCGACCTGCTGAACCATTACCTCACCGCGGTCAGCGACGCGATCGAGGCGCAGGACGGGACCGTCGCGGACCTGCTGGGCGACGGCGTGTTCGCCTTCTTCGGCGCCCCGGTCATGCACTCGAACGACGCCGAGCGGGCGGTGCGCGCCGGCCTGGCGCTGCAGGAAGTGGTCACCCGGCTCGAGATTCCCTCGATGCCGGGCATTCGGCTGCAGACGGGCGTGGGCATCAGCACCGGCGAGGTCATCGCCGGGAACGTCGGATCCGAGCGTCGGATGCACTACGCGGTGGTGGGGGATTCGGTCAACGTCGCGGCCCGACTGCAGGTCGCCGCGGGGCCCGGCCAGATCCTAGTCGACGAGTCGACGCACGAGCTGGTCGAGGGCATCGTCACCTCGCAGGACCTCGGGAGTCTGCGGCTGGCTGGCAAGGGCGACTGGGTCCGGGCGTTCAACGTGCTGGCGCTGCTAGGATCGGTGCCATGACCATCGCGCCCTCCACGTTGTCCGCCCTGGTCGCGCCAGCCGCCGCGTCCAGGTTGCGTGCGGTGCGCGTCGGGGATCTCCTGCCCCCACGGCTGATCGAGCGACGAGCACGTCGGATCGACGCGACCGCCTTCGTGCTGCCCGGATCCGCGCCGATTCCTGCGTATCTGCACGCGCTCGAGGCCGCGGCGGCGGACTTCGCCGCCTGGGACGGACGGATCGCGCCGCTCGAGCCGGATGGCGAGCTAATGCAGCGCCTGGTCATCGCCGACCGGTATGGGCAGGTTTACGCGGTCTTTGACGCGGAGGATGCAGCCGGTCTGCCCGATGCCGAGGCGCTCGAGGCCTGGTTCCGCTTTCTGGCCACCGCCTGCCCCGAATGCGGGGTGCTCGACGATCCGATCGGGCGCAACTGGGTGCCATAGGCGACGCGCAGCGGCTCCCGGCCATTGCGCGGCGCGGTAGCATGCGCGCACGGGCCGAACCAACTGGCTCGTCCCAACGACTGATGTCCGGAGGAACGTGCCCGTGAGTCTCGAGGAGACCCTCGCATCCACGCCACTGATGGCGAGCCTCGATCGCAGGACGCTGAAGCGCCTGGCGGAAGAGGGCAAGGTGCGCACCTACGCTCCCGGCGAGGCGATCGTGCGCGAAGGCGCGCCGGCCTCGGCCCTTTACATCATCACGCGCGGCACGGTGCGCGTCGAGAAGGCGGTCGGCGACGACAGCCAACAGTTCGGCACGCTTGGTCCGGGTGACTTCTTCGGCGAGCTGGCGCTGATCGAGGAGCATCCGCGCAGCGCGAGCTGCATCGCGGTCACCGAGGTCGAATGCGTGCTCTTCGTGGCGTGGGAGTTCACGGCGCTGCTCAAGGAGTATCCGCAGATGGCCCTTCCGCTCATGAATGCGCTCATCGCTCGGCTCCACCGTCGGGAGCAGCATCAGGCCTGACCCGCGGCGTCAACGCGCCGGCAGCTCACCCTTGCGGAACGCATCGAGCTCCGTGCGCGACGGCATCCCGGCTCGCGCTCCGACCTGGGCCACCGAGAGTGCCGCGGCGGCATTCGCGGCGTCGATCGCCTCGTCGATCGTGGCACCCTCCGCCAGCCACGTCGCCAGCACGCCGCAGAACGCGTCGCCGGCACCGGTGCTGTCCAGCACCGCGGGCGCCGGGTAGCCCGGAAAGCGCTCGCGGCGATCGCCCTCGGCGAGCAGCACCCCGGCCGCGCCCTGCGTCACGATGATGCGTCCGACGTGGCGTGCCATCAGCTCGTCCAAGGCCGTGGATGCGTCGTCGTTGCCGATCGCGACGGTCAGCTCGTGCTCGTTGGGGAGCAGGATCGGTCCCGCGGCAAGCAGTGCCGCCGGGATCGCGTGCGCCGGCGCAGGATCGACGATCGCGGTCCATTCGGCGGCGTGCGCCGCCTCGACCGCGGCCACCACCACCGGCAGCGGGATCTCGAAGTTTGCGATCAGCACCCCGGGCTCAGCATCGAAGCGCAGCGCATCGCTGGTCACCAATGCGTTCGCACCGGGCGCGACGGTGATCTGGTTCTCGCCGCGCGGACCCACCGCGATCAGCGCGACGCCCGTCTGCGCGGCGACGGTTCGCACGCCGGCGGTGTCGACACCCTCGGCGATCAGCGCCTCGATGGCGAAGCGACCATGGGCATCATCACCGACGGCACCGATCATGGTGACCGACGCACCGGCCCGCGCCGCCGCCACCGCGGCATTCGCGCCCTTGCCGCCCGCCGACTGGGTGAAGCGACCGCCCAGCACCGTCTCGCCTGGCTGTGGCAGTCGATCGGCCGCCACGACGAGATCAACATTGATGGATCCGACGACGATGACGCGTGCTGGCATGCGGCGAGTATGCCGCACCACGCAGCCGCGCGGCGGCGGTGGGCATCGGTCACAATCGCTGGACCGATGTCCACGTCACGGCCCGACATCCCGCAACCCGACGCCGTCGTCTTCGACCTGGACGGCACGCTCGTCGACACCGTCGAGCGGCGCATCGAGTCGTGGATGCGCGTCTTTGCCGAGGAGGGGATCGCGACGGATCGGCGCGAGGTCGCCGGTCTCATCGGTGCGGATGGCAGGCGCGTCGCGCGGGTCGTGGCCGAGGCTGCCGGGGCGCGGATGGACGACGCGCGGGCCGAGGCGGTCGACCGGCGCGCGGGCGAGCACTACGACCAGCTGAACGTCGATCCGGTGCCTCTGCCGGGCGCGCATCGGCTGCTCGCGGCGCTCGAGGCGTCAGCGTTGCGCTGGGCGATCGCCACCTCCTCGCGCCGGGACCAGACGACCGAATCGATCGCCGCGCTGCGGCTCGACGAACCGCCGCGCATCGTGGACGGCAGCCACGTCGAGCACGCCAAGCCGGCGCCCGACCTCCTGCTCCGCGCCGCCGAGGAGCTGGGCGTGGAGCCGGAGCGCACCTGGTACGTCGGCGACGCGACATGGGACATGCGTGCGGCGGTCGCGGCCGAAATGCCGGCGATCGGCGTCACGACCGGAGCCGTGGACGGCGACGCGCTGCGTGCGGCTGGTGCGCGGCTGGTGGTCGGCTCGCTCGAGGAGCTGCACGAGATGATGCTGGCAACCGGCGTGCTCTCGGTGGGCTGATGCCGCTCGATACATACCAGGGCATGCGCGACTTCGGCAAGACGCCCGAGCCTGCCGGCGCGCCGGGTGCGGGGACCGGCCGATATGTCGTGCAGCGGCATCGGGCCACCGCGTTGCACTGGGACTTCCGCCTCGAGATCAATGGCGTGCTCGTGAGCTGGGCTGTGCCGAAGGGACCCACCCTGGATCCGAAGCAGCGCCGCATGGCGATCCACGTCGAGGATCATCCGATCGAGTACTTCGACTTCGAGGGCGTCATCCCCGGTGGGCAGTACGGCGCCGGCGACGTCATCGTCTGGGACTGGGGCACCTTCACCCCCGAGGAGACCGATGATCCAGCTCGCGCCGTCGCGCAGGGGGAGCTGAAGCTCCGCCTTGACGGGGAGAAGCTGCGCGGCCGCTTCACGATCGTGCGCACCGACATCGGACGCCGGGCGTCGACCGACGACGGCAAGGAGAAGTGGCTGCTCATCCACAAGCGCGACGAGACGGCGGTCGATGGCTGGGACGCCGAGGATCACCCCAAGAGCGTGAAGAGCGGGAGAACCAACGACGAGGTCAAGGCCGGCATGCCGGCGGTCTGGCAGAGTGACCTGCCGGCCGGCGAGGCGGAGATCGATCTCTCGCTCGCGCGGGCCGAGGCGCTGCCCGAGTTCGTGCCGCCCATGAAGGCCACGCTTGCCGACCGGGCGTTCAGCAGTCCCGACTGGCTGTACGAGGTGAAGTGGGACGGCTATCGGGTCGAGACCGTGATCCGGGACGGGCGCGCGCGTCTGTGGACCAGGAACCACAAGGACGCGGCCACGTACTTCCCCGAGTTCGCCGCGGCGCCTGCCTCGTGGATCGCGGCCGAAGCGGCGATCGTCGACGGCGAGGTGGTCGCCCTCGACGAGGAGGGTAACCCCAGCTTCAGCCTGCTGCAGGATCGCACCGGGCTGCGCGGCATCAACGCGGGGGCCGATGGACGACGTTCCGAGACGCGACCGTCGCCGGAGGAGCGGCGCCGCATCCAGCTCGTCTACCAGGCCTTCGACCTGCTGCATCTCGACGGTCGCTCGCTGCTCGACGTGCCGCTCGAGCAGCGCAAGCGGCTCCTGCAGTCGGTCCTGCGCGGTGGCGACGTGGTCCAGTACGCCGGGCACGTGGTCGAGGACGGAGAAGCATTTGTCGCCGCGGCCCGCGAGCGCGGGCTGGAGGGCGTGGTGGCCAAGCTGCGTGCCAGCCGCTACGAGCCGGGACGCCGCTCGGCGGCATGGCTGAAGATCAAGCTGCGCCGCGAGCAGGAGCTCGTGGTCGGCGGCTGGCTCCCCGGCAAAGGCAGCCACAAGGACCTCGGCTCGGTGATCGTGGGCGTGTACGACGCCGACCGGCTGCTGCACGCCGGGCAGGTCGGCAGCGGAATCGATGCCCGCACGCGGCGGGACCTGCTGGCGCGCTTCGAGCCGCTGCGGCGCGAGACCTCGCCGTTCGATCCTGCCCCGCGGTTGAAGGAGGCGCGCTGGGTCGAGCCGCGCGTCGTGATCCGCGCCGAATTCGCCGAGTGGACACGGGACAACCTGCTGCGCCAGGCGGCATTCAAGGGGCTGGAGATCGGCAAGGCGGCGCGCAGCGTGCACCGTGAACGTGCGGTGGCGACCGCGGCGGCGACCCGCAAGGCGGAGGCGGCCGCTGACGATCCGAAGCCAGCGAATCGATCACGCCGCGCGGCAGCGCCGGCGGGAACGCCAGTGCAAGAGGCCACCAGCGCCGAGCTTAAGGCGCTCGACGCCATGCAGCGCCAGGGCAGCTGGTCGGTCGGCGGGCACGAGGTGCGGCTCACGAATCTCGACAAGGTGCTCTTTCCTGCCGAAGAAACGCATAAGGCGCTGACCAAGCGCGATCTCATTCGCCACTACGCCCGGCTGGCGCCGGTGCTGCTGCCGCACCTGGCGGGGCGCGCGCTCAACCTCCAGCGATTTCCCGATGGCACCGCATCGGGGCGTGGCTTCTGGCAGAAGGACGTCCCCAAACACGCGCCGGCATGGGTGCAGCGCACGACGTATGTCGGCTCGGAGGGCAGCAAGGACTACGTCATCGCGGACCGCGTCGCGACGCTCGCCTGGCTGGCCCAGGAGGCGGCCGTGGAGCTGCACCCGTGGACCAGTCGCGCTGACGCGCCGGATCGGCCGACCTTCGCGTTGATCGATATCGATCCGGGCACCGACACCATGTGGAACGAGGTGCTCGTCCTGGCGCGGCTGTATCGAGCGGCGCTGGGCCATCTTCAGCTCACCGGCTTCCCCAAGGTGACCGGCAAGCGCGGGATCCAGATCTGGGTACCCATCGCGCCGCGCTACTCGTTCGACGAGACGCGCGACTGGGTCGAGGCACTCTCTCGTGCCGTTGGGCAGACCGTGCCCGACCTCATCAGCTGGGAGTGGGCGAAGCGGTCGCGGAGCGGACGCGCACGCCTGGATTTCACGCAGAACGCCATCAACCGCACGCTCGTCGCCCCATACAGCGCGCGACCCTCGCCCGGCGCGCCGGTCTCGGCCCCGATCCGCTGGCAGGAGCTCGACGATCCGAAGCTGCGACCCGACCGCTGGACCATCAGCAATATCGGACGCCGCCTTGGCCGCGTCGGCGACCTCTTCGCGGCGGCGCAGGAGCTCGAGCAGCAGCTACCGGATCTGTAGCGGGCAGCAGCAGGGGCCGCCCGGTCGCGGACGGCCCCTGCCTTCTGCTGGAGGTTGCGGCTAGTTGGGGAAGCCGCCGCCGGTGGTGACGCCAAGGACAGTGGCGACGGTGCCGAGGGCGGTGAGGGCGGCCAGCGTGACCGCCGTGATCAGCGCTCGCGAGATGCGGGGAAGGCGCATGGGGATCAGCTCCTGCTCGTTGAACGATGCCCGCGACGCGAGGGTGCGCGCGGTTCGCCGATCACCCTGCAGCGCCGAATGTCATCCCGCCATCACCCATGAGTACCGTGCGAGGTGACAACTACCGGTACGACAGGGGCAGACGGTGGGTCAACGAGGGCTTGCCACGGGGCTGTAGACTGGCCCGCATGCCACGTACAAAGTTGACCGCCCGCCCATCGGCCGGTGATGCCGAGCTCGCCCAGCGCATCGGCCGCCGGCTGCGGGAGGCGCGACTGCGCGCCGGCCTGACGCAGCAGAAGCTGGCCGGGGAGCGATACACCAAGGCCTATGTCAGCGCCCTCGAGACGGGGATCGCCCGACCCTCGATGGTGGCGTTGACCTATCTGTCCGGCCGGCTGAACCTGCCCGCCAGCCACTTCCTCGACCAGGATCACCCTGCATGGGGGCGTCTCGAGGTCGACATGCAGCTCGCCACCGGCGCGTGGCAGGCGGCGGTGGATGGCTACGCCGTTCTCCTTGAAGCGCCCGCCGAACCCGCCGCCCGTGCTGAGCTGCTGCGCGGCATGGCGGAGGCGTTGGCCCGGCTTGACCGGGGACGCGAGACGATCGCAGCGGCATCAGAAGCGATGACACTCTTCGAGGAGCGTGGCCGTGCTGCCGATGCGGCGCTGGCGCGCTACTGGCTGGCCTACGGCTTCTACGAGTCTGACGCGGAGGCCGACGCCCGCTCGCACCTCAGTGCGCTGCTGGAGCTGGTGCGCGGCGGCCTGGCCGTCGAGCCGGACTTCGAGGTCCGTCTGCTCATGGCGCTCGCCGCCGTCGAGTCGCGTGACGGCGATCACGCTCGATCGCTCGTCCTGCTCGAGCAGGCGCGCGGCATGGCCAGTGATCTCGACGATCGGCGGCGCGCCACCTTCCTCTTCAACCTCGCCATCAGCTATCGCGAGACCGGCGACCTCGAGGGCGCCGTGCGCGCGGGCACCCAGGGCATGGCCCTGTATCGAGCCGCGGGCGCCGATACTGAGTCGGCGGCGATCGGCAACGACCTGGCTCTCGCCTACCTGGCCATGGGCAACCTGGACCGTGCCCGCGCCTTCGCGGATGAGGCTCACGCCCAGTTTGAGCACAACGGAGACGACCGCCTGCTCGCCGCGGTCCTGGAGACTGAAGCGCAGATCGCGCTGGCCGATGGACGCACAGAGGACGCCAGCCGACTGGCCGGCCAGTCGCGGACACTCGCGCGCCAGAGCGGGAACCGCAAGGCGGAGCTGGCGGCCATCGTGGTCGAGGCGCGCGCGCTGCGCACCCAGGGTGACTTCGCGGGGGCCGAGGCGCGATTCCAGCTGGCCGCGGAGGCGGCACGCGGATCGGGGTCACACGCCCGTGTGCGCGAGGTCTTGGGCGAGTGGGCACGGTTGCGTGCGGAGCGTGGGGATCACCGCGGTGCCTACGAGCTCTCGAGCGAGGCGCTTTCAGTCAACTGAGGGTTGACAGGAGCCTGCCGGGTGGGTAGCGTCCACCGCGTGCAGGCTGCCAGAGCACGCGACGGCTTCGGCCGCTGATTGGTTGTCTGCCACCGGGGGAGGGGATCGGGGATCGGGCACATCTCCGATCCCTTCGCTGTGTCCGCCGGGGTGATCAGCTGGCCGCCGGAACCTCGTCCAGTCGGAACGTGCCCAGTGCCAGCACTGTCCCGGCCGGCGCCAGGCTGATGCGCATCTCGTAGTCGCCGGCCCCGAAGACGTCGAGCAGCTTGTCGGCCGGCACCTGGAAGCTGATGACCGCGAGGCTCGGATCCACGGTCTGGTTGCCATCGGACCAGTCCTGTACGGTCTCCGGCGGTTCGCCGACGCGATCGACCCGCACGTAGACCGTGCCCACCCCCACCGGATCAGCGAGCTGCACCGAATAGGTGAACGGGTCGCCACGGCGGAACGTGGACGCCAGTTCGCTGACGGTCAATGTCGTCGCGTC
Source organism: Chloroflexota bacterium (assembly GCA_039933775.1). Taxonomy (GTDB): domain Bacteria; phylum Chloroflexota; class Limnocylindria; order QHBO01; family QHBO01; genus JBDTNK01. Next base: position 14,887 of record JBDTNK010000022.1, on the reverse strand, counting down.
CATGGCCGTTCCGAAGGCGATCGCGAGCGGCTGCGCCACCTCCGACGGCGACGTCGATGCCAGCGCGCCGGGTTGGTTCGCGTCGCCGGCCGGGCGGCCGACGATGAATGCCACGACCGCGATCACCACCGCCGCGCCGACCCAGCCCAAGATGACCCGTACCCGGGGCCCCGGCTCTGGCAGCCCGTGGCCTTCGGTGGTCGGACGCGCCATGGATCGGCCGAACCGGGTCCGCCAACGCTGCCGCATGCTGGGGTGGCACCTCCTGGCCGATGGTGTCGCTATGCACCGTGCACTCTAGCGGGACGGATCGGGCTACGATGGGCTGCATGGCACGTCGCCTCTTCATCTTCGACAACCCGGAGCGATTCGTGGCGGGCACGATCGGCTCGGCCGGCCAACGCGCGTTCTTCCTGCAGGCGCGGAAGGGCGGTGCGGTGGTGTCGGTTGCGGTCGAGAAGGTGCAGGTCGCGGCGCTCGCGACGCGGATGGAGGAGGTGCTCGTTGCGGTCGAGCACTCGGCGCCGGCGACGACGGAGCCAGATGCGGAGCCACTCGAGGAGCCGGTCATCGGTCTGTTCGAGGTGGGTGCCATGGCGCTCGCCTGGGATCCGGTGACCCGGATGCTGGTGGTCGAGGCGCGCGACAGCACCGAGGAGGGGGAGTATCCCGATGTCGAAGACGAGGCGGATGGACCCGATCTGCTGCGTGTGCGGATCACGCCCGACGAGGCGCACGAGTTCGTGCGCAGGTCCGCGGCGCTCATGAGTGCGGGGCGCCCCACCTGTCCCTTCTGCGGCCAGCCGCTGAACCCGGAGGGCCATTTCTGCCCCCGCTCGAACGGCCAGCTCAATTGAACGATGCCTCAGCCTCGCTCGATCCGCCCCTGCGCGTCGACTGGCTGGGGCCCGATGGCGAACCGGAACGCGTTGGCCTGACGATCCTGCCCGGCAAGCACGGTAATTCGGCGCGCTACCCGGGACGCGTCTATCGGCGCGATGTCGAGCGCGACCTGGCGACCCTCGTCGAGCTGGAGGTACGGCATCTCATCCTGCTCGTCGAGGACAGCGAGCTGCAGCGCTGGGGCAATCTCGACATCGTGGAGCGCGGGAGCATCGCCGGGGTGCAGATCCATCGCTTCCCGATGGTGGATGGCGGCACGCCGCGTGACCTCGGGGAGATGCAGGAGATCCTTGACACCATCCGCTTGGGTCGCCGGGACGGGAACGTGGCCGTGGCCTGCATGGGCGGCGTGGGCCGCACCGGGATGGTGGCGGCGTGCCATCTGGTGGAGCGGGGCACGGCGCCGCGCGATGCGATCGCCACGGTGCGCGCCGTGCGGCACCCCGAGGCTGTCGAGACCCATGCGCAGGAGCAGTTCGTCCTGCGCTACGCGGAGCTCAACGAGGCAGCGCCGCGCCGGCCCTAGCCGGCCCAGAACGACGCGAAGCCGTTCGATGCGGCGACGATGAGCGCGACGACGACGAGAAGCGCGATCACGAGCAGGCAGCCGCGTGCGCGAGGTGCTGCGGGACGCTCGTCGTCCTCGACCTCCGATGCCCCGGCGATGGCGTCCCAGTGGGCGTCATCGGCAAGCGCGCGATCGGCGCAGGCGGCGTGCGCCGCCATGGCCCCGCGCCCGGTGCGTTCGGCATCGGCGCCGATGGGGTCGCCGCAGAAGACGCATCGGTCGGTCATGATGTCATTGTCGCAGGTGGCACTGCGGCATCGGTCCTGAGGAGGAGACAGCGATGAACAAAGTGATGAAGACAGACGCGGAGTGGCGGGCGGAGCTCTCGCCCGATCAATATCGAGTGCTGCGCGAGAAGGGGACGGAGGTCGCCTTCACCGGCACCTACAACGACGAGCACACACCGGGCGTGTACCGATGTGCCGGCTGTGGCACCGAGCTGTTCAGCTCGGCCACGAAGTTCGAGTCCGGCTCCGGCTGGCCGAGCTTCTACCAGCCGATGGACAGCAACGCCGTGGAGACCGAGACGGATCGGTCGTTCTTCATGACCCGAACCGAGGCCACCTGCGCGACGTGCGGCGGCCACCTCGGGCATGTCTTCGAGGACGGCCCCGATCCGACGGGGCTGCGCTACTGCATCAACTCGGCGGCGCTGACGCTCGACAAGGGCTGAGGCGGATGCAGAGAGGCCGCCGAAATGGGCACCTCGGCGGGCCTGCTCTGCATGCGGGCGCGCTGAGCGCCGCGCCTCATTCCGCAGGCTGCGTGCCGGGTTGCGCCATCTCGGCGAGCTGACACAGCGCGTTCGCAAGGCGCATCTGGTGCGGCGTGCGGGCGCGGACCCGCAACAGCGCCGGCTCGGCCACGACGACGGCGATGCAGCGCGCCCGCGACGTCGCGACGTTGAGCCGGTTGCGCGAGTACAGGAACTCCATCCCGCGCGGCGCATCCTCTGCTGAGCTGGTGGTCATGGAGTAGATGCTGATGGGCGCCTCCTGGCCCTGGAACTTGTCGACGGTGCCGACGCGTGCCTTGTCGGGGAGGAGGCGCTGGATGGCTCCGACCTGCGCGTTGTAGGGCGCCACGATCAGCACGTCGTCGTAGGTGATCCGGCGGTCGTCGCCGTGACGATCGATCCAGCGCGACGCGGACTCCACGAGGGCACGCACCAGCTGCGCAACCTGGTGCGCCTCCTCGGGCGATTCGTTGGCGGCGCCGGCGTGCTTTGCCTCGAGCAGGCGCACACCGCTGCCGTTCAGTGGCGCGGGGCCGTCGAGCCGCTGCCGCTCGAGGTCCGGGCGCGATGCGAGGCGGCCCTCGTAGAAGGCGGCCGAGGTGAACCGCGTGATCAGCGGGTGCAGACGCCACGTGTGCTCCAGGAAGAGGCCCAGGTGCTCGGGCATCGTGTCGTGCTCGCCAAGCAGGTGCGCCAAGGCGGATCGGTCCGCGCCCGGCGGATGGGATCCCTGCAGCGGCTGGTCGAGCTGCTGCGGATCGCCCAGCAGCACGATGCTGCGCGTTGCGCCGGCCATGGCCAGGACGTTGGCCAGCGCGATCTGGCCCGCCTCGTCGACGAAGAGCACGTCGAGCAGGTCGTCGCTCTGATGCGGCGCCCACAGCCACGACGTGCCGGCGGCCAGGTTGAAGGCGCCCGAGGCGAGCCCGTCGCGCACCTTTGCGTTGTCCTCGGTGAGCGTGACTCGCGAATCGTGGACGCCGGCAACGCCCTCGCTGACCTTCTGCACCGCGCGCACGTCGACGACCACGCCCGGCTCGTCGGCCGCGGCCAGGACCTGCGTCACGAAATGGGAGATCACCTTGTGGCTCGTGGCGCTGATACCGATCCGCCGGCCCTGCTGCAACAGCTGCACGATCATCCGCGCGCCGGTGTACGTCTTGCCCGAGCCGGGCGGCCCCTGGATCGCGAGCGCCCCTTCGTCGAGGGTTGCGCCGAGCCGTATGGCAGCGGCCAGCTCGAGCTCATCGTGGCCGCGCAGCGCTGCGCCCGGCGGCTGCCCGCAGCGAGGCGCGCGGCGCAGCAGCAGGTCCCGCGCGGCCCGCCACGGTCCGGGCGCATCGATGCCGTGCGCCACGACCCACTCACCCAGCCGGCGTAACGTTGCCCGATGCTCCTTGTCGCCCACCATGCGGAGCGGGTTGAGCGCTTCGGGATGCCGGGGCGTGGCCTCGGGTGGCCAGGTGAGGTCCAGTGTGCCGTCCTTGTCGTTGATCTCCAGCAGCTTGGCGCCGACCTTCCACTCGCTCCATTTCGCGCCAGGCTGCGCGCGGTACAGGCGGGGGTCGTAGAGATCGTCACGGCCGCCGATGTCGTGATCCTGCGCCGCGAAGGCGTAGCGCCAGGTCTGGCGTGGCTTCGACCTGGGCGTGGGCCGCCACGGCTCACCGACGGGACCGATGACCTCGAGCGGGCCGAGTCCGGTGCGGTCCCTGGTCATGTCGATCTCATCCTTGCCCATGCGGTCGAAGAACTCCCAGAAGGCCACCTTCGCCTCGCGGCGGTGCCATGAGAGAAGCTGGGCCAGCAGCCAGCTCGCCTGCTGCTCGGGACTGCGCTCGGCTGCATCGGCGGGCACGCCCGTAGTCAGGGCATCGGCGATGACCTGCACCTGGGCGTCCGACTCGGAGAGCTGCTCGGGCGCCTGGTCCGAGCGCGGCGCCGGGCGAGGGACTTCGAGCCCGGTCCTGGCGGCGAGGTCGTCGCGGAGCATCTCGAGCCAGTCGCGCAGGCGGAGGGTGCTCACCACGTCGTCGCGGTTGTAGCGGGCGATCTCGTCCAGGATTTGCGACGAGGGACGCTCGGATTCGCCGAGCTGCAACCACTCCTCGAAGGCCACGATGCTCGACGTGGCGTCGCGCAGCGAGACGTCGCGCACGAAGCCGTAGAGCGGCTCGATCTTCTTGATCGAATAGCTCTCGACCGAGGCGCGCACGCCCTGCCGCACCGCGCGGTACAGGTCCACCAACACGCCGCCGCGGAGCAGGGCATCGACCTGCTCCTCGCGCGTGGCATGGCGGCCCATGAGGCGCTTCAGGGCCGTCGCCTCGTACGCGGCGTAGTGGTAGACGTGCATCTCCGGATACTGGGTCCGGCGCGCGGTGAGCAGGTCCATGAGGCGCTCGAACGCGGCCTTCTCGCCGGCGAGCGTGATCTCGCCCGGCTCGCCGGGGTCGTACGACCAGATCGCCGTGAACGTGCCCTCGGTGTCGAGCAGGCCGAAGAGATAGTCGATGCCGTCGTCGTAGGCGTACGGGTCACCCTCGAGGTCCAGGAACAGGTCACCGCGGTTCGGCTGGGGGAGCGAGGCGAGGCCGCGTTCCGGCTCCACGGGCTCACCGGGCGCCGGCAGGAGCAGCTCGTGGAGCGGCTTGGATAGGCCGCGTCCGGCGACCTGGAGGCGTGCCTGCTCGCGTATGCGCTCGACGCTGGCATCGCTGCCACCCAGCGGCGGGTCGAACGGCAACGGGGCGCTGCCGAGCTTCGTGACCGTGTCAATTCCGCGGGCCACCAGGGCCGTCCGCTGCCGGGCGCTGATGCCGGCCACGAGCGACAGGTGATCATCCTGCCGCCGCTGCGCGCTGCATGCCTCCGCCCAACGACACACGTCGCAATGGTCGACCGGCTCCGGATAGGTGTCGGTCGGCGGATACGAGGCCTGCGGCACGCGCAGGAACTCGTCTTCGAACCGACGCTTGGCCGCACGGTAGTAGGCCATGTAGTCGTCGACGCGCAGCGTCGCCACCTCGCGCGCGCTGCCACCCAGGACGACCTTCATGTCCAGCGGGGGCACGCCCTGGAGCGCCTCGAGTTGCTCGACGTAGGAGCAGATCTGGAGCACCGCTCCCGCCTTAACGTGTCGCGCCAGCTTCGTGTCGGCGACCTCGTAATGCCAGGGGCCAAAGACCGATGGACGCTGCGCGTCCTCGAGCTTCAGCAGGAAATCGGCGTAGCCGAGCCACCGGCCATCGAAGAAGGTGGCCTGGTAGATGACATCCGCGCCCGATGCCATGGCTGCGAGCGTCTCATCCGCCTGGCGGCGGACCTGGTCGCCGCGCTCCTCGCCGTCGTGGCGCTCGATGACCACGATGCGCTTGCCCTCGTCACGCAGGTCGGCCAGGTAGCGCTCCTCGTGCTCGATACCGCGCCGGCGGATGATGTCGAGCTCACGGTCGTCGCGATGAGGCCGCGCCACGAGGTCGGCCAGCGCGGCACGCTCGAGCGCGGTCAGGTGCTCGCAGGCCAGATAGCCGACGAGGTCAGTCGCGGAAAACACGGGCACGCCGTCGATGAGCTGCATGGGCATGCAAAGCGTAGCGCCTGCGCCCGACAGCTTGGGTGTCGCAACCGGCGCGGCACGGCGGGTGCACAGCGACGCCGGCATGCGTGAACGTGTGACCCGTCTGCCGCCCGGGAGCGGCGGGCGTGGTCGAGAGGGCGACCTGGCGGAGATGGAGGCGCTCGCCTGGCTGCTCGACAACAGCATCCCGATTCCGATCATCGGCCGCCGCATCGGGCTCGATGCGATCGTCGGGTTCGTGCCGGGGCTGGGCGACCTGCTGTCGGGCGGCCTTGGCGTCTTCGTCGTGGTCCGCGGCGCGATGCTGGGGCTGCCCCGCGTCGTGCTGGCGCGGATGATGGCCAACGTCGCGATCGACTTCGTCGTCGGCGTGGTGCCGGTGCTGGGCGACGCCTTCGACCTGTGGTTCAAGTCAAATCAGCGCAACGTCGTGCTGGCCAAACGCTACATCGCGGAGCCCGATGCCTCGACACGCGGCCAGTGGCTCTTCCTGCTCGCGATCGTCGGCGTGCTGTTGCTCGTCATGCTCGGCGCGCTGTGGGCTGTCGCCCAGGTCATCGGTCTGCTGTTCACCGAGATCTGACTCGCGTTCGGGGTCAGCCCTCGAGCTCGGGGTCGAGCGGGTGCTCGGCGCGCAGCCGCTCGAGTTCGCCGTGATCGGTGACGTCGAGCACCAGCGGCGTGATCGAGATGTCGCCCTGCTCCATGGCCCACAGGTCGGTGCCCGGTTCGGTCGGGATGGTGGGCTCGACCGTGAACCAGTAGTGTTCGCGACCCATCGGATCGGTGCCCGGAACCACCTTGCCGTCGTAGGCGCGCGCCGACTGGCGGGTCCAGCGCATCGCGCCGGGGCTGGGCGGAAGGTTCACGTTGGCGAGCGGCAGATCGGTGATCGGCAGCAGGGCCGACAGCACCCGCTCGACATGCGGCTCCAGGGCGGCAAAGTCCGGCTCGTCATGGACGACCGATGTGCTGAGCGCGATGCCGCGCACCCCGAGCAGCGCCGCCTGCTTAGCCGCCGCCACCGTCCCCGAGTGCCAGATCCCGTAGCCCAGGTTCGGCCCCAGATTGATGCCCGACAGGACCACATCGACCCGCTCCCACAGGAAAAGGCCCAGGGCCACGCAGTCCGCAGGCGTGCCATTTACGCGGTAGCCCTCGATCTCGCCGAAGATCGGGGTGCGGCGGTAACTCACCGGTCGCGTGATGCTGATCGAGTGCGCCGCGGCGGATTGCTCGACGTCGGGGGCCACGACGCGCACCTCGCCGAAGTGGCTCGCGACGCGCGCTAGGCAGGCAATGCCCGGCGAATAGACCCCGTCGTCGTTGCTGACCAGGATGCGCATGCAGGTCCTCGTGCCGCTCAGCGGCCGGCCATCGCGTCGACGAGTGGCGCCATGGCATCGGCGTGCCGTGCCGACCAGATGTAGGTGCTGATCCCGAGCCGCTCGCGGCGGCGCAGGAGCTGCTCGCGCAGCCGCTCGAGGGTACCGTACAGGACGTAGGGCGAGCCGCCCACGACCGGCGCGGCCATCGATTTCAGCCACGCCCCCGCGGACGCGCCGAGAGGCGACGGTCCGCCCACCAGGCCGCAGTCCACGACGAGCACGTTGAGCTCCAGGCGCTCGAGGCGATCGCCGGCCGCCTCCCTGATGATCTTGACCTTGGCCTCGGTGGCCCCCTCGGTCGACTGCGCGAAGATGGGGCGTCCGCGTGCGTCGAACTGCGGCAGCAGCCCGATGCGGTCTGCCTCGCGCGCCGCGATGCGCAGCAGGCGCGGGCCTCCGCCACCGATCGTGATCGGGGGCAGCGGCTGCTGGACGGGGATCGGCGCGAGGCGGGCGGATTCTGTCTGGTAGTGGGCGCCGCTGAACGAGACGCGCTCGCCGCTCCAGAGGCGGCGGATGAGCTGGAGTGCCTCGAGCATGCGATCGATGCGCAGGCCGGCCCGCTCGTAGGGCATCCCCAGCTGTCGGTAGTCGCTGTGTTTCCAGCCCGCCCCGAGCCCGAGCTCGACCCGGCCTCCCGAGAGGACGTCGAGCGTGGCCGTCTCACGCGCCAGGATGAGCGGATGGCGGTAGTCGTTGGCGAAGACGTAGGAGCCGATGCGCAGGGTGCTGGTGACCGCCGCCGCGGTGGCCAGGGCGGCGATCGGCGAGAGCTGCGACCCGAGATGATCGGGCATCAGGAAGCGGTCGTAGCCGGCGGCTTCAACGCGGCGCGCCAGTGCCGGCCATGCCGCGGCGTCGAACGTGGCGCTGTAGCCACGGCTGGCAGTGACGCCGAAGCGGAACGGATGCATGTGGCTACGGTACGCGCCGGACGAGCCACACACGCGGCACGCGGACTGTTTCAGGTGAACCGACCGATGCGCGGATTTGACCGCTGGCATCGGGCGGTGGGCAAGCGAAGACAGGAGGTGACGAGGTGCCAGCGGGAGCCAGCAAGACCGAGGGCCTTCCTGAAGACGCCGACACGCGGCCGCGGCCCAGCCGAGCGGAGGGATCGTTGCATGCTGGAGAGGAGCCGGCAAGAAGGCCGCCGCGCCCCAGCCAGGCGGAGGGCGAGCGCAACGGGGAGACCTAGCGCGCCAAGCAGCGCCGAGCGCTCGCCGGCGGACGCTCGTAGCGCTCAGGCCAGCGTACCGCGCGGTTGGTCGGGATCACCGTTGCCCGGTCAATCGCGCGGCCTCGCTTGCGAGACCCGCGAGGAGCCTGTAGGGTCGAAGCGCCCATGCTTGCCCGAGCAGTTGCCCCTCGTCGCCTGCGCCTCGTCCTCGCGCTGCCCATCCTCGTGCTGGGTCTGCTCGCCTCAGCGACGCCGGTGGCTGCGGTCGGCCCGGTCAGCGATCAGCTCGCCAAGAACCCGCCCATCGGCTACGACATCTCATATCCCCAGTGCGGCAGCCCATATCCGCGCTCCGCGGCCTTTACGATCGTGGGCGTCAACGGTGGCCGCGTGTACAGCGCCAATCCCTGCCTCGCTGCGCCGGATGGCAGCGGTCAGCTGGCGTGGGGCGGTCCGGGGGTGGAGTTCTATGCCAACACCGCCAACCCCGGCCCAGAGCTGTCGTCGTACTGGCCGCGTGGCCAGGTCGTGCCTCGTCCGTGCGACACCGTCGCGCTGCCCGGCGCTGACACGGTTGATTGTGCCTACGACTATGGCTGGAATGCCGCTGCGGACTCGTATCGCACCGCGGTGAATGCCGCTATCACGCTGGGTCTCGCGCCCGCCGGCGCGACGCGCACGCCGCGGGACGCGTTCTGGTGGCTCGACGTCGAGACCGTGAACTCGTGGCGTGGCGATCCGGCGCGCAACGTGGCCGCGCTGCAGGGAGCCCGCGATTACCTCGAGTCGATGCGCGTCGCGGGCGTGGGCTTCTACTCGACGCCGCGCATGTGGGCGCAGATCACCGGTGACAGCGACGTTTTCAGCCGGCATCCCAGCTGGGTGGCGGGCGCCAGCACCGGACGCGGCGCGATGGCCAGCTGCGAGGACGAAGGCTTCACCGGCGGGCCGGTGCGGTACGCGCAGTACTTCAAGCAGGGCTTCGACGCAAACCATCGATGCTGACAACGCGCCGGTAGACCACCACCTGCCAGATCCAGCCGCGCTTCAGGAAGACGCGCTCGAACCCGCCGGAGCGAATCGCCCCGTCCACGACACGCACCGGATGCACGTAGCCGCGGTAGGACTGGCGCCCCACGCGTAACGCCAGGTTCGCGACGCGGATGCCCAGACGGATCCACCATCGGTCGATTGGATAGACCAGGCCGATGACGCGTTGGCTGCGGTCGACCGCCGCCGCCGCCAACGCCCGCGCATCGCCGTAGCAGCACACGACGCGGTCGAGCGCGACGACGTCCGCGAGATCGATGGACGGGGCGAGCCCCACGAAGTCGCCGAAATGGAAGGTGGCACGATCTTCGAGGCCGCGCCGCTCCGCCTCGGAGCGCGCCGCATCGAGGTAGGCATGCGAGGCATCGATATCGGTCAGGCTGCTCGCACCGGCGTCGAGCAGCTCGAAGCCGACAACCCCCACGCCAGCTCCGACGTCGAGCACTGCGGCGCCCTTCACGCCCTCGGCGACGAGCGCGTCGATGAGGCGTCTGGTCGTGCCCTGCGGGCCATCGCGACGGTACGCTCGCAGCTCGTCGCGTGCCGCCCGGTCGTTGAAGATCGGGTCATAGTCGACCGGCGGGGGACAGCAGGGGCAGCCAGGCATCGGTCGCCCGAGCGTAGCGCACCGGACCGCCGCACGTGTGTGGCGCGCTGGGCGCGGCTGGTTGCCGAGTAGGCTCCCTCGTCCACGTCTCGGTGTTACCCAACTGGGTGGGTCAAATCGAGCAGATTCCGGGCGACTCGCGGGATCTGACTCACCCAGTTGGGTCAGGAGTGGCCGTCGCGGCGCGGTCGCGTGGCGCGAGCCGGCTTGCACGCCACGCACGCATCGGCCAACTTCCGTTGTGAATCTGGCGAACTCCGGCTTCTGCTTGGCCGCGCTGTGCACCGCGGGGACATTGCGGCCATGTACCGCCGTCTGAAGCCTGTTTAGTGGCCGATGCGTGCGTGTGGCGCAAGACCGGTCACGCTACTCACCCAGACAACTCGGCCACGCAGCTCCGCCACGCCATACACTCGGTCGCAGTATCGCGGCGGCCTCGGATCGGGCCACGTCGCGCGCGGAGCCGACGACCGGCGCGCGATCTGACCCACCCAGTTGGGTCAGGAGCCCCGTCGCGGCGTGGCGGGCGTGGCGTCTCGCAGGAGCACCGCTTTCCAGCGCTGGGCCTCGATATCGGCGATTGGCGGTGGCATGATGTCAGGCCCGCCCATGATCGAGGCCCGAGACCGTGCCCATCTCACGCAAGGCAGCGTCCCGGCGGATGCCGGCCCACTTCGGGCGTCCCGCGCTGCTTGCCCTCTTCGCCGGGGTCATCTGCCTCATCAGCGTTCCGCTGCCGCTGCGCGCCGCCGGTAGCGAGCTCGTCGGCGGGAGCGTCTCGCCGGGACACGGCACTACCGCGACGAGCTTCGTCTTCATCGTCGACTACACCAGCGGCCCGGCGCGCGATGCGCAGTCGGTTCGGGCCGAGATCGAGGACGCCGACATGACGCTCGACCTGGCGCTCATCGCCAGCGACGCGGCCGGCGGAACGTGGCGCGCCTCATCGCCCCTACCGGTGGGCACATGGACGGTCACCTTTCGGGCGGTGGCCATCGGCCTCGACCCCACGCTCAGGCTGACTGATGCCGTCGTGGTGACGCAGGTCACGTCGCCGCCGACGCCGCCACCGACGCAGGCGCCACCGACGCAGGCTCCGACGCCGCGCCCCTCACCCCGCCCCTCACCTCGTCCCCAACCCACGGTCCCGCCTACGCTGCGCCCGCCGGTCCCGACGGCGCAGCCGACGGGGCAACCGGGCAGCACGGTCACCTCGCCGGCACCGCTGGCGCCGATCGCCTCGCAGACAGCGGGGACGTCCGGTGGCGGCGCCTCGCCGGTGAGCAGCTCCACCCTGGCGGCATCCGCCTCCGCTGGCGCCTCGCTCGCCGCGTCGCCGGTCGTCGTCGCTCGCCGCCCCGATGCGACGCCGGCAGGCGCCACGCCGGGGGCTGAGCCGGCCGACGCAGCAACGCCGACGCCGGAGGCGACCGACGCGACGTCCGCCAGCGCCTCGATCAGCAGGAATGCCTGGTTGCTGCTGGGCGGTAGCCTTGCCGTCCTGGGTACCGCCATCCTCGCTCGGCAAAGGCTCAGGGGTCGCTCGCGGCCCAGCACCGAAGGTTAGGGAGCCGGCGAAGGCTCGCCGACGCCCGCCTGGATCGGATCGGAGATCGCGTCCTCGCGCCGCGCGAGCAGGACAAAAGGCAGCGCCAGCAGCTGGATCGCGCCGGCCGCGAGATATGAAGCGCCGTAGCCGAAGACGTCCGCGGTGCGGCCCAGGGCCGGCTGCGCGACGACGCCGCCCGCCGAGCCCATGAGCGAGTCGAACGACAGGACCGTGGCCCGCTGCTCGGATGGAATGAGGCCGTTGATGAACGCCTGTCGCATCGGCGTCTCGATCGCGGCGATCATGCACCACACCACGAGCAGCAGCAGGGCGACGACGAAGCTGCCCGTGAGACCGATGCCGGCCAGCAGCGCTCCGCCGACCGCGGTGCTCACGATGATGACGTGGGTGCGACGCGCGAAGAAGCGGCGAATCCACGGCACGATCAGTCCGCCGATGATCTGCGCCCCGGCCACGACCGCGGCCGCCAACCCGGCGATGCTGTAGGCATTCGGGTCCCCGTACAGCTGCAGCAGGTAGGGCTGGAACGCATAGAAGGCGTAGAAGCCCACGCCCACCGTGAACGGCGCGGCGAGCATCAGCCAGCGCACCGGGCGATTGCGCAGGCCGCCGTCGACGGCACCGCGGACCACGGTCCGCACGGCGGCGATCGGACTGGGGTCGCGCTGCGGCGTGAAGCCCACGTCGTGCATGAAGAACCAGGCCACGACGAGTGTGACGCCCAGCATCGCGGCGCGGGCGATGTACGGCACGCCCAGGTCGGTGAGCTGCGCGATCACTCCGCCGCCGACCGATCCCACCAGCATTGCGCCGCCGCCCACGACCTGCGCTCGACCGAAGACCGACTCGAGGTCTCCGCTGAAGCCGGTCGCACCCAGCGCGTCGACGAGCCACGCCTCGGTCGCCCCGGAGAAGAAGGTGAAGCCCAGGCCCAGCAGGATCGAGGCGATGGCCCAGCCCCACAGCGGTGCGTGCATGTTCCACATGACGAGGTAGAGGAGCGTGGCGCTGAGCAACGTGGCGGCGCCGAGCATGAACGAGAAGCGCCGGCCGCGCGTGTCAGCCACGACCCCGGTCGGTATCTCGAACAGCACCTGCCCAACGGTGAAGAAGGCGTTGGCGGCGAATGCCTCGGTGTTGCTGAGTCCCGCATCAAGCAGGAAGAGGGTGTTGATGCCCCAGATGAACGAAGCGGCCAGGGTCGTGAGCAGGGTCAGCAGCAGGTAGATGCGCTGCACTCGCCGCGCCTCGTCGGTCACCCGGGCATGCTACGCATCTTTCGCCGGCGAGATGTGGCCGGCCGCGAACCGTCATCGGTCTGCCCAGAAGTCCCGATGAGTTTCAGCGGTCGCATCGGTCAGTGGGGGTGTGAGGGATGCGCGGCGAGGAGACGACGTATGGGCGCGCCTGCATGTGCTCGTGGAGCAGTCGCATGCGGCCGTCGTGGAGTGCGACGTGACGGAGATCACGCGGCCGGACTGCTCGACGGTGGACGCCGTGGCGCGGCTGCAGCTCGATGCGCGACGCCGTGGGCACGAGATCGTGCTGCGAAACGCCAATGTGGAGCTTCAGGAGCTCCTGGAGCTCAGCGGACTGGCCGATGTCATCCGCTGCGAGGACGGTTCAGGCGTCGAGGTGGGCGGGCAAGCCGAAGAGCGGGAAGAGGCGGGCGGTGTCGAGAAAGAAGGTGATGCCGCTGATGCGCCCGCCTGACATCTCCACGATCTGCAGCGACCACGGATCCAGGCCGCCATCGGGCGCCGGCTTGTACTGGCCGTAGGCCGGGCGCCCGTTGGCCATGGTCGGCACCAGGCGTGAGCCGCGGCAGGCGATCCCCGGACCCAGGCACCACTGCGCGATATCGGCGTGGGTCTGCAGCCAGAGCGCATACGGCGGCATCGACCAGTTGGCGTCCTCGTGCAGCAGCGCGGTCAGCTTGTCCATGTCGTAGCGCTCGAAGGCGTCGACATAGCGATCGAGGAGTGCGCGCTGCCCGTCGTCCATCGGTCCCGGGGTGGCCCCATCGTCGATCTTTCGCTCCGCAAGCGTGGCCCGTGCGCGTTGCAGCGCGCTATTGACCGATGCGACCGATGTCTCGAGCAGCTCCGCCACCTCGCTGGCCCGCCAGCGCAGCACGTCGCGCAGGATGAGCACCGCGCGCTGTCGCGGCGGCAGATGCTGCAGCGCGGCGACGAACGCCAGCCGGATCGACTCGCGCGCCACCGTCAGGTCGGCCGGATCCGCGATCTCCGGCAGCACGCGGCCGTCGGGCATGGGCTCGACCCAGGCTGACTCATCCAGTGGAGCGCCCAGCGCGGACGTTGCCGGCGAGGCAGGCCCCAGATCGATCGGCACGGCGCGCCGCTGCCGGCCGTGGAGCATGTCGAGGCAGACGTTGGTGGTGATGCGGTAGAGCCAGGAGCGGAGCGCCGCGCGCCCTTCGAAGCGCTCGATGCCGCGCCAGGCACGGACGAACGTGTCCTGGACGGCGTCCTCTGCCTCGAAGGCGGAACCCAGCATGCGGTATGCGTAGGCCGTCAGCTCGTGACGGTGCTGCTCGAGGCTGTCGGTAAGCTCGGCGGCGGTCGCACTCGCGTGCGGCGGGGCCTGCTGAAGGGTGGCATCAGTCATTCGTCACATGCTACCTGCCCGACTGGATGCGCGATTCGACCCAACTCGGTGGGTCAAGTCGCGGGCTCAATCGTTGCGGTTGCGCCCCACGCACGCATCGGCCAGGAAAGCCCCGAAATCGCCTGCTCGATGGCCGGCTTTTGCATATCGGTGCACGAATCCGCCACGCAGAGTGCCGTCGTTGGCCGTTACGTGCACGGGCTGCAACAACTCGGGGCGCCACGCACGCATCGGCAAGGAAGTGCGCCTCGTTGACAGCTACGCCTAGCATGGAGCGCTTGCTCGGTCAGTAAAAGGAGCTCCACGTGGCGGATATGTTCGGTCAGGGCGGTCTCGCGGCCGCTGGAGGCAGGCGTGGACCGGTGGCGCTCCTGCGGCGCGCCGTCGTGCTCGGGTTCGGCGTCGTGCAGCTTATTCTCGTTGCGCGCGTGCTCATCGACCTGGGCGTCCTGCCCGACACCGGCGCCATTGCCGACTTCATCGTTCCGCTGAGCGATGCCGTCGCCGCTCCGGTCGCCGGGATCGCGGCCAGTATCGGCGGCGGCTTCGGCAGCCCCATCGGCGGCGGCGTGGATCCCGCGATCGTCGCCGGCCTCATCGGCTGGACGCTGGTCGAAGGCCTGGTTATGAGCGTCCTGTCCCGCTTCTGAGTCTCCGCGCCATCGCGCATCGGG
>JBDTNK010000021.1:0-32286 GCA_039933775.1 Chloroflexota bacterium | reverse complement strand
AAGGCAATCTCATCTCCGGGAACGCCATCGGCACGATCGGGAACGTCGCCGGCATCTCGATCGGTGGTGCAGGCGCAGCCGGCAACCGCATCTTCGGCAACGTCATTGGCCTTGACGTGACGGGGTTGACGGCCCTCGGCAACAACCGCGCAATCGAGATCAACGGCGCGCCGGGAAATTTGGTCGGAGGTCCGAACCCGGGCGAGGGCAACTTGATCTCCGGGAATGAATTCGGCGTCCAGGTCGCAAACGGTGGTACAGCCGGCAATGTGATCGAGGGCAACCGATTGGGCCTCGATGCGGTCGGATCAGGGGTCATACCCAATTCCCTGGCCATTCACGCCGGGGGCTCAACCGGTGTCGCAATCCGAGGCAACCTGGTACAGGGAAATCTGCAGGGCATGCAGCTTTCCGGCGGTGCGAGCGGCATTGTCGTCGTGGGCAATTCGCTTCTCGGAAATTCCTTCGGCATCCTCATCGGAGCTGCCACGAGCGCCACGATCGGCGGGACCGGGAGCCTCGCCAATACGATCACGGGCAGCACGTCGACCGGCATCGGGATTCAGGGAACGGCCGCCAACGGCATTAATATCGAGGGCAACTCGGTGTACGGCAACGGCGGCATCGGCATCGACCTGGGCAACGACGGCGTCACTCTGAACGACATCGGCGATGCGGACTCCGGGGCGAACGCTCTGCAGAATTACCCGATCGTCGGCGCTGTGGTGCGTGAGGCCGGAACGACAGTCGTGACCGGTTCGCTGAACAGCCAGCCGTCGACCACCTATCGTCTCGACTTCTTCGCTTCGGTCGCCTGCGATGCGGCAGGAAACGGGGAAGGTGAGGTGTTCCTTGGCTCCACGAACGTGGTCACTGACGCGGGCGGTGATGTTGCGTTCACGACGCCGGCACTCGGCGCATCCAATGACGGCGACGTCGTCACGAGCACGGCGACGGATCCGTCTGGCAACACATCGGAATTTTCGGCATGCAACACAGCCCAGGCAGCGAGCTTCGTGGTCAATACCACCGACGACACCGACGACGGACTGTGCGGCACGCTGCACTGCAGCCTGCGCGAGGCGATGAACCGCGCGAACGCCGAGGCCGGGACCGACACCATTTCGTTCGACATCGGCGCTGGGGGTGCACAGACGATCGGTGTGACGTCGGCGCTGCCGACCATCACCAATCCGGTCGTCATCGACGGGATGACACAGCCGGGCTACACAGGCGCGCCTCTCATCGAGGTCGACGGCGCAGGTGCGGGGGCGGCCGCGGATGGGTTCCTCGTGGGGAGCGCCGGCGGCAGCAGCACCATTCGCGGCGTCGCCGTGAACCGCTTCTCGCGCGACGGGATCCGGATTTTCGCGGACGACGTGGCGATCGAGAGCAGCTACATCGGCATCGGCTTCGACGGCGCGACTGACCGCGGCAACGGCGCGATCGGCATCCAGGTCATCGGTGGCAGCGGGACTCGCATCGGCACCGGGGCTGGCATCGGTGGCGGCAACGTCATCTCGGGCAATGGCCAGCACGGGATCAGCGTCAACGGCGGATCGCCGACCGTGCCGCTCGTCGGCACCGTCATCGGTGGCAACCTCATCGGCACCAACGCCATGGGAAGCGCCGTCGTCGGCAACACCGAGTATGGCGTGTTCCTGAATGCCACCACGCAGGGGGCCCTGGTCGGCGGCTCAACGAGTGCACAGCGGAACGTCCTCTCCGGCAACAGCTTCGGTTTCGTCTCGGCCGGCGGCGCCAGCGGGAATACCGTGCAGGGCAACTACATCGGGACCGATGTCACCGGCAGCGCGGCAATCCCGAACTTGGTCGGCGTGATCCTCACTTCGTCGGATTCCGAGACCATCCGGGACAACCTCATCAGCGGCAACACCGACGATGGTGTCCGCGTGTACGGCGATGCCGAGGCTGGGGATTCCGCATTCGGCAACACCATTATCGGCAACCTCATCGGGACCGATGCGAACGGCACGCTCGACCTCGGCAACGGCGGCGACGGGATCGATCTTCAGGTCCTGACCGGGGATACCGCCATCGGTGGCGACACCACCGCGACACCCGGAATCGGGAACGTCATCTCCGGCAACGGCGGCAATGGCGTCAACATCGGGATCGCGTTCGAAAGCATCATCCAGGGCAACGTCATCCAGGGCAACTTCGTCGGGACCGATGTCAGCGGCACGCTCCCCATCGGCAACGACCTCGCCGGAGTGCGCATCACCGGCCCGAGCCAGGGCACCCAGGTCGGGGCAGCGCACAGCGGCACATCGATCACCGGGCCTGGCAACACCATTGCCTTCAACGCAGGAAACGGCGTGGAGCTGGTCGCAAATGGCGCCGCCGACGCAGACTTTAACTCGATCCTGTCGAACTCGATCCACGACAACGGCGGCCTGGGCATCGATCTTGAGGCGGACGGGGTCACGCCGAACGACCCGCTCGATGCAGATGACGGCTCGAACGACCTGAAGAACTTTCCAGACGTCGTGTCCGGCACGAGTGATGGCTTCACGACGGTCGGGACCATCGGCTCGGACAACTCCGCGCCCAGCGAGATCATCGTCTACCAGCTGTATGCCAACGACGAGTGCGATCCTTCCGGCAACGGCGAGGGTCAGCGCCTCGTGGCCACCATCGAAACGGCCGCCGACGAGACAGGCACCGCCCGCGCCGACTTCTTCGTTGAAGAGGACCTTGACGGTCAGTGGCTGACCGCCACGACGGCCGACAATCAGGGACAGACTTCGGAGTTCTCTGCGTGCTCGCTCGTCACCATCGACGAGGGCGGACTCGACACGGAGATCCGGCTCCTGAACGCGAGCCTGCCGCTCGAGCCGACCGAGCTGCTCGTCGCGGACGGCGACGATCCGTTCTGGTCATCGGACGGTGTCCTCTACACGGCCGCGGGCCACGTCAATCGTGTCCAGCCAAATGGCAGCGGCGATGAAGTCATCACCACCGATGAGGTGGACGACGAGCATCCTGCCGCGGGCCTCGGCGTCATCGGCTTCGTGCGTTCGGTGGAGGATGCGGATGTGTACCTCATCCGCGCGGGCGGCACCGTCAACGTGACGGCCAGCGACGAGATCCCCGCCGATCTTCGGCTCGACATCTACTACAGCTGTGGCGGGGAGATCCTGCCCATCGCGGTCGGGATCACGCCGGACCAGACATCGGCCACGACGGCGAGCTTCAAGGTGAATTTCGACCCATCGCTCAGCTGCGCCGATGGCGAGATCCTCGCTGCGTTGACAGATGGCTTCCTGCGCAGCACGACTCCGCCCGGCAGCGGCGAAACGGTCGAATCGGAGGACAAGCCACCCGTCGCTGCGACCTATGGACCGCCGCTGGGCGACACCTACCTGACCTCGGCAGTCATCCCGTTCCATGGGGCCGGCGAGGACGCGGAGGATGGCACGCTGTCAGGCAGCTCGCTGAGCTGGTTCATCCGGCCGAGCGGCAATCCGTGTTGCGGCACGGCGGCCGGCTCCGGTGCGTCGGTCGACTACGACGCCTCGCAGCTCCCGCCGGGCGACTACATCGTGACCGTCGTGGCGAGTGACGCCAATGGACAGACCGATGTCGCCGAATCGCTCATTCACATCCTGGCCGATGGCGACCATGACGGCTTCAGTGACATCGACGAGTCGACGACCTGCTTCGGCGCCGGGGCCGCGACCGATGGCAGCACACCGTCCCGCGATGCCGATGCCGACGGAATCCCGAACGGCAGCGATCCCGACCCGTGCGTCGCGCGGTCGCTCTTCTCCGCAACGGTGAACTTCGATCCGGACGAGCTGAACCTGACGTCGGGCGGCACCACGGTCACAATGACGATCACCGTGCCGGGCCGTGACCTGAAGCAGATCCAGCGCTCGACGGTGCGCATTGTTGCCGTCGGCACCCACCCGGTCACGTTCGACAACGTCGCGTGGCATGTGAAGGGCGGGGTTGGAACGGCCAAATTCAGCCGGCCCGCGCTCGTGGCCTTCCTCGAGGAACACGGCGTCGAGAACACCCGCGTCTCTATCACGGTCACGGGCAGGTCGTCGGCGAACCCGACGTGGAGCTTCGAGGGCGTTGATTCAACATTCGTGAAGCGATGAGGTAGGAACGACCATGTTCAAGAAGGCACTTATTCCCGCCGTCGCGGCGGCGCTGCTCACCGCGGCGTTGGCCCTGCCGGTCGGCGCAGCCGGGCCCAAATGCGTCGACATCCAGAGCGCGAACTCCGTTGGCACGCTCAGCCGCGCCTCCTTCGACGGCCAGACGGTTGCGGGGCAATTCTTCCTGGCCGATAGGTCGTGCGCGCAGTTCAGCTACACGCTCGTCATCCTCGATAACGAGGGCGACTCGACGCCCCTCGCTACGGGGACGGTCCGGGGCGACGGCAGCGCTGCGCTGATCGAGATCGTCGTAAGCGGAATCACCGTCACCGATGGCGATGTCTGCGTCTACGTCGAGAGCACAACCGCTAACGGCAGCAAGGTCTTTGACCGCGCGCCCGGGGATGGCTGCGTGGTCCTCCTCGACGACGGCAGCTCGCCCGCCGGCGGCAAGGGCTTTTAGGGGCCTACGCCTCGCGGGCCAGGGCCTCGCCGGCCATCTCCTGGTAGCGAGCGGCCGAATCGGCCGCTCGTTCGGTGTCACCTGCCGCGCGCCACGCACGCTCCGCAAGTTCATAGGCTTCGGCTGCGCCGGGACGCGCATCGGCAGCCAGGAAAAGCTCGGCCGACGTCTCGGCCAGATGCGCCGCCTCCAGGTGCGCGCCGCGGGCGTAGCTGATCTCGCCCAGGATCGCGACCGAGTCGGCACGCGTCATGGCATGCCCGATCTCCTCGGCCAGGTCGTGGGCTCGTCGCGCGTAGGCTTCGGCCTCGTCGAGTGCCAACGCACGGCGCAGCACATCGGCCAGGTTCGCGTAGCCGATCGCGCGGCCGGCCCCGTGGCCGACTCGCTCGAACTCGACGACTGCCTGCCGATTGCACGCGATCGACTCGTCCAGGTTGCCCCGGTCGCGCTCGACGAGCCCCAGGTTGATAAGCGCGCCGCCGATGGCCTCGACGCTGCCGATCCGTCGCGCCAGCTCCAGGTCGCGCCGCAGCGAGACGGCCGCCTCCTCGAGCCGGCCGAGGCCCTGCTGGATGAGGCCCAGGACCCGCAGCGCGGTCGTCTCGGCGCGCAGGTCGGCATCGTCGCGGGCGATGCGCAGCGCCTCGGTGGCGTGGTCGAGCGCCTCTGGCAGCGACCCGGCGTAGGACTCGGCACGCGCCAGCTCAATGAGCAGCTGACCGCGGGTCGCATCGTGCAGCCCAGGCTGCGAGCCGAGCCCCTGGCCAAGGGCAGCGATGGCATCGGTCATGCGCTCGGTCGACGTCAGGTTCCAGCCTCGCTCGAGCCACAGCGGCCGCAGGTCCTGGCCCTTCAGATCGGCGCTCGCAAACGCCGATCTGATCAGCTCCAGGGCGGCGTGATATTCGCCGCGCGTGCGGTGCACCGACGCGAGCCCGCGCCACGCGCGCACGTCGCCACCCATGTCGCGAGCCGCCTCGTACGTCGCCAGCGCGTCGTCGTAGGCACCGATGAGCTCCTGCAGGTCGCCGAGCTGCAGGAGAATGTCGCGCAGGCGATCGTCCCGCGGCTCGGCGCGAGCCAGCTCCGCGGCCCGGCGCAGGTGGACGATCGCGCCATCGTTCGCGAAGAGACGCGCGGCTCGGCGCGAGGCGCGGACGAGGTAGTCGATCGCCTTGGGTCCCGCGGCACCAAGGTAGAGATGTCGCGCCAGCAGCTCGATCGACTCGTCGCCCGATCCGTACAGGGCCTCCGCCACGTCGGCCGTGCGCCGATGCAGCTCGCGGCGGCGACGGCGGAGGATGCGGCTGTAGGCGACGTCGGCGATCAGGGCGTGATGGAACACGAGGCGCTGTTCTCCGGCCGCCGGCATCGGGTCGAGCAGCCCGGCGTCGAGCAGCTCGCCGATGTCGCGCTCGACCGTGTCGCCTCCCGCCACGCCTCCCAGCAGTGGCACGGGGACCGTGCGACCGATGACCGAGGCGATCGCCAGCGTGCGCTGCGCCGCCGTCGAGAGGGCATCGATGCGGGCGGCCAGGACGCCCTCGACGGTTCCCGGCACGTCGCCCGCGTCCCAGTCGGCTCGCAGCCGCCACGCGCCGTCGTCGCCGCGCTCGAGCGAGCCGCGATCCTGGAGCGCACGGACGAGCTCCTGGGCGAAGAACGGGTTGCCTGCCGACCGGTCGGCCACGATCGCGTCGAGGGCCGGCGGCGCCTCTCCGCCGAGCACGTGGCCCACGAGCCGCCCCAGCCCCTCCGCATCGAGCGGCTCGACGCCGACCACCGTTGCGCCGGCATCGGTCACCCAGGCCGGGATTGGATCGCGGCTCGTGATGTACAGGCCGATAGGCGCCTCCCGCGCCAGGCTGGCCAGCCCATGCGCCAGCTCGGAGCTCGACGCATCGGACCAGTGAGCATCCTCGAAGGCGAACACGATGGGCCGGACGATCGCCCGGGCGGTGAGCCAGCGCCCGATCGCGTCGTGCAGCCCGCGGCGGAATGCCTCCGGCTCGAGGTCGGCGACCGCCTCGCCGGCGGAAATCCCCACGAGGCGCCCGAAGAAGGGCGCGACCTCCGGCACGCCCAGGGTGCCGAGCTCCCGCGCGATCGCCTGACGGATCGTCTCGCCGGACTCGTCGGGACCAATGCCGAGCTCGCGGCGAAGCAGCTCGAGGAACGGCCAGTAGGCGAGTCCCGCGCCATACGAGAGCCCGCGTGCCTCGAGCCAGCCGATCCCCGAGGCCGCCGCCCGGTCGCGCATCTCGTCGGTGAGGCGTGACTTCCCGACGCCGGGCTCGCCGACGATCGCGACGACGCCGCCCGGGCGTCCCGCGGCGAGCCGGTCGAGGAGCGGCGCCAGCTCCTCCAGCTCCCGCTCCCGCCCGACGAGTGGCGCGCGTGGCCGGCCGACGAGCGCGGACCGCTGCTCCGCGGCCTCCGACGCACCGAGGAGCCGCCACGCCGGCACCGGCTCCGCCTTGCCCTTGAGCGTCAGCGGCAGCACCGGCTCCAGCGCGAAGCGATCCTGCACCAGGCCATGGGTCGATTCGCTGACGTACGTCTGGCCCGATGGCGTGACGGATTCCAGGCGCTGGGCGAGGATGACCGAGTCGCCCAGGACCGCGTAGTCCATGCGCACCTTGCTGCCGATCATCCGCGCGATGCCGCGCCCCGAGGCGATCCCGATGTGGAGCGTCAGCCCCTCGCCGTGCTCGCCGAGCCGGCCGCGCAGCCGGTCGAGCTCACGGTGCATCTCGATCGAGACGAGGAGCGCCCGCGTGGCGTCATCCTCGTGGGCGATCGGCGCGCCGAAGAGCGCCAGCAGCGCGTCGCCGGCGAACTTCTCGACATAGCCTCCGTAGCGTCCGACGAGATCGGAGAGCGCGGTGATGATCGGGTCGATGACCTCGAGGAGGTCCTCGGCGTCGAGCTTCTCGGAGAGCGGCGTGAAGCCGGAGAGGTCGGCGAAGAGCGCGGTGATGAGGCGCAGCTCCTCGGTCATCCCGGCTCCGCCGGGATCGATCCGGTCAGAGGCGAACGCGGTCAGCGCCGCTTCACGCTCGTCGGACGGGTCGGCGTCGGGCACCACGGGCGGCGGAGGCGTTGCCGCAGTGCCGTCCGGGCGTGACGTGCCGCAATGGCCGCAGAAGCGCATCCCCCCGGGGTTCTCGCCGCTGCACGATGCGCAGACCCAACTCGCCATGGTCCGCATCCTAGACGGCGATGGCGCCGTAGAATCGAAACCGCATGCGCATCGCCCACGTTCGCGACCGAGCCGCCGCCGCCGGAACCCCGTGGCGGCTTGCCGCCGCATTGCCCGATGGTCGCTGGCTGCTGCTCGAGGAGGCGCGGCGCTGGCTCCTGGCCGACGATCCGCGGTACGCCCACAACGCCTCGCTCTTCCGAGAGCCGATCGAGACGCTCGACGCCTTTCTCGCGACGGGGCGCGGCCGCGTCGAAGCGCTCGCCGTCCTGCTCGAGCCGCTCGCCGCGCGCCCCGAGGCGCTCCAGGGCTCCGACGAGGGCGGCGACCTCACCGCCGACGAGCAGCAGCTTCGGTTCGGGCCACCGATGCTCAGCCCGCCGAGCCTGCGCGACTTCTACGCCTTCGAGCGCCACGTCGGCACGATGTGGAAGCGGCGCGACATGCCGATCCCCGAGGCGTGGTACCGCCTGCCGGTCTTCTACTTCAGCAACGTGAGCGAGATCCGCGGGCCCGAGGATTCGGTCTGGGCGCCGCGCGGCTCGCAGGAGCTCGACTACGAGCTCGAGGTCGCGGTGCTCGTCGACACGCCGGCCCGCGATCTGGATGCCGCATCGGCCGAGGAGGCCATCGGCGGCTTCATGATCCTCAACGATTGGTCGGCGCGCGACCTGCAGCGTGAGGAGACGACGGTCCGCCTCGGTCCAGCCAAGGGCAAGGACTTCGCCACCACCATCGGTCCATGGCTGGTCACGCCCGACGAATTGACCGATGCCCGTGCAGGGACCGGCTACGACCTGGCCATGACGGCGTCTGTGAACGGCGAGGAGCTGTCGCGCGGCACGTGGTCGAGCGCGCAGTTCAGCTTCGGGCAGATGCTGGCGCGCGCATCGGCCGATGTTCGGCTGCGCCCGGGTGACCTGCTGGGCTCCGGGA
Organism: Chloroflexota bacterium; assembly: GCA_039933775.1. Classification (GTDB taxonomy): domain Bacteria; phylum Chloroflexota; class Limnocylindria; order QHBO01; family QHBO01; genus JBDTNK01. The sequence continues at coordinate 23,552 of JBDTNK010000021.1, read as the reverse complement.
CCGTCGGTAGCGGCTGCCTGCTCGAGATTCGTGACGAGACGTTGGGGCGCTACCTGCAGCCGGGCGATCGCGTGACCCTGGCGATCGAGCGTCTCGGCGAACTGAGCGCGCCGGTCGTGGCCCGGCCGGACGGCCGATGATCGACCGGCTTCGCGCTGCTCGTGAGCGCCTTGCCCGCCACGCCGACGCGACGCTCGCGGGGCTCACCGACCCCGACGCGGCAACAGGTGAGCGCTGGGACGCTGGCCAGGTCTGGGCGCATCTGGCCGAGTTCGTCTCCTTTTGGCTCGCGCAGGCGGCCGATGTCGTCGCGCGGGCCGGACGCGGCGAGCCGCAGCCGATCGCATTCGGCCGGACGAAGGACGATCCGGATCGGATCGCGGTGATCGAGCGCGACCGCCGCGACGATCCACGGGCGCTGATGGGGCGCGTGGCGAGCGACCTCGCCGCGGTGATCACGACGTTCGAGAGCTGGTCGGTAGCGCAGCGTGCGGCGCGTGGCCTCCACTCGCGGCTCGGCGAGATGTCAGCCGAACGCATCATCGAGCGCTTCGTGGTCGAGCACCTCGAGGAGCACGCGGCGCAGCTGGATGACCTGGCAGCGGCCGCCGATCCGGCGGTGGCATTGGTGATGGAGCGCATCACGGCCTTCAGTCGGGGGATCGAGGATCGCTCGTCGACGCGCCGGCTCCAGGCGAGCGCCGGCACGTTGCTGCTGAACGACGACTACCCGTTCTCGCATGCCAACAACATGCTGCGCGTCGAGGGGCCGCAGCCGTCGCTGACCGCGGAGGAGCTCGACGCGGAGGCGGGACGCCTGCTGCGTGGCGATGCGGGCCGCACGCATCTCCAGGTGCTGATCGAGGACGAGGCAACCGCCGCGCGGCTCACGACCAAGATGCAGGCACTTGGCTGGAGCGTGACGCCGCTCGTCTACATGGCGCTCACCGGTGAGCCGACGGTTTCCTCTCGGGCGCGCGCAGAAGTCGCTGACTGGGACGCGGTGCGGCCACTCGTCCAGGCCGATTTCCGCAGCGATCCGCAGACGAGCGGCGAGGAGGTCGTGCGCCAGCTCACCGATCGGCGCGAGGCGATCGCGCGCGCGACGCACCTGCGCCACGTGGTAGCGCCGGCCGGCGGGCCGTACGCCAGCCGCGCGGACCTCTACTCGGACGGCCGCACGCTGCAGATCGAGTCGGTCGTCACGCTCAGCGAGGCGCGCAACCACGGGCTGGCGCGCGCCGTGGTGCTCGAGGGCGTGCGCGTGGCACGCGAAGAGGGCCACGACCTCGTCTTCCTCGTTGCGGAGGAGGACGACTGGCCGAAGGCCCTCTATCAGCGGCTCGGGTTCGAGATCGTGGGTCGCAGCACCGAGCTCGGCCGCGACTGATCAGGCGCCGGCCCTGGCGCTGTAGCGCGCCAGCTCGGCCTCGAGGTCCAGCGGCCGGATCCCGCGCGGCGGCGCTGGCGCTCTCATGCGTATTGGCGCTGAGCGTGACGTCGTGGCCCGCGCAGCTCAGCGAGCCCCAGATCCGGAGACGCCGGCGCGAGCGAGCGATGACGCTGGCGGCCGTGGCGGAGGCGACGGGCCTGAACATCGGCTACCTGAGCCAGCTCGAGAACGACAAGGCGTCGCCCTCGCTCGAAACACTTGCCGCGCTGGCGGAGGCGCTCGACGTGCCGATCGCGTGGTTCCTGCTCGACACGAGCATGGGACCGCGCATGGTCCGTGCCAGCGAGCGTCCGATACGCCAGATGCCGCACGGCGGCGGAGCCATGAGCCAGGTGGACGGTGGCATCGCGCGCGACGTCGCGATCTTCGAGGGAGAGATGCCCGTGGGGCGGTCGACCGGATTCCATGCGCATCCCGGCGATGAGCACCACGTCGTGCTGGCCGGACGCATCCGTATCACGCAGGGCGAGGCGACGGTCGAGGCCGGTCCCGGGGACTACGTGCTGCTGGACGGGACACTGCCCCATGATGCGGAGGTGCTCGGCGACAAGCCTGCGAGGCTGCTCATCGTCTACCCGCGCGGCGGGCATTCGGAGCTGACCCGCGGCGGGTGACGCGGTGATGGCGTGGAATGCCGCCACCCTGATATGCGGGGTCTAGAATGCAGCGCCTGCGGGTATCACAGCTCCTCGCACCATTTCGCCCATCCAATACACCGGGGGAGACGCCAGTGTCCCGCTCGCGCGTGCCCGACTCGGATCCCCGTCCCCCGGCGCACGGGGCAGTCGGCGACGAGGCGTACAGCCTGCTCGTCGATACGGTGCAGGACTACGCGATCTTCCTCATCTCGCCCGAAGGACAGGTCCTGACATGGAACCTCGGTGCGCAACGAATCAAGGGCTATCGGGCGGAGGAGATCATCGGCCGCCACTTCTCGACCTTCTACACCGATGAGGAGCGCGTTGCGGGGCGCCCGATGCGGCTGCTCACCAAAGCGACCGAAGAGGGGCGCATCGAAGACGAAGGCTGGCGAGTCCGAAAGGACGGCACGCACTTCTGGGCAGACGTCGTCGTGACGGCGCTTCACGACAAGAAGGGGGAACTCTACGGCTTCGCCAAGATCACCCGCGACCTCACCGAGCGCCGTGCGGCCGAGGAGCAGGAGCGCACCCTGCGGGCCGAGCAGCGGGCACGGGCTGCTGCCGAGGAAGCCCTCCGTGCGCGAGACCGATTCCTCTCCATCGCGTCGCACGAGCTCAAGACGCCTGTCGCCAGCGTGCAGCTCGCGACCGAGAGCCTGCAGCGTGCGAACGTCGACGGTCAGCTGGACGTCGAGCGGCTGGAGGTGGCGATCCGGCGCGTGCTCACAGCCACCTCCCGGCTCGCCTCCCTCGTCGACGAGCTGCTCGATGTCTCGCGCCTCAACGCGCAGACCGAGACCATGCAGGCGATTCCCACCGACGTCGTCGCGCTCGTCACCGACGTCGTGGAGCGCTTCTCGGATCTCGACGGGAGTGGCCGCGTGAGCATGGACGCGCCCGCGCAGGCATGGGCAAAGGCCGATGCCTCCCGACTCGACCAGGTGTTCACGAACCTCGTGGACAACGCGCTCAAGTACTCACCGCCTGGATCGCCCGTCGGAGTTCAGATCAGCGACAGGCCCGACGAGGTCGAGGTCGTCGTGCGCGACGAGGGAATCGGAATCGACCCGATCGGCGCGGAGCGTCTCTTCGATGCGTTCGGCCGCGGCACGAACGCCGAGAACATCCAGGGCATGGGCCTGGGCCTCTACATCTCGCAGCGAATCGTGGCGGGGCACGGCGGCAGGATCGAGGGACGCCCACGAGCCGGCGGTGGCGCCGAGTTCACCGTCACGCTGCCCAAATGAGCGAGCTCATATCGTGACCAATCGGCCGGGCCGCGTGCTCGTCGTCGAGGACGACCCCACCCTGCGCGAGATCCTCGAGGAGGTCCTGTGCGACGCCGGCCACGAGGTTCGCCTTGCCGCGAACGGCGCCGATGGACTCCTCAGCCTAGCGTCGTGGGACGCCGACATCGTCATCCTCGATCTCATGATGCCGGGCATCAGCTCCGACGAATTCCGTGCGCAGCAGCGTCGGATCGGCCACGAACCAGCACGTCTCCTGGTGCTCTCGGCATCGCACGAGCGCGAGGCCGCGGCAACACGGCTCGATGCCGATGCATTGCTTGCCAAGCCGTTCTCGCTCGTTTCGCTGACCGAAACGGTCGATCGCCTCGTGCAGAGCCGGCCCGCCCCCGCCGACAGGCGATAATGGCCCGGCCATGTTCTACGTCCAGCGCGGCACAGTGCCGCACAAGCGCCACACGCAGTTCCGCCGCGACGACGGCGGCCTCTACGCCGAGGAGCTCTTCGGCGTCGAGGGGTTCAGCGGGCGCGCCAGCCTGCTTTACCACCACACCCCGCCGACCCAGACGCACCAGATCGAAAAGGTGCGGGACGTCGTGCTGGAGCCATCGGCCGACGAGGCGAGCGGTCCGCATCGGCATCGGTTGGTCAACACGAAGGACCTGGAGCCGCGCGGGGACGCGGTGACGGGGCGCGTGCCGCTCTTCACCAACGCCGACGTGACGTTCGGCGTGGCGCGACCTGCCGAGGCCATGGAGCGCTTCTACCGCAATGGCGAGGCGGACGAGATGTACTTCGTCCACGAGGGATCGGGCACGCTCGAGACCGTCTTCGGACCGATCTCGTACGGCCCGGGTGACTACCTCGTCATCCCCATCGGCACCACCTTCCGCCTGCAGCCCGATGCCGGCGTCGGCCAGCGCATGCTCTGGCTCGAGTGCCCGAGCAACATCGAGCCGCCGCGGCGCTACCTCAACGACTTCGGCCAGCTCCTGGAGCATGCACCGTACTCCGAGCGCGACATCCGCCCGCCCGACGAGATGGCGGCGAACCTCGAGCAGGGCGACTACGTCATCGAGGTCAAGACCCGCGGCCGAATTACCGCCTACCACTACCGCCACCATCCGTTCGATCTCGTGGGCTGGGACGGGCACCTGTGGCCGTTCGCCTTCAACATCGGCGACTTCGAGCCCATCACCGGCAGGGTCCACCAGCCGCCGCCGGTGCACCTCACCTTCCAGCCGCGCAACTTCGTGGTGTGCAGCTTCGTGCCGCGCAAGTTCGACTATCACCCGCTCGCCATCCCCGCGCCGTACAACCACAGCAACATCAACAGCGACGAGGTCATCTACTACGTCGCCGGCAACTTCATGAGCCGCCGAGGCGTGGACATCAGCTCATTCACCGTGCATCCAGCCGGCATCCCGCACGGCCCCCACCCGGGGAGTGTCGAGGCCAGCATCGGCAAGGAGGCGACGGAGGAGCTTGCGGTCATGATCGACACGTTCCACCCGCTGCACCTGACCCGCCAGGCGACCGAGCTCGAGGATGACCGATACCCCTACTCTTGGATGCCGCCCGAGGACTCCGGCGAGCATGCCCGCGAGCTGTCTGAGCGCGGCCCAGAGGCATTCCCCGACTAGGTGGCGCCGATGCCCGCTGCCTACTTGACCGACACGACCTCCACGTCGCCGCTGCGACCGAGGACGCTCACCCCGATGCCCTGCGCCTGGCGTTCGATGGCGAGCTCGACACGCGCGTCCCCGACCGCCAGGTTCTCGATGCGCAGTCGATCCAGGAAGAGCGGCAGCCGGCCGCGGTTCAGCGTAACGGTGCGGCTTGCGCCGTCGATCTCGAGCCCGAGGCAGGCCTGGAGCAGCATGAACACCGAGCCGGAGGCCCACGCCTGCGGCGAGCAGGCGACCGGGTAGCGCGTCGGCCCCTCGCTCGGACGCCGCGTGAATCCGCAGAACAGCTCGGGCAGCCGCGCCAGGTCGAAGTTGCGGCTGGCGTCGAACAGTCCCTCGACGATCCGAACAGCATGGTCGGGATACTCGTAGCGGGCCAGGCCCAGCGCCGCGATGCCGTTGTCGTGCGGCCAGATGGAGCCGTCGTGATACGACATCGGGTTGTAGCGCGGCGCACCCGCCGCCACGGTGCGGATACCCCATCCGCTGTACATGGCGTCACTCAACAGATCGTCTGCCAGGCGCGAGGCACGTTCCGGCGCCACGATGCCGGCGAAGAGGCAGTGCCCCGGATTCGACGTGCGCACGCGGCACAGACGCTTCTCGCCGTCCAGCGCGATGCCGTACGTGCCAAGCTCCTCGATCCAGAAGGCTTCCTCGAACCGAACGCGCAGCTGCTCGGCACGCGCGCGCAGCTGCCCGGCGAGGTCGTGCTGCCCCAGCGCATCCGCCATGTCGGCCGCTCCTCGCCGCGCGGCGAAGGCGTAGGCCTGCAGCTCGCACAGCGCGATCGGGCCCTCGGCCAGGGCGCCGTCGGCATGGAAGACTGAGTCGATCGAATCCTTCCAGCCCTGGTGCGCGAGACCGATGGGCGTCTGCCGCGCGTACTCGATGAAGCCGTCACCATCTAGGTCGGCGGAGCCCTCGATCCACGCCAGCGCGCGCTCGATGTTCGGCCACAGGCTCCGGATGAGCTCCAGGTCGCCGGTGTGGCGGTGATAGGCAGCGGCCAGCATGACGAAGAGCGGCGTGGCGTCGTGGCTGCCGTAGTAGCGGCCAAACGGCACTTCCATCAGCGCGGCCATCTCGCCGCGGCGCATCTCGTGCAGGATCTTGCCCGGCTGCGCGTCACGCTCCGGCTCCTCGCGCGTCGCCTGGGTCGCCGCCAGGAAGCGCAGCACGCCCTTGGCCAGGGAGGGCTGCACCCACAGCAGCTGAAAGGCGGTGATCAGACCGTCACGGCCGAACACGGTGCTGAACCACGGCACCCCCGCGTATGGAAACGGTCCCTCCGGAGTGTCGCTCGTCATCATCACCACATCAGCCAGGCTGCGGTCGACCCAGTCGTCGAACAGCTCGCTGGAGCTGGTGATTGCCGCCGATGCATCGGTCCGCTCACGCAGGGCATGCGTGGCACGGTCGAGGGCGATGCCGAACGGCATGCTCGGGGTGCGCGCGTCAAGCTCGCACGCCACCCGCAGCTCGATCTGGACCGCGTGCCCGGCCGCCAGACTCAGCCGATAGCGCGCCTCGCGGCCCTCGACGCGCTCCGGGGCAGGCAACAGCTCGATGCGCGTCGTGCGCCGCACGGCGTCAAGCCCGTCGTAGGCAAGCAGGAGGGCACCGTCCGCCAGGCGCGGTTCGAGCAGCGTCCCCTTCCGGGAGCGGTGCGTGCCGCGCACCTCGAAGATGTCGGCGTAGTCAGCCGCGAAGCGCAGTGAGAGGGGCAGCTCGATGCCCTCCTCACCGAAGTTGCGGATCTCGATGCGCTCATGGCACGTGGCGTCCCACAGCACCTTCGTGCGCGCGATGTGGATCGTCCCGCTGCGCAGTGGCCGACCGCTCAGCGTCATGTCCGGGTTCGTGAGGTCGACCGCCACGCGCGAGTTGTCGCGTCGCGCGGTGGAGCCCAGCAGCAGCGGCCGCTCGTCGGCGATCTGCAGTCCGAGCGCGGAGAGGAACCGCGTGCCGAGGTGGAAGATGCCCTCCTCCCCCAGCCCGACCGGCGTGATGTCGCCGTATCGGTCGAAGATGGCGAAGGTCTCGCCCTGCTTGAGAACCCGATCGTTCTCGTCAGCGGCTGCGCCGGTGGCGAGGATGTAGTAACGACCGTCGATCTGCACGACCGTCCCGCTGTCATCGGGCGTCGCGACATATTCGGGTGGGCGGCTCGCCATGGCGCTCCAGGCTGCGGTGCGTTCCAGCCTACACGGCCGCGACGGCCTGCTCCGCGTCCGGCGCCGGCGTGGCCGCCGTTCGGTCATCCGGCGCAACGAGGCGCTCATAGATCGCGAGATAGTCGCGGGCCATGCGCTCGACGGTGAACCGCGCGTCGAACTCGGCCCGACAGCCGGCGCGGTCGACCGCATCGAGGCGCGCGACCGCGTCCACCGCCTGATCGACGTCGTCGACCACGAACCCGTTGACGCCGTCGGTGATGATCTCCGGCACCGAACCCGAGCGGAACGCGATGACCGGGGTTCCGCAGGCCATGGCCTCGATCATCACCAGCCCGAACGGCTCGGCCCAGTCGATCGGGAAGAGGAGCGCGCGCGCGCGACCCAGGAAGTCGCACTTCTGTTCCGGCCCTATCTCTCCCATGAACTCGACGTGCGGCTGAGCGAGGAGCGGCTCGATCTCGCGCTCGAAGTACTCGCGGTCGGCGTCATCGACCTTCGCGGCGATGCGCAGCGGCAAGCCGGCACGACGCGCGATCTCGATGGCGCGATCGGCTCGCTTCTCCGGCGAGATGCGTCCCAGGAAGGCAAGGTACTCGCCCTTCTCAGTCCGCGGGTGGAGCGAGCCGGTCGACATGCCGTGGTGGACGGTGCCGACCCAGTTGGCCTGCGGCAGCGGTCGGCGCTGGTCATTCGAGATGGAGACGACCGGCATCTCCCCGAACTCGTCGTAGATCGGCTGCAGGTCGGGGATGTCCAGCCTGCCGTGCAGCGTGGTGACGTGTGGAACGCCGAGCCGTCGCGACATGGGAAAGTGGAAGTAGTCGACGTGCCAGTGGATGATGTCGAACCGATGCGCCTCGGCGGCGACCTTCTCGAGCTGCACGACTTGGTGCGCGATCGGGTCGATGACCTCCTCGTCCAGCCGCAGCGCGCGTCGCGAGCACGCGACCAACTCGGCCGAGGTCCGCGAGTCGCCGCTCGCGAAGAGCGTCACGTCATGGCCCTGCCGGACGAGCTCCTCGGTGAGGTCGGAGACAACGCGCTCGGTGCCGCCATAGCCGGGCGGCGGCACGCTCTCGGCGAGCGGGGCAACCTGGGCAATACGCATCTGGAATCGAATCCTCCAAGAGGAGTGCCGTGATGCACCCGGCATGCCATCGTCCGCGGTCGTGGATCGGTAACATCGGTCTTGCATGAGGAGCAGAGCCATGACGCACGACACCGCGATCCCGGTCAACCTGTTCGACAACGAGCGCGAGCTCATGGTCGTGACGCCGATGCCGGGCGTCGGGCCGGAGGACATCAGTATCGACGTTACCGAGGACGGCCACCTGACGCTGCGCGCGGCGCAGCACGGCGAGGGCCAGGAACGCATCGATTACATCACCCGCGAATGGTCGTACGGACCGTACGAGCGCACGCTCGAGCTGCCCTACCCAGTCGACGCCATGCGCGCCAACGTCACGTACGGAAACGGCGTGCTGGCGATCAGCTTTCCGCGCGTCGAGACTACGGCTCCGGGCCGCATCCTCGTGGAGCGCACCGGTCACGCCCGAGGTGTGGCAGCCGGACACGCCGGCTCACGCGGCGGCGCCGGTGACGACCCGACGCCGGGCGACGGCAGCAGCGCCACGACCGTGGTGTGATCCTCTATTTCCTGCGCCACGGCAAGGCCGACGAGCCGCGATCGGCTGACGACGATGCCCGCGCGCTGACCGATGACGGGATCGCCGCGCTGCGCGCCGCGGCGCCGGCCTGGCGACGGCTGAACCTGCGTCCCGATCTCGTTCTCAGCTCGCCGCTGGCCCGGGCGCGCCAGACGGCCGAGCTCGTCTGCGAGGCGGTCGGCGGGACGCCAACCATCGACGATCGCCTGGCACCCGGCGCCACGTGGGGCGATTTCGCACGGGCCATGGCTGCACAACCGGACGCACGGCGCGTCCTGTTCGTGGGCCACGAGCCCGACCTGTCGCGCGCGATCGTGGAGCTGACCGGAGCGTCCGCGATCCGGATGCGCAAGGGCGGCCTCGCGTGCCTCGAGTTCTACGGCGTGCCCGAGCCCGGCGGCGCCGAGATCGCCTGGCTCATCGACCCCGACGTGTACGACATCGACGCCTGAGCCGATCGCGGCGCCGTCCCTATACTCGGGCCATGGCTGACGGACACATCGCGCTCACCACGCTGCTCATGTGTGACTACGCACTCACGGCACAGGACGGGAAGATCAGCGCCATCGGCCTCTTCAGCCAGATCAACGTCGCGCGGCTGCCCGCGGTGCACGGCCGCCTCTTCATCGTCGCGGTGCTGGAGGCTGATCCCGGCCCGTACGAGCTGACGCTGCAGGTAATGGCGCCGTCAGGCGCATCGGTCCTTGAGCAGGCGCCGCAGCTGAAGATCGCGGTGCCGCAGGGGGCGACCACGGCCAACGTCGTCGCCAACCTGAATGGCCTCAAGATGTCCGAGCTCGGGCGACACCGGATCGAGCTTCGCTCCGGCGAACAGCTCCTGGGCAGCACACCATTCAACGTCAACCTCGTCCTGCGCAGCAGCCAGGTCGCGTCGGCCTGACCTCACGCATCGGTCGCCTTCGGCGTTCCATCTGCACACGCGACCGATGGAGACCACGAGACCGATGATCACCGCCGTCACCACCACCGGCATCTTCTGCCGTCCCGGCTGCCCCGCCGCCCCGCTGCCCGCCAACACGGTCAGCCATGAGACCACGCGCGCGGCGCTGTGGGCCGGCTACCGTCCCTGCCGCCGATGCCACCCGCTGGGTGCCGGCTCGATCGCGTCGGCGCTCGAGCTCCTCGAGGACGTCCCTGGACGGCCGAGCCCCATCCTGGCCGCCGCGGGGATCGATCCCGATCCGATCGACCGCCACCTTACGACGCGCCACGGCGTGACGCTCGACGGCTATGGCCGTGCCCGCCGCCTTGCGCCGTTGCTGCGTCGCGCCGGCGGACCGGCCGCTCAGCGGCCGCGCGTTCCCGGCGATGGAGTCGTGGCGCAGGTCATCGCCACCCCGCTGGGTCCCATGCTCGCCGCCGCCTCGTCGCGAGGCATCTGCCTGCTCGAGTTCGTCGAGCGCCGCATGCTCGAGACGCAGCTCGACATCGTCGAGCGGCGGATCGGCAAGATGGTCGTCGGCGACACGCCGCTGCTGGCCCAGCTGCGCACCGAGCTCGGCGAGTACTTCACCGGCGATCGTTCTGCGTTCAGCGTCGCGATCGAGGCGCCGGGCACGCCGTTCCAGGAGCGCGTCTGGTCCGAGCTGCGACGCATCCCGACCGGCGAGACGCGATCGTACGGGGAGCTGGCGGGGATCGTGGGCGCGCCATCGGGCGCTCGTGCGGTCGCCCGAGCCAACGGCATGAACCGCGTGGCGATCGCGATTCCCTGCCACCGCGTCATCGGCGCTGACGGCGCGTTGACCGGGTATGCCGGCGGCCTTGACCGCAAGGCACGGTTGCTGCGCCTCGAGGGAGCGCTGCCCGCATGACCCTCGTGGGTCCTCGCAGCCTGACGTGGCTGCGTGGCTCCGCGCGCTGCCTGTCTGCCCTGACCTGAACCAACTGGGTGACTCAGATCACGCCGATACGGCGCCAGATGCGCGATCTGACCCACCCAGGTGAATCAAGGCGCACGGGACGGCGCCCTTCCGCGCGATCTGACCCACCCAGGTGAATCAAGATGGCGTGGGCGCCCCAATCGCCAGAAGCGGACTATCGTGGCAACGTGACCGCTGATCGCCATAGCCCGATGGCCCAAGTTGCCCGCGGCTCGGGCCGCACCCGCTCAGCCGCCTGGGCCGGCTTCGCAGCGGGATCCGCGGCGCTGGCCGCCGCGCTGCTGCTGCGGCTCGTGACCGGCATCCCGTCGCTCTTCGAGCTCATCGGTGAGGCGATCACGTTCGTCCTGCCGGTCGCGGTCTTCGACTCACTGCTCGGCATCTTCGGGCCCATCGCGAAGCCGCTCATGATCGTCGCGGTCGCCATCGGGGCCGTGGGAACCGCCGCGGGGCTGGGCGCGGCGAGCGCCCGCATCGGCCGGACGACTAAACGCGCAACCGCCATTGCGGCAGCCGGCGGAGTGCTCGGTACATCCGGTATTCCGCTGTTGTTCGCAGCGCCGGGTACGGCGCTCATCGGTCTCCCGGTGGCAGCCCTCTACGCCTGGCGCTTCTGGGCCGGCTGGGACCCGAGCGCCCACGAGGACCCCGACGCGGACCTCACGCGCCGGCACCTGCTGCAGTGGGCAGCCGTGTTCGGCGTCGTTGCACTTGCCGGCATCGGTCTATGGCGACTGCTGAGCGGCGGGCGTCGCGAGGTGGCCGGCGCTCTCCCACAGCCCATCACGCCCAACGAGCAGTTCTACGTCATCAGCAAGAACCTGATCGATCCCGCTGTGGATGTCATGGCCTACCGGTTGACTGTCGGCGGGATGGTCGCCACGCCGCAGAGCCTGACCATGAACGACCTGCGCGCGATGGCGGCGGTCGACCAGGTGCAGACGCTCGAGTGCATCAGCAACGAGGTCGGCGGCCACCTCATCAGCACCGCCGCCTGGCGCGGCGTACGCCTGCGCGACGTCCTCGAGCACGCGGCACCGACGAGCTCCACCGTCGAGCTGAAGCTCACCAGCGAGGACGGCTACACCGAGTCCATCCCGCTCGAGATGGCGGCCGACGACCGCGTCCTGCTCGCCTACGACATGAACGCGCAGCCGCTTCCCCAGCGCCACGGTTTCCCGCTGCGGCTCCTGCTTCCGGGCGTCTACGGCATGAAAGGCCCGAAATGGCTGACCCGCATCGAGGCGATCGACGCCCCGTACGACGGCTACTGGGAGCAGCGCGGCTGGACGAAGGAGGCGTACCTCAAGACGATGTCGCGCATCGACACGCCGGCCTCGGCGCCGTCCTACCCCAGCGGCCGCCCGATCACCCTGAGCGGCATCGCATTCGCGTCGTTCCGCGGCATCACGAAGGTCGAGCTGCGCATCGGTTCAGAGGACCGATGGGTGGAGGCCACCCTGGACTCGCCCTTTGCCGACGGCGCGTGGCGCTTCTGGCGCCACGAGTGGACGCCCGACCGCGCGGGCTCGTATCCGGTGAACGTCCGCGCCACTGATGGCGAGGGCACGCTCCAGGAAGCTCGCCTGGCGCCCACCCTGCCCGATGGCGCTTCGGGCTACGACGGGACCAGCTACACGGTCGGCTGATGAATGCGGCCGCCCTCTGGAGTTGCACCATACGCACGCATCGGCCAAGAAGGCACCTCTCCGTGGCCGGTACGTGCGGCCTGTCTGCACAAACCGGCGCATGAGAGGGCGAATCCAGGCTCTAAGTGGCCGTTACGTGCACCCCACGCAAATCGGGGAGCTCCGCGTCCACCCGCGCCTACTCCCTCGAGGGGATGTCTGCTCCGAGGGCGTGGAAGCCGCCGTCGACGTGGATCATCTCACCGGTCGTCATCGTGGCCCACGGGCTGAGGAGGAATGCGGCCATCTGTCCCACCGGCGTGGCATCGGTAAACGACCACTCCAGCGGCGCGCGCGACGGCCAGAGGTCCGAGACCGCGTCGAAGCCGGGGATTGACTTGCCGGCCATGGTGCGGATGGGGCCGGCCGAGATGGTGTTCACGCGGATGCCCATCGGCCCGAGGTCGCGCGCCAGGTAGCGCGTGACCGACTCGAGCCCCGCCTTCGCGACGCCCATCCAGTCGTAGATCGGCCACGCATAGCGCGCATCGAAGGTGAGGCTGACGACCCCGGCGCCGCCATCCGCCCCGGCGACCTTCAGCGGCTCGAGCAGCCCGACGGTCAGCGCCTTGAGCGAAAAGGCCGATGTCTGGAGCGCCACCGCCACGCTCTCCCAGGGGGTGTTCAGGAAGTTGCCGCCCAGGGCGTCCTGCGGGGCAAAGCCGATGGCGTGCACGATCCCGTCGACGCGGCCCCATCGGTCCATCAGGTTCTTGCTCGCCGCGGCGATGTGTTCGTCATTGTTGACGTCGAGCTCCAGGACGTCGGGCGTCGTCGGCAGCCTGCGCGCCACGCGTTCGGTGAGCGACATCGCGCGCCCGAACCCGGTGAGGACGATCTCGGCCCCCGCCTCCTGCGCCACCTTCGCGATCGCCCACGCGATGCTGTCGTCGGTCAGGACCCCGGTGATGAGCAGCTTCTTGCCGTCGAGCAGCATGCCTGGGCGGCCTCCTGTGCGTCGTCTGAATGAACCGATGGCGCCGCGCGCCATGGGTTGCAGCGCGATTGTAGCCGGGCGGCTGCGTGCGCCGGCATCCCGGGCTGAGTGGCTCGGCGCGCCCCGGGACGCATCGGGCTATCCTCGGCAGCACGATGATGGTGCACCTTTTCGATTACGCAGTGCCGACCGCCGATGCCGCCGCCAGCGTGCCGAATCTGCGTGAGGCGCTGACCGACCTGCCGACCGCCGAGCGCAAGGCGCTGCTCACCGGGTTGTTCAAGAACGAGCGCGTTCCCGGCACCATGGAACGCCTGAGCACCCTGGTCGAGGACGTCGATGTCAGCTTCGCCGACCTGCTCATGGTGCTCGACAACGGGGCGCGCAAGCGCAGCTTCGTGGCCATCGACGAGGCCAAAGCGATCCTGGACCGATACCTCCCCGACTCCGCCATCGCCGGCACGCATGACTGGGACGTCGCGCGCCTGCACGAGCCGTACGGCGACGGCACGTACCACGGCAAGCTGTTGAAGCGGACGCGCAAGCAGCTGCGCAGCGTGAGCAACCGCGAGGCGTTGACCACGCCATTCCTCTTCCGACGCACGTGGGCGACAGGCGCATGAGCCGGAAGTCGCCGCGCAAGAGCGGCCGGCCCTACCAGCCCTACCCGACGCGCCGCACGAACTGGACGGCGCGCATCATCATCATGGCGGTCATCGCGTTCCTGATCCTGAGCGCGGTGGCGGTGGCCGTCGGGCGCTGACGCACCCATTAGCGGTTGGCCGCCCTCCGTTCGATCTGCAGGCGCTTGCGGTAGAGCAGGTTCCACTCGTCCAGCGCGATCGATTCGCGGTCGATCTCGTGCTGGATCTCCTCGAGCCGGTCGATCGTGCCGGCATCGGCACCATCGGCCTGTGACCCCGCGACCTCTGCAAGCCGTGCTTCGAGCTTCTGCGAGGCATCGGTCCAGGTCAGGCTGGCTTCGCTGAAGGCGAGCTCCTTCTGGATTGCGGCTCGAACGGGGTATGCCCGCTCAGGTTTCCCGATGATGGACACATTCGTGGCGTAGGCCAGCATCTCGACCCCGTCGATACGCAGACGCATCGGATCGCCATGCACGACGCTGCCGAGCAGGTTTCGCGTCGCGAATCCCATGGTGCGCAGCGGCCAGCCGAGCGCGCCGGTGATCTCCTCGTTCTGCATCGGTCCGAGGCCGAGCTTGTCGAGCGCCTTCCCGATCTCGTCGACCAGCGCCTTCGTCCCGTCGCTGCCCTGGAACACGAGGGGCACGCTGAGCAGGCGTTGGCCGCGTCGAAAGCGCATGAAGAGCAGCACCGGCGTGATGCAGACCATCTCGAGCACCGCCACGCCCAGCGACGCAGCCACCGGGTAGCTGACCGGCACGCGTCGCAGCCAGCGCGACACCGACCGGCCCTCTTCAAATCCGCCGAACTCGGCGATGCCGGCGATGAGCGGCGGGCCAAGCACCGCAGCGGCCCCGAGTCCCAGCACCGTGGTGGCGTCGACCGTGAAATTGCGCTCGATCATGCCCAGCGCGTCGAGTGCCGCGCCCACGCCCAACGGCAGCACGAACCCGACGATGAGCACGACCCAGCCGGTCGAGAGGAGCGCCATGACCGCGAGCATCCGGCCCTTGTTGCCGGGGATCTGGCCGAAGTAGAGCGCCGTCGCCCACCCGAGTGCGAACGAGGCGGAGCGAGACAGCGCCTGCCACGCCAGCAGCAGGACGACCGGGAGGAACGGCATGCTGACTCAGGAAGCAAAGGCCATGCCCGCAAGCTGCGGCGCCCAAGGCAGGCAGCCGGGGACGCTTCAGTCGAGCCGCAGCGGCTTCACCGTCATGGCCTCGTCGACACGTCCCTCCCACTCCGCGCGCGGCGCGTCGCAGTAGAGCTCGATCTCGTTGCCATCGGGGTCCGCGGTGTACAGGCTGCGGGTCACCCCGTGATCTGCCGTCCCGCGCAGCAGGCCCCGCTCGGCGAGCAGCGCGTGCGCCGATTTCACGGCCTGCCAGTCGGCGAGCTGGATCGCCACGTGATACAGCCCCACCGCGCTCGCCAGCGGTGAGGGCGCCCCGTCACCGACCCGCAGCAGCGCCAGGTCGTGGTGGCTCTCGCCGGTCGCGGTCAGGAAGATCATGACGTTGGTCATCTGCGCCGCGACGCGGAAGCCCAACAGGTCGCGGTAGAACTCGAGCGACCGATCGAGGTCGCGCACCTTGAGCACCACGTGTCCGACGCCGACCGGCTGCAGCATGCGACGATCCTACTCCTCCCCCACGCTCGATTCTTGGACGGAGTCCGCGATTTTTCGATCGAGCCTGCGCGAGTGATTGCCCGAGCGCCAGCCGTCCCATGACCCGTGGCGCTCCTTCACCCGCCCCCCGCTTCGAGCGCGGAACGCACGCTTTGGCGCTCCGTGATTCACCACTGCATCAGATGGCCGGTAGCTCCGACTTCCCGGCCGTCTCATTCGGTGCTGGATGAAACCGAGCCGTTTGGATCGGTTCCGCCTCAATTCGGCCCGATTTCATTCTGGGGTGAATGCCACGATGGGTAGCTCCGACTTCCCGGCCATCTCATTCACCTGGTGAATCGCGCAGAGGGCCAGCAGGCACCGGGGAGTGGCTAGGGCAGCCCCAGCGTGATGCGGCACGCCGGCCAGGGCTGGAAGCCACGCTTGGCGTGGAGCGCATTGGCGACGCTGATCTGCTGGTCGCGCGTCGCGAGGTCCGGGCGCGCGGCGAAGGCGGCGCCGCCATACGCGTTCCAGGTGGGGACGTCGAACTGCAGCCCACCGTAATAGCCGTTCCCGCTGTTGATCGCCCAGTTGCCGCTCGACTCGCACTGGGCGAGGCGGTCCCAGGTCGCGTCATCGACGGCGCCGGATGCGGCCGGGGCCGGAGGCGCGGGATCGGACGCCGCGGGAGCCGCAGGAGCCGCCGCAACCGCAGCTGCTGCTGCCTCGGCGGCGGTCGGCACGGGAGCGGTGGCGGGGTAGAGCGTGGCCTGCATCGGCGCAACGGCAGGGCTCGGCAGGCGGTCGGCGCTGAGCTGTTCCATCGGCACCAAGTCGGAATCGGCCGTGAAGCTCAGGGTGGAGACGGCATCACGCTGCGACAGCGTGCCGCGTGCGGCGATGATCGTCGGTGCCTGGGCGGCATCGATCAGCGCCTGCGTCTCAGGGGCGTCGGTGGTCTCGTTGGCGAAGGTCAGCGGGGCAAGCAACCCGATGCCGACGGCGCTCAAGAGCGTCAATGCGGCGACGCGCCGCAGGAGATCCGGCAATAGAATCCTCAGGTAAGTGGCTCCATCGGCTGTGTGCGCGCA
The DNA here is from genome assembly GCA_039933775.1 of Chloroflexota bacterium. GTDB lineage: Bacteria > Chloroflexota > Limnocylindria > QHBO01 > QHBO01 > JBDTNK01. The sequence goes on along the minus strand of JBDTNK010000021.1, from coordinate 6,797 downwards.
CGTGGCGCGCGGGTCGAAACCGGGTGCGAAGCCCGGTCGGCTCACAGACGAACGGCGACCTTACCACCCGATTTCGGACCTGTCGAGGAGCCCGGGGGAAGCGCGACTGGCCCGCAGCCTGCTTTGACGAGGGCCTGCATGCCACGCAAACACCAGACCGAGCACCGTCGCGGAGCGGTCGTCGTGCGCGGCGCGCGCCAGGCCGCACGACGCACCGAGGACCAGCAGCTCCTCAGCCCGCCGCACGCGCGCGACTTCGCGTTCCAGGAGACCGACACCTGGCGGACCCTGCGCATCATGGGCGAGTTCGTGGAGGGCTTCGACGCGCTCGCCGAGGTCGGCCCGGCGGTGAGCATCTTCGGCTCGGCGCGGGTCGGCCGCCGCAACCGCTACTACTCGGCCGCCCGGCGCGTGGCCGCGGCGCTGGGTCGCGAGGGCTTCGCCATCATCACCGGTGGCGGTCCGGGCATCATGGAGGCTGCGAACCGCGGCGCGCGGGACGCCAAGGCGCTGTCGATAGGCTGCAACATCGACCTGCCCTTCGAACAGGGGCTGAACGAGTACGTGGACCTGGGGATGGAGTTCCGCTACTTCTTCGCTCGCAAGGTCATGTTCGTGAAGTACGCCGAGGGCTTCGTGATCTTCCCGGGTGGCTTTGGCACGCTCGACGAGCTGTTCGAGTCGCTGACCCTGATCCAGACCGGCAAGGTCGAGCACTTCCCGGTGGTGCTCTACGGCAAGGATTACTGGGCAGGCCTGGCGCAATGGATCCGCGACAAGCCGCTCTACGAGGCGAAGATCTCGCCGGAGGACCTTGACCTGCTCACCCTGACCGATGACGTCGACGAGGCGTGCGACGCGATCGTGAAGTCGCACCGCGACCGCGAGGCGCGCGAGCAACGCGCCGCCGAGGAGGCGGCGAGCCAGAAGGCAGCGGAGCATGCGATAAAGCAGGCGGCCAGCTCACCTGACCACGCGTAGCTGCGGATGGCGGGCCCGACCGGATTCGAACCGGCGATCTCCAGCGTGACAGGCTGGCATGTTGGGCCGCTACACCACGGGCCCGCGGGAGCGACGGTGACGGAGTATAGCAAGCGATCGCCGAACCTTCCCGCTCACGGCCCGATGACGCCTACCGGCGTTCGACCCGCAGCAGGCTGACGGCGAGCGCCGCGTAGATGGAGAACGCGGCGGCGAGGAGCGGCACGGCCGCCCACAGCGGCGTCGCCGATGCTTCCCGGGCCAGCGTCACGCCCACCGTCGCAAGCCCCACCACGCTGACCATTGCCAGGACCAGTGCGCCGACCACCGCGATCGCTCGCACGGGGCGTGACGGACGTTCGAGCCACAGCGCGACCGCGACGTGCGCCAGCCCCAGGATCGCGAGGCCGGCGCCGAAGGCCACCGCCGCGCCGCCGACCACCGATGCATCGGCCGTGACGGCGGGAAGCTGCGAGCGAAGCCACGCGGCGCCGAAGAGGCCCACCCCGATCCCGGCCGCGGCGCCGAGGCCGAAGAGCAGGCCCAGCAGGAGGAGCGCCGCCCGCAGCCAGCGAGGCGGCGGCATCGGGCCAGCCGCGGTCAGCGGCGGAGCTGGAGCGCGGCTGCGGCGAGCAGCAGCAGCACCGCGGTGATGACGAGCGTCAGGATCAGCACCACCTCGCCACCGCCGGCGGAGAAGACCAGCGCCGCACCGCCCAGCGCGACCAGCGCCAGCAGCACGTTGAGGCCCACCGCCATCGGTCGGGAGCGCCGCTGCTCCAGGAGCACCAGCAACGCGGCCACGATCTCGACCACGCCCGCCACGATGAGGCCGGCACCACCCAGGATCTGCGGCATCCCGAGCTGCGCGATGTTCGGCGGCGGCGAGGTGTTGTAGGTGTTGGCGATCGTCGCGCCCTCGACCGCGATCGACAGGCCGGTGATGACGAGCGCGGCCCCGACGATGCCCATGACCAGGAGCGCCACGGCGCCGAGCTCACCGACGTGCTCAGGCGCGAGCGGGTGGCTGCGAGCGCGACCGCCGCCGCGCGGCTGGCTGATCGCGGTGCGGCCGGTCGCCGTCGGGCGACGAGCACCCGCATGCGGACGTGCGGGGGTCGCGGGAACGTCGGCGCGCGCCGGATCTGAGCTGTTCATCTTGTTGCTGGCCACGGCGCCGCATTGTAGAGGACTCGGTGCTAGGCTTCCTCGCGCAGGCGCTGGGCACGTACCGACATCGCCCCGCGAGCCCACCGCGCCGCCCCCGCCGAGCGACCCGACTGACGCTCATGAGTGAAAGGATCTCGCCTGCCGATGCCGCCGACTCCCTCGGACGCCGACGCCCGCTTCGACCGCACGATCGACCGATGGTTCCGCGATCGGCTGCGCCTGGAGCCTGAGCTCGCCACGTACCTTGGCGTTCACGACCACGATCACGAGCTTTCGGTCGCGTCGCGCGAGGCGGTCGAGGAGCGGGTCACGGCGCTGCGCGCCACGATCGACGAGCTGTCGCGCTTCGATGCCGGCGAGCTTTCGTCGGACCGCAGCCTCGACCGCGATCTCGTCGTGCATGAGGCGCGGCTGCGGATCCACGACCTCACCGAGCGGCGTTCGTGGGCAGGCCGCAGCGGGGCCGCCGAGGACATCGGCGATGCCCTCTTCCCGCTCTTCACGCGCGACTACGCGCCGCTCGCCGAACGGCTCGAGGCGATCACCGCGCGGCTCGACCAGGCGCCTCGGTACCTTGCCGAGACGCGGTCGAGGGTAAGCGAGCCGGTTCGCCTGTGGACCGATATCGACATCGAGAGCACGACCGCGCTGCCCGGCTTCCTCGACACGATCGTGTCCGCCGCTCGCGCCGAACATGTCGACGCAACCCTCGTCGCGGAGCTCGAGCGCGCCACAGGCACCGCGAAGGTTGCGCTCGAGGAACACCTGGGGTGGCTGCGCACCGACGTCGTGCCGCGCGCCGACGGCCACTGGGCGACCGGCCCCGAGATGTTCGAGGAGATCGTGGCACTGCGCGAGCTCGAGGCGAATGGCGACGAGATCCTGGCCGTGGGCGAGGAGATGCTCGCCCAGAACACGGCCGCGCGCGAGGCCGTGGCGCGCGAGATTGATCCGGTGGCGACGCCCGAGGAGGTCATCGACATCGTCAAGGACGATCATCCCGCGACCTTTCCCGAGGCGCTCGAGCTGTATCGGGACGCCATGCAGCGGGCTCGCCAGTTCATCATCGACCACGATCTGGCCACGCTGCCCGCGCAGGACCACCTCAAGGTCATCGAGACGCCCGGCTACATCCGGCACCTGATCCCGTTCGCGGCGTACTACGAGCCGGCCAAGTTCGATCCCGAGCCGCTCGGCATCTACATCGTCACGCCACCCTCGAGCCCCGACATGATGCGCGAGCACAACCGTAGCTCGATCAGCAACACGAGCGTCCACGAGGCGTACCCCGGGCACCATCACCAGCTCGCCGCCACGATCAGCAACCCGTCGATCGTGCGCGCCACGCTCTCGGCGGCCGGCCTCGCGCCGGAGTTCGCGGAGGGCTGGGCGTTCTACTGCGAGCGGATGATGAAGGAGGCAGGCTTCGACGACACGCCGCGCCATCGGTATGTCCAGTACACCGACGCCATCTGGCGCAGCGCGCGGATCATCCTCGACGTCAAGCTCCACCGCGGCGACATCGGCTTCGATGATGCGGTCGACTACCTGGTCGGCGTCACCGGATTCGAACGGCCGGCTGCGCTGGCGGAGGTCAAGCGCTACACCTCGACCCCCACCTACCAGCTCTCGTACCTGTTCGGGCGCCACCTGATCGACCGCGTCCGGACCGATGTCGAGGCCCGCATGGGCCCTGCCTTCTCCCTCAAGTTCTTCCACGACACGCTGCTCTTCGGCGGCACCATGCCGGTGCACTACGCGCGACGGTTGTTCGACGCCCGCCTGGCGAGCGACGGGATGGACCGATGAAACGGCTGCTGCCCGCTACGCTCGTCGCGCTGCTCACGACCGCGTGCATCTTCTCGAGCTCACCCTCGCCCACCCCCGCGCCGGACTGCCCGACGGCGGCGCCGACCGCGAACGGCGCGCAGGAGGCGCTGACCGATGTCGACCGAGCCGTGGTGACGACGAACAAGGGCGCCTTCACGATGACCCTCGACCCGTCGTCGGCACCGATCGCGACCGCCAACTTCGTGCTCCTCGCGCGCTGCGGCTTCTACGATCGGATCAGCTTTCACCGGGTCATCGCCGGCTTCGTGGCACAGGCGGGCGATCCGCAGACGAAAGGCAACACCGGCGATTTCGAGGGGCTCGGGGCAGGCGACCCCGGCTATCGGTTCGAGGTCGAGTTCCCGCCGCAAGATTTGCGCTACGCCACCTATGACGTCGCTATGGCGAATGGCGTCCAGTTCGACCGCGCGACGCTCGAGGTCACCGGCAACACCGCGTCGACCGGCAGCCAGTTCTTCATCGCGCTGGCTGAACTGCCGCTGCCGCCGTTCTACTCGATCATCGGACGGGTGACCGAAGGGACCGATGTCGTCGACGCGATCGGCGCGGTGCCCGTCAACGGCCAGCGCGGCCTGCCGCTCGACCCGGTGATCATCGAGTCGATCGCGATCGGAGCCGCGATCGCATCTCCCAGCCCGGGCACCTAACGGATCGTCCCAGCGATGCCCGGGCGCGCGAGTCCGTCAAAACCGTAGGTTGGTGAATGGTATCGGGCTGCGTCGTCGCGGACCGAGCGGGAGTCCGTCAATAGCGTCGGTTGGCGACTACTAGCCAAGTCGCTGGGCGAATCGGGCCAAGAGGGCAGCTACAGACGGTGTCACACCCGCCGCGCACCCTCGAGAGCAGCGTGGCGAGTGACAGACTGCCCGGATCGCCCCAAGGTTCTCCTCGAACAGCCAAAAGATGTTGCGAGTGTAAACGAGTCTTAACCCGCAAATCTTGACTCTGAGCACACAGATGGCCTATCCTCAGGATGCTGTTCGCACAGCGATTCACCACTGGTCGCAAGGTCATGGGTAGGTTTGGGTAAGGGTAGCCTCGGGAAACCGGGCGTGAAAGATGCCCTTGCGGTTAGCGAATCCGACAGCAATCGAGAGCCCCGCTTCGGCGGGGCTCTCGTCTTATGTCACGAGCCGTGCTTGACCTCCTGGATGAGCCAGCCGTTGCCGTCGGGATCGTTGAAGGACAGGTAGGTTCCGTAGTCGCTGCGGTCCGGATGCAACCCGGGCGCCTGTCCTGCGGAGCCGAAGTGGAACGGCTCGCTGACCTCGACGCCGCGCTCCACGAGCTGCGCCCGCGCCGCCTCGATGTCGTTGACCACGAGGTGCAGGCCCTGGTACGTGCCCGGGGCGACCTGCGTGATGCCGGTGCCGACCGTGATCGAGCAGGCTGAGCCCGGCGGCGTCAGCTGCACCACGCGGAATGACTCGCTCGCGCGATGGTCGACGTCCACGTTGAAACCGAGATGCTCGGAGTAGAACGCCTTGGCGCGATCCACATCCGAAACAGGAAGGACCACGAGTTCGAGCTTCCAATCCACGTCAGTCTCCTCAGTTGGCGCAATGCGCTTGCCGGCGATTCGACAATGAAGCATCGCCCATCTCGCCATTGGCACCCGCCCCGTCATCGGTGTAGCGTTTGCGGCGTGAGCCGGGAAGTCGAGGATTTCAATCGGCGCCTGCTTCGTGCCCGCGACGCGATGGACCGGGCGTATGCCGAGCCGCTCGACGTGGCCACCGTGGCCGCGGTGGCGCACGTCTCCGAGGCACATTTCATCCGCAGTTTCCGCGCGGTATTCGGCGAGACGCCGCACCGCTATCTGCAGCGACGGCGAGTGGAGCGCTCGATGTTTTTCCTGCGCGAGACCGACCGCAGGGTCACTGACATCTGCCTCGATGTTGGCTTCACGAGCCTGGGGACGTTCAGTCGCACGTTCCGGTTGATCGTTGGCGAGACGCCGTCGAATTATCGCCTGGGGCATGGACCGATCGTCACGCCCCACTGCGTCCAGCTGGCGGCCATGCGGCCACGCGCGGCTACGGCGGTGGCGCCGCAATCGAGCAGTTTTGGAGAAGCCGTCACCGCTGTGGCTCACTAGCCTGAAGGTCGTCCCCTTCAACACTCACAGAGGAGAACTCGCGATGATCACCAAGCTCAACGTCGCCTCGATCTACGTCCTCGACAAGGACGAGGCGCTGGACTTCTACGTCAACAAGCTCGGCCTTGAGAAGGGCAATGACGTCCGCCAGGGTGACTATCGCTGGCTGACGGTGCGGGTTCCGGGCGAGCCGGGCACCGAAGTCTCGCTGGAGCAGCCCGGGCCGCCGTTGCACGACGAAGCGACCGCCGCACAGCTGCGTGAGCTGATCACCAAGGGAGCATTGGGCGGCCTCGTCTTCAACACCGACGACGCGCAGAGTCTGTACGAGAGCCTCAAGCAGCGGGGCGTCACCGACTTCACCCAGGAGCCCACCGAGCACTTCTACGGCACCGATATGGGCATCCGCGATCCATTCGGCAACCCGATCCGCATCCTGCAGCAGGGGAAGGTCGCCCAGGAGGCGACGGCCTGATCCCTCGGGCCCGCAAACGAGCACGCCTGCCTGCGGAAGCGCCTCGGATGGACGTTCGACCGGAAGCCGAAGCCCTATCCAAGCTGGACCGCTATCATCAGGGCTCGTGCGCCTGTAGCTCAGTGGATAGAGCGTCGGCCTCCGGAGCCGAAGGTCGCAGGTTCGAATCCTGTCGGGCGCGCCATAACAGCCTCTGGCAGCGCGAGCGCCATTCCGTGCCGA
>JBDTNK010000020.1:0-33183 GCA_039933775.1 Chloroflexota bacterium | reverse complement strand
CGACCGCTCGCCTGAATGCTCAGGCGGCAGCGGCACAGACCGGACCGATGGACGTCCACGAGGCACCCGCCTTCCAGACGCCCGCCGCACGGGCCGACGCGGCCGCGACCGCTCGCCTGAATGCTCAGGCGGCAGCGGCACAGACCGGACCGATGGACGTCCACGAGGCGCCCGCCTTCGGTACCGCTGCACCGGCGGACGACGATTCGAGCGTTACCGGGCGACCGGAGGGACGCGGACCGCTCCGCGAGTAGGCGCGCATCGGCAATCAGACCGGCGGGCAGCATCTGCCCGCCGGTCCTTGGTGTCAGCTCAGCTTCGGCTCGACGCGGCTGCGGCCGGGGACTCGCGGCCGGCGTGCGCGCCCTCGGCGAACTCCTCGACGCCATCGGTGGCGAGCGTGGCCGCGCGAAGGCCGTCCAAGCGCTGATCGGCCATGTCTGGTTTCTTCCGCAGGTGGTGGGTGCTCGCACCGCCGCATCCACGGTGCCAGACGTGCGTGTCACACTCCGCGCCGTCGAGGCATCGAACGGGACGTGACGGCAACGAATGGCATGGTCATCGGGCTGAGCGACGAACGCAGCGAGCCCGAGGACGAGCGTATCGCGTTCGACGACCGCTTCGCGCACGCGCGCGACCGGCTCCTGCGCATCTGTCGTTCGCTGGTCGGCGCCGAGAGTGCCGAGGATGTGGTGCAGGACACGTATCTCCTGGCCCGCGATCGCCTGGGTCAGCTGCGCGACCCGGCCTCGTTCGATGCCTGGCTGAACCGCATCGCCGTCAATCGCTGCTACGGCCTGCGACGGCGCGGCCTGCACCTCGAGCGCCTGCTCCCCGGACTCGTGCGCCAGCGGCCACCCCAGACCGACCTCGGGTTGCGCGAGCTGATCGAGGACCTGCCCGCACGACAGCGCACGATCCTGGTGCTGCACTACGGGCACGGATATTCACTGCGCGAGATCAGCGAGCTCTTGGATCTGACGCATGACAACGTCCGCGCCATCGTCGTCCGGACCCGGCGGCGGCTTTTCAGCGAGTGGAAGGCTGCGGACCGATGAGCGGATCGCTGCCGCCCTGCCGCCACACGGCCGGCATCGTGGATCGCATGCTCGACGACGGGTTGGGCGGGGAGGACCGGCAGCATGTCGAGGACTGCGCGACCTGTGCCGCGGCGCTCGCCGAGGCACGACGCTTCGAGATCGCGCTGAGTCGTTCGGCGGGCGGCCTGGTCGAGGAGCCACTGCCCCGCTCCGCGCTCGATGCGCCGGCGATCGTGCCCCGGCGCCGCAGGTCGCGCACGCCCGGCTTCGTGCTCGCGGCGACCGTGGTGGTCGTGCTGGCCGTCGCGGTTGCCACATCGCTCGCCAGCCTGGGGCGCAACGTGGGTGAGCAGGTTGCCACGCTCGCGCCGGTCGACGCGTCGCTTGCGCTGCCGGGCATGACGGTCGACGGCGCCCAGGATGCGTTGCTCGAGGTGGGGATGGCGTGCGTCCCGAACGACAAGGGCGGCGCCGGCCTGCGCTGCATCGGACACGACCCGGGCACCGGAGCCTCCCTGCACGCCGCCCTCACTCAAGCCGGCAGCGATGGTGTGGCGGAGCTGAAGGCAACGATGTCGGTGCCCATCGACGAGGCGGCGATGGCCTCGAAGGGACCGCAGATGGGCACCGAGCAGGTCAGCCGACGCGTGAGCGACGATGCCTTCGTCGCCTTCTTTGAGCCGCTGGCCGAGCTGCCGTTCAGCGACGGCGATGAGCTCGGCCAGCTCGAGGCGTTCCTGGAGCGGACCATCGGCGGTGCAAACGGCTCGTGCCAGTGCGTGCGACGCATCGGCGAAGTGCACGTGGAGCTGGAGGGATCGGTCGGCTGGTCGTGGGACCTCGTCATCCGCCAGCCCTGAACCGCCCGCTGTCCGCTATCCGCCGGGCGGTACCGTGCCCGGCTCCAGGACAATGGGCTGCCCGATGATCCAGAGGCTCAGGATGGTGTAACCGATCATGAGCAGCACCAGCGGCAGGCCGGCGCGGATCGCGTGCGCCGGGGCGTCGCGCAGCGCCAGGCGGTGGGCCAGGACGACGGCCGCCACGTGTCCCAGGACGATGGCGCCGACCGAGAGATACCAGACCGCCTCGGCGGCGACGGTCACCTCCGGTGCCACCGATCGAACAGGGTCGCGCAGCAGGTCGGGCAGCCAGATGATGCCCTGCAGCACGAGCGTGCCGTAATGGGCCACGAGGTAGCCCGCAGCAATCGGGAGCAGCGTGGCCGCGTAGGCACCCGCCAGGGACCTGAGCGGGGCTCGTGTGCCGCCGCTCAATCGCCGGGTGGCGGCGACGGCGATCGCGAAGATGGCCATGAAGGCCAGCCACATGCCCAGCAGCCCGATCGTTCCCGACAGCAGCACCGCGTTGAGCGCGCCAACGGCCTCGACCAGCGGTGGCTGGATGGCATTGACGATGGTTCCCCAGGCCGATGTCTCCTGCAGCCCGTCGAAGGTCACGCCGGCGAGGGCAAGCACGATGAAGCCCGCATCGGACCAGCCGCCACGCCGGACCTCGGTGAGCCCGCTGAAATGCGGGCGCAGTTCCGGGGTCCGCTCGTCTGCCTCAGCTGCCGCGGCGCACTCGGGGCAATCGACGCAGCGCGCCGGATCGCAACCTTCCGCGCATCCCTCGCACAGTTCAGGGCTGCGTGAGCGACGCCCGATCGGGCCGACATGTCCGAACCAGCCCATCAGTCGCTCGAAGAACTCCGCGTGACGCAGCCAGGCCACGCGCCCGAAGAGCACCATCCCCGCGAGCGTCAGCAGCGTGTAGCCCAGCAGCAGGCGTCCGACCACGCCAGCCGCCTCGCGCCCCGGCAGGACGAGCTCCGCCCAGAGCGCGACGAAGAGCAGCGCGACCGCCGGCCAGCGGGCCAGCTGCGCCGGATAGCTGAGCCCCAGGTCCGCACGGCGCCCGAAGCGGCGCACGAGCCATTCGATGCCGCCGTACAGGGTGCGAAACGGCGAGAGTGACGGCCAGGCATCCCCGAGCAACACGGCGCTGAGCGGCAGGCCCACCCAGATACCGATCCAGAGCAGCACGGCGGGCAGCGGGGCGGAGTCGGGCAGCAGCAGCCCACCGGCTATCGCGCCCAGCCACCACGCCAGGCCAAGCACCGCGAGCAGGACCGATGCGACGCGGGACGGTCCGGCGGGGAGCGCCAGCGTTGGGTAGCGCGGCGGCTCCGATGGCGAGCGCACCAGCAGCACGGCCACGACGAAGGACGCACCGACCGCCGCGGCCGCGCCCCACAGGTAGAGCCACAGCGGCACCGGGAGCGTGAAGGTCGAGCCGATCGCGTGCGCCGCGGCAGGTGAGCTGCTCGCGGCGATGATCGCGCCGAGGATCGCCGCGGCCCCGAGCGGCCGCCGGCTACGGGACATTCACGGTCAGCGTGCCGAGGTTCGTGGCGCCGGCATCGCTGTGCAGCTCGACGGGAAACTGGCCGGCGTTCGTGGGCGTGAGCTCGAAGGTTCGGTTCTCGCCCGCCGCGATCTGGGTGGCGGGCAGGACGTCGTCAAGGCCGTGGACGTGGAAGATCCCATCGACCTCGGCGTGCAGATTGAGGGTGACAACCTGCCCGCGACAGACGACCGGCGTGGGTGGCGTCATGCCGGTCGCGCTGACGCTGAGATCCAGCGTGACGGCCGGAGTCGGGCACGCGCCCGGCCCCGGACGCAGGAAGATGAACGCCGCGGCGAGCAGCAGCACCACGCCGGCCGCGGCGATCAGCGCCCCGGTGTTCGGCTGCCGGCGCCTGGAGGAGCTCATCGGTGCAGCATTCGTCGGCCGAGCAGCGCGGTGCCGGCCGCCGCGAGGAGCAGACAGCCGACGAGAGCGATCGGCGCGGAACCGGGTGGCATGGAAGTGTCGGCGAGCCCGGCGCCACCGACGCTGAAGTGCAGCGTGCCCGTCTCCTCGTGCCCATCGGCTGCGACCGCCGTCCAGGCAATCGCGTAGGCGCCGCGCTCATCGCCGGCGATGGTGCCGCTCAGCACGTTCCTGTCCGCGATTTGCAGATCGACGGTGCCGCTGCCCACCTCGTCGCCATCGGGGCCCGTGACGGTGAAGGCGGACCGCGCCGGATCAAGTTCGGCGCTGAAGGTGAGGGTGGCCTCAGCCGGTACGGCAGCGAGCTGCGCGCCATCGGCGGGCAAGGTGGCCACCAGCTCGGCATGCGCGACGACCGGTGCCGCGACGGCAAGGAGCAGGCTGGTACAGGCAACGAGCGCCAGGATCGGGCGCGATACGCGGGGCATCGGTCCTCCGTGAGGTTCGGTCAGCGGGCGGCCGGTCCGAAGGCCGACCGCAGGTGGTTGATGAGGTCCCATCGGTCCTGCTCGCTAAGGGTAAGCGCGAAGCCCGGCATCTGCGTGCCAGCCATGCCGCGCTCGATGATCCACGAAAGCTCGCCGTCGCTTCGCCCAGGGACCTGAAATGCCAGGTCGCCGATGGGCGATGCGGCGGAGGGACCGTCGCCACCTCCCGCGAGCCCGTGGCAGCTGCTGCAGTTGGCGCGGTACAAAGCATCACCCCGTGCCAGCGAGGCGGCGTCGGAAGCGACCGGATTGAAGGCCGATGCTCGCACCGCCGGCGCGGCGTTGGCGATCTCGACCACCGAACGGGAGACGACCCCGATGCCGGCCACCAGCCCCGCCAAGAGCAGCGCGCCCGCGGCGAGGCGCAATGATCGCCGGGCGCGTCCACGACGGTGCAGCACGAGTGCCGCGCCGCCGAGAAGCGGAACGAGCGCCACGATGATGCTGCCCGGTGCGGCCGGGATGATCCGCCACAGGACCTCGAGCGCCGATGGCGCCGCGAGCCCATCGTCGGGCGGCGCGAGGGTCGCGGGCGGGACGACGTCGGTCACGCGCAGCGGAAAGTCGACGCGCTCGTCGAGCTCTCCCGCTCGGCGCACGACAACCTCCACGTCCCAGGCACCGACGACCGGCGTGTAGGCGCCGCGCGTGGCCCACAGCCACGGCTGCTCGCTGGCGGTGAGCTCGATGCGCTGCTCGGGGAGCCCCGAGTCGGGCGGCGCACTGAATGCCAGGAAGACCTTCTGGACATCCAGGCGCGGCGCGCCGTCTGCCGCATTCCGGGTCACGACTTCGTAGCGCTGGTCGCCGGGAAGCGGGCGGATGACGGCGAGGTGCACGATCGTGTCGCCCGCCGTCCCGTACAGCTGTGCGGCTCCGAGTCCGCTCGGCGCCGTGACAGGCAGGCGGCTCGCGGCCGGCGCGACGGTCACCATCGTCGCCGCCACGAGGATCGCGAGGCCGGCGGCGGCCGCCTCGCTCGCCATCAGCCAGCGCGCCGCGCGCGGGCTGCCGCCGCGCAGCACCAGCCAGTTCGCGGCACCGATGCCGACGATCACGCTGAAGAGGAGCGCCTTGCCCAGGACGAGATTGCCGTACGCACTGCCCACCAGGTCGCGGACCGGGCCGATCACCGCCGGCGTGTTGAGCAGCCCGGTGACCGCAACCAGCGGCGCGGCCGGCAGAGCCACCAGCGCATGACGCCGGAGCGCAGCGAGCGTGACGGGACGGGTGGATGCGTCGCGTCCGGCCGTCGCCAGCCCCAGGAGCGCCGGGAGCGCGCCGACCCACGCGGCGACGCCGACCAGGTGCAGCCAGTCCAGCACGCCATTCAGCGGACCGCCGAGGGACAGGGCGTGCCCCGCCACGCTGAACGCGGCAAGGGCGACGAGGGCCGCGACGCTGATCGCGATCAGCGCGGGTCTGGCCCGTCGCACGAGGCGCCCGCCCGCCGCGATCGCCACGACGAGCGCCAGCAGCGTGGCGATCAGGGAGATGCGCACCGCCGTTGCGAACGGCGTCGCTCCGAACGGCGCGGCCGGATCGAGGGGAAACCCGCCGCTCGGGCTCTCCAGCCCACGCGCCGCCAGCGTCACGTACAACGCGATACCCACGAGGGCAGTCAGGGCGGCCGCGGCGAGCATGCCGAACGGCACGTCCGGAGCGTTCGGCACGCCGCGCATCGCCGGGAGCGCCGAGAGGAGCCAGAAGAGCGCGATGCCGAGCAGCATGACCCCGCCGCCCAGCGCGACCCAGCGAGCCGCCACGGCGGCGGCATCGGCCGTTGGCGCCGACGACTGCGAGGACCGTGAAGGTGGGGGATTCGCCCCGGTCGGGTCGACCGCGAAGGCGAAGAGGCCTGATGTCTGGTGGCCGTCGAGTGCCGACACGACGCTCCATTCGACGGTGTAGACGCCCGGCTCCAGGGTGGGCAGCGTGGCGCTGACCTCGTCATCTGCCGCGTTGACCGCGGTCGCGCCGAGGCCGGGGATGGTGCGCAGCCCTGCATCGATCAGCTCGACCGATGCCGTGCCCGAGTCGATCGACTCGGTGAAGGTCAGCACAAGCTCGGTGGGCGACTCGAACAGGCTGCTGTTGGCCGCCGGCGTCGAGGAGAGGAGCTCCGCGTGGCCCTGGACCGGCAGCACCGGCAGAAGCAGCGCGGCGAAAGCGATCCACGCCGCGAGCCACGCGCGGCCACGGCGAGGGAGCATGGGGTCGAGTATACGCAGCCCCCGATCGGTGCTCGGCACGAGCCCGCCATGCGCGGCACGCCTCATGCGATGCCGCTGCCTACCAGGAATGCAGAGGAGCGCCAGCACATGGCAGATCAGGACATGCCCGATGCCGGAGCCTACATCGGTCGAAAGCCCGAGTTCGCCGCCGAGACCATCCCCGGTGGGGTGCGGCCCGATGATGAGCGCGTCGCGGCGACGCAGAGTGAGTCGAGCGGCGAAGGCGCCGCGGAGCATCGCACCGATGGCGTGGTGGAGGACACGCCGCGCGGCCATCGCGAAGGCCAGAGTGCCGACGACGACGAGGTGCGGCGGGCGGGCGAGAATGCCTAGCCGGCCGTCTCGCTGAGCATCGCAGCGATCTCGCGCGCGTTGGTCGTGCCGTAGTTCGCGTAGCAGTTGTTCATGAGCACGTGCGTCTCGCGCACCTGCGACGCAGCCTCGCGGATGCGGGGCACCCACTCGCCCAGCTCGCTCTCATCGTAGAGATAGCGGAAGCGTTCGACGACCGGAATGTTCGCCGCCTCCCAGGTCTCCGTCCGGCGGCCGTGGAAGCGCACGACCGCCAGGCGCGGCGAGGTGACCGCCACCATGGGCGGCAGCGAGCTCTTCATGCCCGGCGGGGCGTCGACCATGACCAGCGGGATCTCGAGCTTCTCGAGGAAGCGCAGCGTACGATCGACGTTCTTCTCGTTGACCCAGCTCGCATGGCGGAACTCGACCGCCATCGGGATGTCGCCGAGCCGTTCTCGAGCCTCGACGATCGCCTCACGCGCTTCGTTGGACGGAAAGACCCAGCGCGGGTACTGGAAGAAGACCGCGCCCAGCTTTCCCGATGAGTTGAGCGGCGCCAGCGCGTCGAGGAACCGTTCCCAGATCTCGTCGCGGATCTTGGCGGGCAGATCCTTGGCGTAGAGGCGGCGCTGCGCGAGCAGCTCGGCGGGGAGCGCCCCGCGCAGGTCCGGCGGCAGCCGTTTCGGTTCCGAGGGTTGCCCGGTCATGAGGGCGTGCGCCTTAATGTCGAAGGTGAAGTGGGCGGGGGTGCGCTCCATCCACAGCTCGGCGGTCTGTCGCGCGGGCAGCGCGTAGTAGGTGGCATCGACCTCGACGACCGGGAACTGGCTGCTGTAGAAGTTCAGGCGCTCCTCGGCGTTGCTTGCGCCATCGGGATAGAAGACACCAGCGGCGGTCATGGTCGGATCGGTCCACGATGCCGTCCCGATGTGGACGCGTCCTCCGACGACGTCGAGCGGCATGCGTGCTGCCGACGCGACCTCCTGCGCCCGTTCGGCGGCGGCCGGAGCGCCGGGATCATGCGGGCCGTTGTCCACGGTGACGTCAGGTGCGGAGCGAGGCATGGCGCTGCCAGTCTAGGCCGTCGCGAACGGCCTGCTTCGTGCAGGATTGACGACACGATGGATGCACCGACCGATCCTCGGCTCGTGAGCGACACGGATGATGCACTGGCCCCGACGCAGGCCGCACCGGCCGGGATGCCGTACACGGTCCTGTTTCCCGACGGCGACGGCTTTGCCGCGGCTGATCTGGAGCATCCGGCGCATCTGCCACGCGTCGGCGATCGGGTCGAGTACATCGACGAGCGTGGTGGGATCCATGGCTACGTGGTGGATGCGGTGATCCATACGTTGCAGGCCGGCCAGGGGCGTCGACCGTCGGTATCGGAGCGAGACATCACCCCCGCGGCGCTCGCCTTGCCGCACGATGGCGAAGCGGAGATGCCGGGGCGCGGCGGCTCGGTTCGTGCAGGCCTGCCGCAGGTGGTGTTGGCGCGTGCATCAGATGCACCCGAACCAGCGGTACCCGTGGAGGAGCACTCATGAGCGGCGAGCAGCGGCATCCCGACGACGAGGAGGTCGAGCACAGCGGCGAGCGTCGCCCGGCGGAGTCCGGTGGGGCCTTGACCGGCGCCACCGGCAGCCTCACCTCCGGCGATTTCGGCACCGAGCCATTCGTGCCCGGCGAGCGGCGCGAGATCGACGATCCCATCCGTGCGGGACGCATGACCGATGCGCTGGCTCGGCACGCCGGCGTCGAGCCCGCAGGGTCTCGGCTCGACGCGAAGGACGCGGCTGACCCCGGGGCGGTACAGGGCTCCGGCGGGTACGGCTCGAGCCAGGGCCTCTCGCCCGACGATCCGGCATATCGGGTCGACCGGCAGCCGGACGCGTCACCGCACGCGAGCGGGTCGCGTCGCGACGATAGCGACACGTACGCCGAGGGCGAGGAGCACCTCTGACCTCAGGCGGCGGTGCGCCGCCGCGTCTTTTTAGGTGCCGCCTTCTTCTTGCGCCCACCGCGACTCTGCTCGACGCTCGCGGAGAGCGCCTCCATCAGGTCGATCACCCTCGCGTCGGGCTTGCGACGCTTCACGTTGCGCCGCTCACCCCGCATCTTGCCCTCGATGAGCTGTTCGAGCGCGATGCGGTACTGGTCCTTGTATGACTCGGGGTCAAACCGGTCCGATAGGTTCTCCACCAGTGAGCGCGCCATGTCGAGCTCCTTGGGCCGCACCTTCGTTTCGGCGCCTTTGGGCAGGTCGAGGCCGCCCGTCGAGCGGATCTCATCGGGCCAGTACATCGTCTCGAGCGCCAGCGTGTCGTCGTAGGCGCGGATGGTGGCGAGGCGCTCCTTGGTACGGATGACGACGCGCGCCACCGCGACACGCTCGGTCTCCTCGAGCGCACGCTTCAGCAGGCTGAACGGCTTGGCGCCGACATCGGTGGGCTCGAGGAAGTAGGTCTTTTCGAAGTAGATCGGGTCGATCTCGGTCAGCTCCACGAAGTCGCCGATCTCGATGGTGCTGGCGCTCTCCGGTTTGGCCTCCTCGATCTCCTCGGGCTCGAGCACGACGTAGTCGCCCTTGGCCACCTCGAAGCCGCGCACCAGGTCGTCCCAGGCAACCTCCTTGCCGTCCTCGGTGCAGAAGCGCTTCTCGACGATCGGCGCGTGATCGGTCTTGTGCAGGAGGCGGAAGCGAACGTCCTTCTGCTCGGTCGCGGTGTACAGCTTTACCGGGATCGTCACCATCCCGAAGCTGATGGCCCCCTTCCAGATCGACCGCATGCGCGACTACTCCACCGGGTCCGAGATCTTGGCGTCGTCGTCGACCTCGATGTCGTTTCGCTTCGCGGCCGCCAGGATCTTCTTGCGGGCTCGCTCCTTGGCCGCCTTGCTCTCGAAATCGGTCTGGTTCCAGCGGCTGATCGCATTGCGCACTTGTGTCTCATCGTGGATCGGAAGGTGCTCGCCGCCGTCGCTGTCGACGTAGGCGACGTAGGCGAAGTCACCCTTGTCGAGGTCGTCGCGCGCCTCGGCATCCAGCTTTGCCATGGTGGTCACCTCCTGCAGGACGTCTTCGCACGCCGCATGCCGGGGCTGATGGCACCGACGCCGCGCGTTGAGCGGCCAAGCGCCTGGTAGCCAGCGGCACGCCGATTGCATGGCGAGGCCGCGTGACGTCCGCCATGCCCCCCGAGCGACCGCCGAGCGCCCCCGCTGACGCTCGTCAGATCATCAACGTCGACGGTGTGACGCGCCGCTTCGGAACGCTCAATGCGATCCGCGACGTGACCTTCGGAATCAACGAGGGCACGATCCTGGGCCTCATCGGTCCATCCGGCTCCGGGAAGACCACGATGATCCGCATGTTGACAGGCACGCTCGGCCCGACCGCCGGGCGCATCTCGGTGATGGGTGAGGATCCGATGCGCTTTTCGCGCCGAACCCGCGAGCAGCTGGCCTACATGCCGCAGCTGTTCAGTCTGTATCCCGACCTGACCGCGGAGGAGAACGTCGGCTTCGTGGCCGCGCTCTTCGGCATGTCGCCGTTTCGTCGCGGCCGGCGCATCACGCGCGCGCTCGAGGTCGTCGACCTGCTGCATGCCCGCCGCCGTTTGGCGCGGGACCTGTCGGGCGGCATGCAGCGCCGCCTGGAGCTCGCCTGCGCCATGGTGCACGAGCCTTCGATGCTGTTCATCGACGAGCCGACGGCCGGCATCGACCCGATGCTGCGCCAATCGATCTGGGACGAGCTGCGCGCCCTGCGCAAGTCCGGCAAGACGCTGCTTGTCACGACCCAGTACGTGGGCGAGGCCGAATACGCCGATCGCGTCGCGCTGCTGGCCGAGGGTGAGCTGGTGGCGCTCGACGACCCCGCCGCGATGCGCCAGAGCGTCTTCGGCGGCGAGATCATCGAGCTCGAGACGGACCGGCCCATCACGCCCGATGCGCTGTCCGGGGTCGAGGGCGTCGAGCGCGTTCGGCAGCTGGCGCCGCGCCGCCTGAACGTCGTGACGCAGGACGCCGGCAGGACGACGCCCCGCATCGTGGAGACGCTGAGCGCTGCCGGCATCAACGTCCTCGATGCGGACGAGTACCAGCCCAGTTTCGACGAGGTCTTCGCCGAGCTCGTGGAGCGCCGGCGCGCCGAGCGGCGCGAGCAGTCGGGCGAGCACACGTCATGAGGGCGCTGGGCAAAAGCTTCGTCCGCATCAGCTCGTTCATCTTCAAGGAGATCCGCGAGATTGTCCGGCGCCCCGGCGTCATCCTGAGCCTGGTGCTCGGCCCGTTTCTGATCATGGCGCTCTTCGGGCTGGGCTACACCGGCGCCCGCACACCGTTCGACACGCTCGTCGTCGTGCCGCCGCAGACCGACCTGCCGACCGACGTCGAGTACTACCGCGACATCAGCGACGCTCAGCTCAATATCGTGGGCGTGACCGAGAATCTCGACGAGGGGCGCGCGAAGCTCGCGTCGCAGGAGGTGGGCCTGCTCATCGTCGCGCCGACGAACGCGCAGGAGCAGCTGCGCAAGGGTGAGCAGTCGGTCGTGACCGTCGAGTGGAACACGGTCGACCCGGTGCGCGAGTCACTCGCCCAGTTCGCCACGAGCACGCTGGTGGCGGAGATCAACGCCGAGATCATCCGCCAGGCCGCGGAGCGCGGGATCACGCTCGCCAACGAGGATGCGCCCGAGCCGATCACGGTGCCGCCGGAGACGATCGCCAAGCCGACGCGCGCCGAGACCGCGAACATCGCACCGACCGCACCGACCGTCATCGGCTTCTTCGGACCGGCCGTCTTCGCGCTCGTGCTGCAGCACCTGGCCATCACGCTGACCGCGATGTCGATGGTTCGCGAGCGCCTCTCGGGCACGATGGATGTCTATCGCGTGGCGCCGGTGAGCTCGATGGAGCTGCTGGTCGGCAAGTACATCGCCTACGCCGTCTTCAGCCTTGTCATCAGCGCAATCGTTGCCGCGCTGCTCATCGGCGTCCTGGGCATCCCCTTACTGGGCGGCTGGGTGCCGTTCGTCGCGGTCGTCCTGCTGCTCACCTTCGCGTCGCTCGGCCTGGGGCTGCTGATCAGCCTGATTGCCGACTCAGAGCGCCAGGCGGTGCAGCTGTCGATGATCGTGCTGCTTGCATCGGTCTTCTTCTCTGGCTTCGTTCTGCCGGTCGAGGAGTTCCTGCCGGCGGTGCGCTACATCGCGTACGCGCTGCCGGTGACGCATGGGATCGAGACGCTGCAGCAGGCGATGCTGCGTGGCGAGATCAGCGACACGTGGATGCTGTGGACCCTGGGCGGCATCGGTGCGGCCCTCTACCTCATCTCGCTCGTCCGGCTGCGCCGGATCATGCGACGGGCGGACTGATCCGGACGCCTCGCTCCGCCCGCAGCAATCCGATGCCGACCGCCAGCGCCCCGATGGCGGGCAGGACCAGCCACACGAGCATGGCGAGATAGCCGAGGCGCAGCGAACCGGCGCCAAAGCCCGATCCGGGCCCGGTCTGGGCACGCGCCAGCTCGACCTCGACCGCCAGGCGATCGACGTCGGCGCGAACCGCCGCGAGGTCAGAGGTGCTCGTCACGAGCGCGTCGCCGACGGTCGAGAGGCTCGTGCCGAGGCTGCTCAGCTGCGTTGCGATGGTTCGGAAGTCGTCGGCCAGCCCGACGAGCGGCTGCGTCCCCAGGATGGAGAGACCCATCGCGTCGGCGAGCTGGCCGCTCGTGGCGGCGGCATTACCGACCAGCGTGGATGCGTCGCGCGTTCCGGCCTGTGCCTGCTGCATGCCGGCATCGACGCTGAGGAGCGCGGTCGACGAGCTGCGCGCGGTATCGGCTGCCGCCTGGAGCGTCCCGTCCAGCGAGGCCAGGAGCTCCTCCGCGCTGGCCACCGGTCCTGTGCCAATGGCCAGCGCCAGGACCAGCAGCACCAGCCCAGCTAGGCCATACACCACGAGTGACCACCCAACGCTGCGCAGCCCCCGTGCTGAGATCGTCACGCCGGCCTCAGTCCTCGGCGAAGAAGGCATCATCGCCAAATCGCTCGAGCCAGGCGCGGCGCATGTCGCGGACGGTGGCCAGCACGACTGCATCGGTCGTTCCCTCCGGCAGCAGGCGAGCGATCGCGCTGCGTACCTGCTCGCTACCCTCGATGCCGAGCAGATTCATGTAGTCGGCGACGCGCTGCGCCGCGGTCCGGCCGCGCGCCCGTTCCTGGACCAGCACGTCGGCCTCGTGCCGCAGCGCGCCTTCGTAGTCCGACTCGGGACGCTCGTTGTCGGCGATCAGCTGCGGGATGTACTCGAGGCGGGGATCGGAGTACGCCCAGCGCACGAACGAGTCGAGCTTGCCGGCCTCGCGTTCGTGATGACCGGAGTGGAAGCTGCGCAGGTAGTCCTGTCGTTCGGCCTCGGTGCGGGTCAGCGCGATCTGCGCGATGTGCCGCATCTCGGGCGTCCAACGACGGAGCGACTCGATGAACTGGCGCAGCGTCAGCCCGCCGACCGGCTGGGTCTGGAAGCGGTGTTCATGGACGTGCTGCATGCGGCCCGTATACTACCCGCCGTGCTGCCCCGTCCCCGCCGCGCGCGGTCCGCCGCTGCGTCGGCGGCCCTCCTGCTCGCCTGCCTGCTGATCGGACCTGCGCCCAGCCCCGCGCTGGCGGCTGGCCCGTTGCGCTATCTTTCCGGCCCGCCCGGGACGCTCGATCCGGCGTTCATCGCGGACCAGAGCGATGTCCAGCTCCAGCTGCAGCTGTACGCGGGACTGACGCGGCTCGACGAACGCGGCCGGCCATACCCGTCGCTGGCCTCGGGCTGGGTCGTCTCCGACGACGAGCTGACCTATACCTTCACGCTTCGGCCTGACCTCAGCTTTTCCGATGGCAGCCCGCTCACCGCGACCGATGTGCGGCGCTCGTGGCTGCGCCTGCTCGATCCCGCGGTCGGCAGCCTGGCGCCCGACGTGCTCAGCGTCATCGAGGGCGCGGCCGAACGACGTGCCAGCGGCGCATCGGAGGACGGCGTCGGCGTCGAGGCACCCGATGACGAGACGCTCGTCGTGCATCTGCGCCACCCCGCCGGCTACTTCCCGGCGGTCGTGGCCACGCCGACCACCTTCGTCGTGCCTCCCACTGCGGACGCGTCGCCGGACTGGCAGACCGCCAATGACTTCATCGGGTCCGGCCCGTACGTGGTCGCTGCGATCGATGGGACCGATCTGGTGTTGCGCGCGAACCAGGAGTACGTTGCCGGCCCGCCGCCGATCGATGAGGTGCGCTTCGTCGGCGATCTCGACGGCGATCCGGTGACTGCCTTCGCCGATGGCGCGCTCGATCTCGTGGGCGTCGGCTCGTTCGATGCCGGCTGGATCGCCTACGACCGTGACCTGGGCCCGGCGCTGCATCATGGCTCGGCGACCACGATCCAGTTCTTCGGCTTCGACACCACGGCACCGCCGTTCGACGACGCGCGGGTCCGACGCGCCTTTCTGCTGGCTCTGGATCGCCAGCGTCTGGTGGAGCTCTCGCAGGGCACTGCGGCGACGCCTGCCTCGAGCATCGTGCCGCCGGCCGTGCAGCCGCCGGACTGGCCCAGCGACTTCGAGCACGACGCTGCCGAGGCCGCGCGGCTGCTGGACGAGGCCGGCTACGAAGACCGCGCGGACCTCGGAACGATCACCGTCAACGGCACCGGCCTCGACGTCGGACCCGCGGTCGCGACGTGGCGTGACGTTCTCGGCGTCGACGTCGCCATCGAGAACATGAACTTCGGCGACTATCTGGCCCAGCTCGACGAGGGTGTTGCGGCGCCGATCTACTCGATCAACTGGATCATCGACTATCCCTCCCCACAGGCGTTGTACGGCCTCCTCCTGGCGCCCGATGCCGGCAGCAACTACGGTCGCTGGCAGGACGACGAGTTCGCGGCGCTCCTCGACGACGCGGCGAGCGAGGGTGACCCCGCCGCGCAGGCGGATGCGTACGCGGCGGTCGACGCACGGGTCGACGCCGAGGCGCCCGTCATCCCGTGGTCCTACGGCGAGACGTGGTGGCTGGCGCGCGACGGGCTCAACGGCCTGGGTGACCTGACGTTGGGGCTCATCGACTTCGGACGGGTCTCATGGGACGGCTGACCCGCGCGCTGGCGGTCCTGGCTCTTTTGCTTGGCGCATTGGTCGCGCCTCCGGCGGCGCGCGGGTTCAGCGGGTTCGGCGCCACGAGCGCAGACGCCACCTTCGACGAGGCGATGACGTTCAGGGTCGAGCTCAGCGGCGGCGCGCCCGAGCAGCTCGAGATCCTGCTGCAGTTCGCGGACGACGACGCGACCTTCGTGGCCCCGGTGCGGCCCGCCGGAGACACCGCGACGTTCACCTGGGACGCGGCGAGCGACTTCATCGTGCCGAACACGCTGGTCACGTATCGCTGGCGGGCCATCGTCGACGGTGAGCCGATGGAGAGCGCACCGGCGCAGCTGCTGTACGACGACGATCGCGACGGCCTCGATTGGCACGAGCGCGAGATGGGCCGCGCGACGGTGCACTGGTACGGATCCGCGGAGGACGCCGCGGTGCGCTTCGGTGAGCTGAGCGCGGACGGCGCGACGCAGGCCGAAGAGCTGCTCGGGGCGGACCTGGCGGGGCCGATCGACATCTTCGTGTACGACAGCGAGGACGACTTCTTCGGTGCGCTGGGACCCGGGGCGCGGGAGTGGACCGGCGCCGCGGCGTACCCGAACCTGCGCACCGTCTTCATGTGGCTCGGCGGCGGCCCGCAGGACTACCTGGAGACCGCGATCGTGCACGAGGTGACGCACGTCGTCTTCCACGACGCCACGGCGAATCCCTTCCACCAGCCCGCCCAGTGGCTGAACGAGGGCCTCGCCACCTGGGCCGAGAATCGCAACGCAGACAGCAGCCGATCCACCGTCGAGTTCGAGGCCTCGGGGGCAGGCCTCCTCGCATTCGATGCGATCACGCAGGCCTTCCCGATCAGCGATCGCGGCGCGGCGCTCGCCTACTCGGAGGGCACCGTCATGGTCGACAGGATCATCTCCGAACATGGCGAGGGCGCCATCGCCGCCATCGCCGCGGCCTATCGCGACGGGGCGACCGATGCCGAGGCGATCGAGGCAGGCATCGGCGTCGCGGCCGACGAGCTGTACGCGGCGTTCTACGCCGACTTCGGGGCTGATGCGCCACGCCCGGTTGCCCCCTCCTCGCTGGGTGACTCCGACGTGCCCCTTCCCGGCGGCGGACTGCCGAGCCCCGAACCGGGGAGCAGTGGTGGCGGCGTGCCGGTGGACGAGCGACCCGACGGCGCACCCGCGGAGCGTGGGTACGATGCCTCGCTGCTGTTCTACGGGCTCGGCGTCATGGCGCTCGTCGTTGCCGGCGGCGTGCTGGTGATCGTGGCGCGTGGCGCGCGGCGACAGCCGCCCGAGCCGCCCGACGCATGATCGGCGCGCACACGACGCCGCAGCCAGAACGACGGTCACGCAGCTGGCCATGGAGCGTGGGGCTGGCGCTGCTCGTCATCGGCTTCGTCGCGACCGGCCAATGGAACAGCTCCGCGGTGCGCGAAGAGCTGCGGACCGACGCCCAGCGGGTGCTTGCCGACCAGGCGGTGTCGTTCGAGCAGGAGCAGCAGGCGCTCCGCACCCAGATCGAGGACCTGGAGGAGCGGGTTCGCGCGGCACAGGAGCAGGCCGAGGGATCGCAGGCCGCCCTGGCCGGGCTCAACGAGCGGGTGCGCCAGGCTGAGCTCGCCGCCGGCCTCACGCCGGTCGTCGGGCCGGGCGTGGTCGCCGAGATCGCCGACTCCAACCGGCCTGTGCCACCGGGCGAGGATCCGGCACGCTACCTTGTGCTGGTCGACGACCTGCGTGATCTCGTGGCGGCGCTCTGGGCGGCCGGCGCGGAGGCGATCTCGATCAACGGTGAGCGCCTCACCGCGCGCACATCGGTCAGCGGCGCGGGAGCATCGATCCTCATCAACGTCACGCCCTACTCACCGCCGTACCGCATCGAGGCGATCGGCCCCGACGGGTTGCTGGAACGGTATCTCGCCGATCCGACGTTCGCGATCGTCAACCAGCGGATCGAGGCCTTTGGCCTCGAGTTCGCGACCGTGGCGCAGGGTGATCTCCGGCTACCCGCCTACGTGGGCCTGACCGGCTTCACCCACGGTCGCGCGGTGACGGGGGGCGAGTGATGCGCTACCGGTTTTCGCAGGTCAGCCTCTTCGTGGTGCTCGCCTTCGTCGGCGTGCTGATGGTCGCCCAGCTTCGGAGCCAGGCCCGACCCGCCGAGCTGGGGACGCTGACGACCCAGGAGCTGTCGGAGGTGATCGACCGCCTCACGACGCGCAATCGCGATCTACGCACCCAGGTCGCTGACCTGCAGGAGCAGCTGCGCGACTACAACGCCGCGGCGGGCGAGGGCCAGTCGGTCGACCTGACGCGCGAGACGCTGGCCACGATTCGGGCCTTTGCCGGCACGCTGCCGGTCTCCGGCGAGGGGGTGGTGGTGACGCTGACCGGATCGCTCGATGCCAAGGCGGTGAACGACATCATCAACGAGCTGCGCAACGCCGGAGCCGGGGCGATCGCCATCGATGGCGTGCGGGTCACGGCCCGAACCGTCGCCATCATGGGGGATCGGGCCATCGAGGTTGACGGAAACGAGCTTGGCATCAGCGTCACCATCGGTGCCATCGGCGATCCCGACGACCTGTACGTGGCGATGACCCGTTCCGGCGGCCTGCTGAGCCAGCTGCAGCAGGTGATCAACGTGCGTTACAGCGTGCAGGAGGTGGACGACCTGAGCCTGGCTGCGACCGAGGTCGACCTGCAGCCACACGTGGCGGTACGCGCGGAGTGACGCGTGCCTTGTTGACCGTCTCGATCGGCAGGCCGTAGAGTGGCCGCCGCTCATCCAGCCCACGGCGTCGCCACGCGCCCCGCCGTGCTACGAGGATTCCGTGACTGACCACAGCGAGCTGATTGACCGCGCCCTGGATGCCGCGCAACGCGGCGGCGCCTCGTACGCCGACATCCGGTTGGTCGACCGCGAGGATGAGTCGCTGACCGTCAAGAACGGTGCGCTCGAGTCGGCCAGCACGGAAGGATCGGCGGGCTTCGGCGTGCGCGTGCTGGTCGACGGCGCGTGGGGCTTCAGCTCGAGCTCGGTGACCGAGCCCGACGAAGTGGAGCGCGTGACACGCGAGGCGCTGGCCATCGCGGCGGCCAGCGGCCGCGCCATCGGCACGCCGGTGGAGCTCGACGACACACCGGCGGTGACGGCCGACTACCGCACCCCGCACGAGGCGAACCCGTTCGAGGTGCCACTCGACGACAAGCTTGCGCTCCTCTTCGCCGCCGACGAGGCGATGGGCCGCGTGACCGGCGTCGCGATCCGCGAGGGCAATCTCGTGGCCGCGATCGAGCGCAAGACGTTCGCCTCCAGCCACGGATCGCGGATCAGCCAGGAGATCGTCGAGGTCGGTGCCGGCATCGAGGCGACCGCGGTCAACGACGCCGAGACGCAACAGCGCTCGTACCCGAACTCCGGTGGCGGGCAGGTCGTGACCGGTGGCTGGGAGTCGGTTCGGGCCATGGATCTCGCGGCACAAGGCGAGCGGATCGGCGAGGAGGCCGTCGCGCTGCTCGATGCCCCGCAATGTCCGTCGGGCGAGATGACGATCATCATCGACAGCTCGCAGCTCGCGCTGCAGGTGCACGAGTCATGCGGCCATCCGATCGAGCTCGACCGCGTGCTGGGCATGGA
This sequence comes from Chloroflexota bacterium, assembly GCA_039933775.1. Taxonomy (GTDB): domain Bacteria; phylum Chloroflexota; class Limnocylindria; order QHBO01; family QHBO01; genus JBDTNK01. The sequence continues at coordinate 14,496 of JBDTNK010000020.1, read as the reverse complement.
GGCCAGCTTCGCCGGAACCAGCTTCCTGACGACCGATAAGCTCGGCCAGCTCCAGTACGGTAGCCAGATCGTCAATATCGACGCCGACGCGACCGCTCCCGGCGGCCTGGGGACCTTTGGCTACGACGACGAGGGCGTCCCCGCCCAGAACGTGCCGATCGTGACGGATGGGCTGTTCGTCGGCTATCTCACGAGCCGCGAGACGGCGCCGCTCATCGGGCGACGCAGCATGGGCAGCTCGCGAGCGTGGAGCTGGAACCGGATCCCGATCATCCGCATGACGAACATCAACCTGCGACCGGGGAACGCCGGCACGCTCGAGGACCTCCTCGCCGACACCGATGACGGCCTGCTGCTGGTCACGAACAAGAGCTGGAGCATCGACGACCGTCGCCTGAACTTCCAGTTCGGCACGCAGGCTGGATGGCTCATCAAGCACGGCAAGCGCACGCAGCTCGTCAAGAACCCGACCTACACCGGGATCACGCCGCGCTTCTGGAACAGCTGCGATGCCATCTGCTCCGCCTCGGACTGGACGATGTGGGGCGTGCCGAACTGCGGGAAAGGCGAACCGATGCAGACGGGCCACGTTGGCCACGGGGCGGCGCCGGCGCGCTTCCGGAAGGTGCAGGTCGGAGTGGGCTCGTGGTGAGTGGCAGCGGCGACCTGCACGCACTCATGCAGCGCACGCTTCGGCTCGTGGAGCACGGCGAGGCAGAGGTGGTTGCCACGCGGCGTGACCTTGCGCTCACCCGTTTCGCCGCCTCTCGGATCCACCAGAACGTCGCCGAGCACGATGCCACGCTGCGGGTTCGCATCGTCGACGGCGAACGCACCGGGGTCGCCTCCACCAACCGGCTCGACGAGTCCGGCCTGCGCGACGTGGTGGCGCGAGCTGCCGCGATCGCGGAGCGCGCGCGCCCCAATCCGAACGGGGCGCCGATCGCGGAGGCATCCGAGGGCTTGGACAGCGACCTCGGCTACGTCGCCGCGACCGCCCAGGCGGATCCGCGCCAACGCGCCGACGGCGCGGCGACAGTGATCGCTGCGGCGCAACGCTCCGATCTCATCGCCAGCGGGGCGTTTTCGACCGAGGGGCGCACGATCGCAGTCGCCAACTCGGCAGGGGTGCACGCCACCCATCGGTCCAGCGAGGCCAGGCTCGTCACCGTGCTGATGCGCGACCGAGCCTCCGGCTATGCCCAGGCGGTCGGCAGCGACATCGGGCAGATCGATGCCGAGGCCGCGGGACTCGAGGCCGCCGACAAGGCCGAGCGTTCCGAGGGCGCGACCGATCTCGAGCCGGGCGCATATCGCGTGGTGCTCGAGGCGTATGCCGTCGGCACGCTGCTCGAGTACCTGTCGCTCATCAGCTTCGGCGCCCTCGCCCTCGAGGAGGGTCGTACCTTCATGGAGATCGGTGAGCCGGTCATGGGCGACAACGTGTCGATCTGGGACGACGGGCTCGACGCCACCGGCATCCCGAGCGTGATCGACTACGAGGGCGTGCCGAAGCAGCGCGTCGACCTGGTCCGCGACGGCGTGGCGGTGGGCGTCGTGCACGACAGCGCCACGGCGCGACGTGCCGGGGTCGCATCGACCGGGCACGGGCTGCCGGCGCCGAACACGTGGGGACCGATCGCCTGGAACCTGCACATGGCCGGCGGCCGGGCAGAGGCGACCGAAGACCTGCTGGCGGGCATCGAGCGCGGCGTATGGGTGACACGCTTCCACTACGTCAACATCGTCCATCCCAAGAAGGGAGTGCTGACCGGCATGACCAAGGACGGCACCTTCCTCATCGAGAACGGCCGCATCACGCGGCCGATCCACAACCTGCGCTTCACCCAGTCGATCCCCGAGGCGTTCAGCCTCATCGAGGGCGCCACCGCCGCAACGCGGCTGACGATGGCCGAGTACACCGGGATCGCCACGCGCGTGCCCGCGCTGCGCATCGGGTCGTTCACATTCACCGGGGCAACCTCCGAAGAATCGGGCGAGTAGGAGGTGGTCCAGCTCGGCGACCTGCGGCTGGCTGACCGGCTGACCCTGCGCAAGCCGCACCCGTGTGGCTCGCACGAATGGGAGGTCGTGCGGCTCGGCGCGGACATCGGTCTCGTCTGCGGCGGCTGTGGACGTCGCATCCTGATCGACCGCCTGGAGGTCGAACGTCGATTCACGGGGTACGTGACCCGCGGGCCTGCGGCAGACTAGGCCCGATGTCGTCGCACCCAGAGCGGCCCGAGGTCGGGACCCAGGATCTGACCGAGGCCGGCAACGTCTTCCGCAACCGCCAGTTCGTCTCGCTGTGGTCGGCGCAGGTCCTGAGCCAGCTCGCGAGCAACATGGTGCTCGCCGGGCTCATGGCGATCGTGGACGAGACGACGCATTCGGCGACGGCCAACGCGCTCCTGATCCTGACATTCCTGGTGCCGGCCGTCCTCTTCTCAACCGGCGCCGGCGCGATCATCGAACGGACCGATGCGCGCCTGATCATGCTCGGCAGCAACATCGCTCGCGCGGTTGGCACGATCCTGTTCATCTTCGTGGCGGCCGATGCGTCGGGCGCGAACATCCCGCTCGTCTTCGGCCTCAACTTCCTGATCGCCATCGTGACGGCCTTCTTCGCCCCGGCGGAGCTCACCGCCATCCCGCGCATCGTCGAGCGTCGCCACCTCATGGCGGCGAACTCGATCTTCGTGCTGACGATCAACGCCACGTTCGCGATCGGCTTCGGATTCCTTGGGCCGCTGCTGCTGAAAACGACCGGCCCGGTCGGCGTCTACATCACCGTCGCGATCATGTTCGGACTGGCTGCCGCGGCGATCATTCCGATCCCGAGCGTGCCGCCCGAGCCGACCGCTCGGCGCGATAACGCGGCGAGGCGCGCCGTCCGCGATCTCATCGACCAGATGCGCGAGGGCGTTGCCTTCGTGCGCAAGACGCCGCGCATCGCCTGGTCGCTGAGCTACCTGGGCATCGCGGCGTCGCTCATCGGCGTCATGGGGGCGGTGGGACCGACATTCGCGCGCGACGTGCTGGGCCTCTCGTCGCAGGACTTCTTCTTCGTCGTGGGGCCCGCCGGGCTGGGCGCCGTTATCGGCATCCTCTTCCTGAACGCCTATGGCGGACGCATCCCGAAGCGTCTCGTGGTCGATATCGGCCTCATCGCCATGGGAATCACGCTCATCCTCCTCGCGATCGTTAAGCCGCTGACGTCGGTGCTGCAGCCGGCGGTCGGTCCGATCGAGGTCGCGCTGCCCGACATGCTGGCCCCGATCCTGTCGCTCGTGGCGTTGGTGGTGGCGATCTCCATGACCGCGGGTGTCGAGTACGCATTCGTGGCGATTCCGTCGCAGACCGCGTTGCAGGAGGAGCTGCCGGCTGATGTTCGGGGGCGGATCTTCGGGATCCTCAACACGCTCCTCTCGCTCGCCTCGTTCCTGCCCGTCGTCGCCGCCCCGATCGCCGCGGACCTGCTGAACATCGCCTTCCCGGGTGCCGGGCTGCCGATCGTGATGGCGGTCCTGGGCATCGCCACCCTTGTCGCCGGATGGTTCTCGTGGCGGCACAATGCGCGCGCCGGTCTGCACGGGCAGGACGCACCGACGATCGGCGGGCCGCCACCGACAGCCGCGCAGGCGCCGATCCCCGGCGCACAGGCGGTCGGAGGCCGGCGCCGGCGCAGGCGGCCGGCCTCCGATGGCGAGTAGGCTCGCCGCAGCATCGGTCCTGGCGGGCTCCGTCGCCGCCGCGTGGCTCGCGGTCAGCTCGCTTCTCGCCGCGCGCGTTCTGCAGGCGATCATCCTGGTCTCGATCGGCTATGTCGCCTACCTGGCGTGGCATGGCTGGCGCGAGATGCGCGCCGCGCTGCGCCACGGTGCGAGCGGCGCCGGCACCTCGACCGGGGAGGCGGGGGACCTGCCGTTCGTCTCGTTGGTGGTGCCGGCCAGGGACGAGGCGCCGGTGATTGCGGCGGTCGCCCGGAGCCTGGCGGCGCAGCGCTACCACAGCGCCGGAACGCCTCGCTTCGAGGTGATCGTGGTCGACGACGGCTCGGGCGATGGCACCGGCGAGATCGCGCGCGCCGCGGCTGAAGGCGCGCCGGCGCCGGTGCGCGTGACCCGTCGCGAGCCTGGCAGCGGGCCGGCCACGCGGGGCGCCGCGTTGAACCATGCCACGCCGTTCGCGCGCGGCAGCGTGATCGTGGCGATCGACGCGGATGCCACGGTCGGCAGCGACTTCCTGGAGCGCTCGATGCGTGCCTGGCAGCGCGATCCGCGTGCGGCGGGGCTGCAGGCCCTCAAGCGGCCGGTGAACGTCGCGGTTGACGGGCTGACCCGGGCGCAGGGCGAGGAGCTGCTAATGGACATGGCCAGCCAGTGCGGCCGCTGGAAGACCGACGGCACCGCCGAGTTCCGCGGCAACGGGATGTGCATCCGGCGCGACGTTCTGGAGCGCGTGGGTGGATGGGGCCAGGATGTCCTGACGGAGGATCTCGACATGTCGACGCGGCTCGCGGCGGCGGGGGAGCGCATCACGCTGGCGCCGGAGGCCGCCGTTGGCGAGGAGGCGGTCGAGCGAGCCGGACCGCTGTGGCATCAGCGCATGCGCTGGGCGGAGGGCAGCATGCGACGGCTCATGGAGCATGGTCCGGGGCTGCTGGGGGGCGGGCTGGCGATCGGCCGCAAGCTGGACTTCCTGGCCTGGCTGAGCGAGTTCCTGGTGCCGCCCCTGTTCGTCGCCTCCACCCTTGCAGCGCTCGTGACGATTGTGCTCCCGCAGCCGGCGGACTGGACCGTGCCGGCGTCGTTGGCGATTGGCTACGGGATCGGAACGTTCTTCCTCGCGCTGGCCGGGCTCGCAGCCGACGGCGAGCGCGGCTGGCGGCTCGTTGGCCGCTCCGTGCACGGGACGCTGTTCCTGACGCATTGGCTGCTCGTCGTGCCCGCGGCGCTCCTCAAGATCGCCTTCGGCTCGGGCCGCATCAGGTACGTGAAGACGCCGCGCCTGGACTCGGACGGATCCTGAGCCGCCCAGGGGCGGAGAGCCATCGGTTCTGAAATGCGTGCACGGACGCACCCGGAGAGCGTAGGATCGCGGCCGAGCGAGCAAGCGACCAAGCGCATACGTGACGGAGGGCTGCTGCCATGTCCAACGCCGACAAGGACGGGACGATCCCGATCGATCCTGAACGCAGGGTCGCCACGGGCCCGGGCCAAACCGAGGCGTCGTCATTCGACCCGCGCCGGCTCGACTTCGGGCATCACATCGGCCGAACGATCGAGGAGCTGGCGCAGCTCGATCCTGACTATCTCGCCTGGCTCGAGCGCCATCCGGCGGGAGCCCGCTATCGCGGCGAGATCCATCGGATCATGAACGGCAGCGGCGTGCGTCGCTACTAACCGGTGATGGCCGTCGGTTGACGGCACTCGGCGGCGCCCGCACGATGCGGCATATGCGTCTTTTCGCCGTGCTTGCCGCCCTCCTGCTCGTCTTCGGCCAGGCGCAGCCCACTACGGCGCAGCACGGCGGTCCCGACATCGGATCGCTGCTCCAATGCGAACGCCCGAACGTGACCCCGCCACGCTGCACCAGCGTCGGCGACAACTTCCGCCACTACGTCTACTTCGACCCGTCGCTGACCGAGGAGCTGCGATCATCGTTGCGCGACACGATGGCGGACGACTACGACCCCACCGCGCTCTTCGTGCGCGAGCATCCCGCCCTGACCTCACAGACCGATGTGGTTGCCTTCTCGGCGGACTACGGCGAGAACGGCGCCGCGGGCTGGGTCTACTGTCCGTCCGACGCGCCGCAGGGCACGAATGCCCAAGGTGACCGATGGTGCCGGCACCAGGAGCTCCACGTCAACCTCAACCCGCGCTACGCCATCTACCTCAACGATGAGGGCAGCCGCGCATACGTTGCCTGCCACGAGCTGGGCCATACCATCGGGCTGCGGCACTGGGGCAATCCGCCCGAGAGCGCGGGCCCGGTCGCGGCGACCTGCATGAATGCCGACACGCCCGATGGCCCGACCGATCTGAGCCAGGCTGAGATCGACCACATCAACGCCTACCCCTATGCCGTGCGCGTCCGTGCCCGCAACTTCGAGGAGCGTGCCTTCGGCGACCCGTTGCCCAAGACGATCTCGTCCTGGCCCGCCGGCGGTGTCGAGGCGCTCGAGACGGAGCGCTACGCGTCGCTGGCAGAGCTCACGCGCGCCGCCGACGCTGTCGTGCGCGCCCGCGTCATGGCCACCGAGCGCGGCCGCGCCTTCGGCGACCCGGACGGTTACCGATTGCACTACGCCTCGCTCACGCTGCAGGTGGACCAGCTCATCGCCGGCTCGCTTGCGACCGATGTCGTGATCCTCGAGCTGCCGCTCTGGGGCGGTCCGGACTCGTTGCCTTCGATCGAGGCGTCGCTGCCGCACGGCGAGGTCATCCTGTTCCTGCGCGGCAAGACCGATGGGCCGTTCTATCGGCTCGTCACCAACGATGCCGCAGTCGTCGATGCGGGCGGCCGGGCCGCTGTTTCGGGCGGACCGAATCCGACGCTCGCGGAGCTCGACGGGGACGCGTTCGCCGACGCAGTCAGCGAAATCCGCATCGCTGCCGACGAAGTGCTCGGCGCGGCGGCGCGCGTCGCTCCGGGGACCCCCGGCGCTTGATCATTCACGCGGCGTTCATGGATGTTCGGCAGCGTGTACCGTGCGGCACTCGCATCATCACTCCATGACACTCGATGCAACTGATGCCGCCACCGTAGCGGCGGCACCCGCACTCGCCTGGCCTGTCTTCGAGACGCCGCTCATCGGCCGCGAGACGGTGGCCGATCGCACCATGTCGTTCCGGTTCGCCAAGCCGACCACGTGGTCGTATCGAGCCGGGCAGTTCGTGGACATCACCCTGCTCGATCCACCCCAGACCGATGCCGAGGGCAACCTGCGCGGATTCTCGATCTCCAGCGCGCCGCGCGAGGACGTGATCGCGGTCACGACGCGACTGCGCGACACCGCCTTCAAGCGCGTCCTGCAGCAGATGCCGCTGGGCACCCACGTCAAGATCGAGGGCCCATTCGGCGATCTGCGGCTTCACCACGCGGCACGCCCCGCGGTGCTCCTGGCAGGCGGGATCGGCATCACGCCCTTCCGCAGCATCCTGGTCGAGGCGATCGGCACCCGCAGCCTGGCGTATCCGGTCATCGCGTTCCATGCCAATCGTCGGCCGGAGGATGCGGCCTTTACCGATGAGCTTCGCGCGCTCGCTGAGGGCGACCCGAACCTGACCTTCGTCCCCACCATGACCGGCATGGAGACCTCGAAGCGCAGCTGGGACGGCGAGCGTGGCCGTATCGACGACGCTATGCTCCTGCGCCATCTCGACGAACTTGCCGGGCCGATCTACTACATCGCCGGACCGCCCGGCATGGTCCATGGCCTGCGCTCGATGCTCATCAGCGCCGGCGTGGATGAGGACGACGTGCGGATCGAGGAGTTCACCGGCTACTGACGCCGTCGTGATCCGGTTGCTCGGGCACCGGGTCATCCGGTTCGTCGGGCGCCTGCGATCGGCGCAGGGCGGCCCGCCCGACGGCGTGTGACGAGAGCGGCGCCGTGACGAGCACGAACGCCGCGATCAGCAGGGCGCTGGTGATAATCTCCGCACGCCCCGTCGCGAGTGAGGTGATCAGCACCAGGAGCGATGCCGGTCCGCTGATCAGCCCGGCTGCATGCAGTTGCACGAAGATCTCGCGCTGACGCAGCAACCCGTACAGGCCAATCGTGGCGAGGAGCAGCCCGAGCCCCAGGAAGCCGGTGCTGAGCACGGCGACCGCCGCATCGAGCATCAGAATGGCCGGCCGCGGATGACGTACCGCGCCGCGACCAGCGTCGCGGTGAACGACAGGAGCGCGAGCGCCAGGGCGGCATCGAGGTAGTACGAGACATCGTTGAGGTACGACAGGATCGTCAGCAGCACGATGATCAGCGAGACGAGCATGTCGAGCGCCAGGATCCGATGCAGCATGTCGTCGGCGCGCAGGAGCAGAACGCCACCGGCGACCACCAGCAACGTCGTCCAGCCGAGCGCGATGACGAGCACGATCTCGGGCACGGCTACGCCACCACGTGTCGCTGCCAGCGCTCGAAGGCGGCCCGGTGTCGCGCGCGGATGCCGTCGGGGTCGCTGGCATCGACGAGATGCACGATCAGCAGGCCGCGCTCCTCGTCGACGTCGATGGGCACCTCGTCCGGCGCCTCGCCGGTCAGGACGCCCCACAGCGCCACGTTCGCCCGCGAACGCTCGCCCATCGGAATCTCGACGAAACCCGGGCGTGCGGGGCCTCCGAGGCAGAGCCGAACGACGCGCCAGCTACCGATGACCATCTCGACGAATGTCTGCCACACAACCCCCGCCGCGGCGGGGAGCCACGCTCGCGAGCGCTGCGCACGATCCGGCGCCGGGCGTGCGCGCAGGGCCAGCACCAGTCCCAGGCCGAGCACGCCACCGATCAGGATGTCGCCAGGATCGAGGCTGGTGAGCACGAGCAGGTAGATCGCGGTCAGGCCGGCCGCGCGGCTCAGCAGGCTGATCATCGGTCCGCCCCGGCGAGTACCTGCGCCGCAGCGTGGCTCAGTGCCAGCAGCGGCTCCGGCCAGATGCCCGCGGCGAGGATCAGCAGGCACATGCTGCCGATCAGGATCTGCTGGGCGGCACCCGCCGGTCGGCCGATGCGACCCTCGCGCCAGAAGTCGTACTGGTAGATCTGGAAGACGTACACAAACGAGAGCGCACTGCCGACGAAGAGCAGGAGCAGCAGCGCCGGACTTCCCGCCGCGGCGCGGAACAGCTCCAGCTTGCCGATGAAGCCGGCCGCAGGTGGCACGCCGGCGACGCTGAAGCCCGCGAAGGCAAAGACCAGACCGATAACCACGCCGCGCATCCGCACGGTCAGGAAGAGGACCGTCTTGTTCAGGGCGTTGATGACGGTGTACAGGATCGCCGCACCAAAGCCGACTGTGCCGCCGATGCCGATCGCGACAAGCACGTACCCGACCTGGCCGATCGCCGAGTAGGCAATGACCTCGCTCGAGCTGCGCCTCGAGATGGCCAGGATCCCGCCGTACAGGATCGATGCCGATCCGATGATTATGAGCGCACCCGCGGCAAGCTCGAGCTCGCGGGCGAGCAGCTCGCCGCCGAAGCGCAGCAGCCCGTACGCCCCAATGTTCGCGAGCCCACCGCTGAGGATCGCGGCGACGGCGGGCCGCGCTCCGGTATAGACGGTCGGCAGCCAGAAATGAAACGGAAAGAGGCCAAGCTTGACGCTGAAGGCGACGAAGAAGCCGACCGCGATGAGGAGCGCCGCGTTGGGGTCGACATTGGCCATTCGCACGGCGATGCCGGCCATGTTGAGCGTGCCGGTGACGTGGTAGACCGATGCCACCGAGAGCAGGAAGACGAACGTGCCGAGGAGGTTGACGGCGGCGAAGACGAGCGCAGCGCTGAGCGCGCGGCGCGTGCCGCCGTACGTCGCGAGCACGTAGGAGGCGGCCAGGGCGAGCTCGAAGAAGACGTAGAAGTTGAACAGGTCGCCGGTCAGAAAAACGCCGCTCAATCCCGCCGCGAGCAACGTGACGAGCCCAGGAAATGCGCGTTCGCGTACCCCGTCGAGCACCTCGTGCAGCATCGCGGCGATCAGCACCACGAGCGAGAGGATCGCGAAGAGCAGGCCCAATGGATCGGCGCGCAGTGTGATGCCCACTCCCACCGGCCAGCCGCCGGTCGTGATCACCAGCGACTCGTCGGAGGCGACCGATGTCGCCAGGACCACGAGCGCGACGAGCGCCACACCAAGCGCGGCGACCGCCAGCCATCCGACCAGTCGACGGCGTCCGTCGAGCAGCACGAGCACCGTCCCCGCGGCCCACGGCACCACCAGGGCGATTGAGAGGGCGGTCATCGTGCTGCGGCCTCTTCGCGCTCGTGCTCGGCACCTGACTGGCGCTCGAGCCGCGCATCGCGTTCCGTCTCCGCCTCGGCGATCTCGTCGATCTCGTTCGAACGGTACGCGTGAACGACGCGGATGATGAGCGCCAGGAGCAGCGCGATCACTGCCATGCCAATCACGATGGCGGTCAACGCCATGGCCTGGCTGAGCGGATCGCTGACCGGCCCCTCGCCGAGCGGCGCGATGGGAGCCGGACCGTGCGTCAATGCAGAGGCGATCAGCGTCAGTACCGCGGACTGCGAGATGACCACGACGCCGAACACGACCCTGACCAGCTCACGGCTGAGAACGAGATACGCGCCGATCCCGAAGAGCGCGGCCGCCGCGAACGCGAAGACGATGGTCACTGGTCGCGCCCCGCGACAAGCTCCGCCAGGTGATGCATCAGGACCACGAGCGCGCCGGTCACGAGCAGGAAGAGCCCGATGTCGAAGGCGACCGCGGTGATGAGCTCCAGCGACCCGATCGTGATCACCGTCTCACCCGCAGCAGGGAGATGCGTGAAGGGCGGATCGCCCCGCACGACGCCCAGGAAGCCGACGCCGAGGGCCAGCAGCAGGCCGATCGCGGTGATGGTCGAGGCATGCCGCAGGATCGGCAGGCCCTGTTCCGCCCGTTCCCGCCCAAGGCTGACGTAGCGCAAACCGATGGCGAGCGCGACGATGACCGCCGCGCTGAATGCGTCGCCGACGTCGGCGTAGCCCTTCACGATGATCGCGATGGCGAGCACGACGGCTGGCCCCAGCAGGCGCGGGCCGACGACCTCGATGATCATCGGGTACCGGCTCGTCCACGGCGCAGCAACGCCGCCACGCCAAAGATCGCGACCGCCAGGACGGTGATCTCGACCATGGTGTCGAGGCCGCGAAAGTCGGCGAGGATCACGGTCACCACGTCGCCGCCGTGGGCATCGGCCACTCGCTCGATCTGCGCCGCGGCATCGCCACTCGCGATCGGCACGCGAGACAGCGCCGCCCAGATCACTGCGAATGCGCTGGCGCCGGCGGCGACCCCCGCAATTGCGTTGCGGAAGCGTCGTCCCGGCACCGGTGGCGGCATCGACGGATCTGGAGGCGGGAGTCCGGCGAAGGCGCCCACGAAGACGAGCGTCAGCATGGTCTCGACGACCACCGCCACGAGAGCAACATCGGGCGCGCCGACCATGGCGTAGACGGCCGCGAGCGCGAAGCCCAGCACCGACAGCGCCAGCACCGGTCGGAACCGCCCCGGGTCCCGGGCCGCGGTGATGGCCGCCGCGATGCCAAGGGCGAGCAGGACGACGATCGGGAGGTCTCCTGCGAGGATTGGCCCCACCTCGAATGTGCCGTCGGTCGGGGTCACCGCGAAGGCGAGTCCCATCAGGATCCCGCCCGGGACGAGAACCGCGGCGAGGCTGGTGCGCAGGTCGTGGACCTCGAGCCCGTGCAGGCGGTCGGAAAGCCTGTTCGCAGCGTGCAGGGCTGCCCCGTACCAGCGACGCGGTCCCATGGCGTCGCCGGCGCGCGCGACAAAGCCTGCCACACGATCTCGTGCGCCGGCGGTGACCAGCACGAGGCCGCCGAGCGCCCAGGCGGCGAGGGCCATGAGGTTCTCGGGTCGCGCATCAAGGTGATATGCGGGCGCGATGGCCACCGGCGCCCCGTGGCTGACCCCGGCAGCATCCGCGGCAAGCGCCGCGAATGGCGACACGACGATCCCCCCGGCGCCGGCCACGACCGCCAGGACGGCGACCGGCAGCACGAGCAGGTGGGGGATGGCATTCGGCAGCGCTCCGGGCCGACCGGTGAACAATCCGAGCCAGAATCGGCCGATGTAGGCGAACGTCAGAGCGGCGGCAACGACCGCCATGGCCCCGATTCCCGGCCCTGCCCCGATCGCCGCCCCAAAGAACAGCTCGTCCTTGAAGAAGCCGAGCGTCAAGGGCAGCGCCGCGAGCGTCGCGGCTGCAACGCCGCTGGCGATCGCCAGAAGCGGCATGCGCGTGCCGAGGCCGCCGAGCCGCGACAGTCGGGACTCGTCGGTCGCCAGCGTCACGGCGCCCGCGGTCATGAACAGCGCGCTCTTGGCGATCGCATGTGTCACGACGTACAGCGCCGCCGCTCCCGCCGCGGCGCTGCCGCCGATGCCGTACAGGACGACCACGTACCCGTACTGGCTGATCGTCGAATGAGCCAGGATCTGCTTCAGCTCATCTTGCGCCAGGGCGAGGACGCCACCCACGACGATCGAGGCGAACCCGACGACGATGAGAGCGGTGAGCAGGACCTCGTTGAGCGCGAGCAGCGGATGCACGCGCCCCAGCACCAGCACCCCGGCGGCGACCATTGCCGCCGAGTGCAGGTACGCCGAGACGGGCGTCGGCGCGACCATCGCGCGTGGCAGCCAGAAGTGGAGCGGCACCTGAGCGCTCTTGGCGAGGGCGGCAGTGGCGATCAGCGCACCGGCGGCGAGCGTCACGCCACCGGGCTCCGCGCGCTCGATCAGCGCTGGCAGCGCGAAGGTGCCGTACTCGACGTACAGCAGGACGCCACCCATCAGCATCGCGACCGCGCTCACCCCGGTCACGACGAGCGCCATCAGCGCGCCGCCGCGTGCCTCCCGCTGCTCCCGATCGAAGCCGATCAAAAAGTAGGAGGCGACCGCGGTCAGATCGAAGAAAACGAACATCAGGACGAGGTCGCGCGCCAGCGCCAGGCCGACCATGGCGGCCATGAAGAGGACCATCCAGGACCAGAATCGCCACGCGTCGGGCGCGGGTCGTTCCGCCTGCCCGAGATGGAGCGGCAGGTAGGCACGACCGTAGGCGAAGACGAGCAGCCCGATGCCGGTCGCCAGCAGGGCATACAACGCGCCGATGCCATCGAGCGCCAGATCCAGGCGCAGTCCCAGGGTCGGCGCCCACGGCAGGTCGAGCACGAAACCACCGCCCAACCACCCGATGAGGAGCGCGACGAAGGCGCCGGCAGCCATCGCGATCGCAGCCCACGCGAGTGCTGTGCTGGTCCGTGCGGTCATGGCCGCGAGGATACCCGCTGAACCAGTCAGGTCGCGAAACAGGCGCTTGACTACGATGTGGAACGAGCCAGGCATGGCACTGGCCAGCGGTCGACCTGATGCGATCCCTGCTGCTCGGGTGATGCCGTCAGGCCAGGTTGACGGTCGTGGCCGCGTCGGCCAAGATTGGGCACGCGCGAGACCGTGGGGCGGCTAGCTCAGCTGGTTAGAGCACTTGCTTGACATGCAAGAGGTCACTGGTTCGAGTCCAGTGTCGCCCACCAACCACCACTTTCACGCTCAATCTGACCGCATAACTGCTTCGCAGCGCCCGGACTCAGTTGTTACAGCGGCTGGCGGATTCGCGAGATTCGTCATTGGGCGTTGCCTTCATGGTCCTCGAGCCACGTGCTGGTCGTCTTGCCCTGACGTCGGACGACCGCCCGAGACCGCCAACGACCGCCGCGATGAGTCCGACGACTGGCAACACGCTCCCGAGAACGATGCCAGCGCTGCCAAAGTCGGTCAGCTGCTCAAGGAAGATCGGTGAGACTGCGGCGGAGATAGTCAGGCCGGCCGAAAGAGCAACGCCGAGATGTTCGCGACGGTCGCCGCGGTTTCGGTCGGGATGACCAGCGGCTGGAGGACCCTGAAGTTCGCGAGGGGCGCCAGGAGTGCCATGAGCAGCAGGCTAACAGTGGTGCGATAAGCGTGGTCGACGATGAGCAGGATGGTGGCGGTCGGGACGTGCACGAGAGTTCCTTCGGTGTCGGTGGGACGCGGTCGCCGGTTGGCGACTGGGCGCGACGAGAGCTCGGCACTCACTGGTGGCCTGCGGTCAAGCCGTCAAGGCTCGTCCCGGAGCGGATGGCCTGCACGACGGACTGGATCGCCTCGGATGACGCCAGGGCGCCCCGCTCGCTCTCGATGAGCGAGACGTGCGTCAGGTCGGGGAAGACGCGGTGGGATACGTTGGTCGACAGGGTCGCAAGCCGGTCCTGCTGGTCGAGCCAGCCGCCAAGCGCCTCCGCCACGGCGGTCACCACCACGAGCGGCCGGTCGCCGAGGTCGGGCAGGACGGCCACCGCACCTTGGATGTGATCGAGCTCGATGAACTCGGTGACGAAGCTCGAGACCCCCTTGGCCGTGACCTCCTGGGCATGTCGCGGAGCCTCGAATTCAGGGGGCAGGTCGCTCGACTCTGCGGAGAGCAGGAGTCTCGCGACGCCGACGCGAGCGAGAGCCGGCAGCATTCCGGCCAGGGTCTTGATCGGGCTCTGCGGCGGCTCGCCGATCGCTGACGCGGAGTTCGTGTGGGGCGACTGCGCGTCGAGCAATACGACCCCGGCGACCTCGTTCGGGTAGGTCGCCGCGAAGACTCGGACGTACAACCCGCCCGCCGAGTGGCCAGCGAGGACGTAGGGCCCAGAGTTGCCGGACGCCACCAGGAGCGAATGCAGGTCATGCGCCAGGGCCACCGCGTCC
>JBDTNK010000019.1:0-33547 GCA_039933775.1 Chloroflexota bacterium | reverse complement strand
TCAACTGGACGAGCTTCTCGCCACACTGGGCGCGAGCGAGGCACAATCATGACGTCGAGGACGTCCGTCAAGACGGCCGACGCCACGGCCACGGAGCTGCCGGTCGCCATGATGGGCAAGGCAAGCCCCGCGAAGGCCGCGGAAGGTGACGAGCCCGTGTTCGCCTATATCGCCAGCTTGCCGCAGCCGCAGCGCGGCATCGCCGAGCGCATCGATGCCTGGCCGCCAGGCAGTTGCCGGACCTGCGGCGTGCGGTGAAGTGGGGGATGGCGTACTACGGCGTGGACGGGGGCTGGTGCTTTTCGTCCGGCGCCTTCGTCGGCCACGTGAAATTGATGTTCATCCGCGGCACGGACCTCGAGCCGGAACCGCCGATGACGCCTGTCGGGATGGGCAAGGCCACACGGGGCGTCGAGCTGGCATCCGCGAACGATCTCGACGATCGCCTGGCGGCCTCATGGATGAAGCAGGCAGCCGCCATGCCCTTCCTCGGGGGGAAGAAGCGCTGACGAAGAAGACCGCAAGGACCTCAAGCTGGCGCTGCCCCGCGGCGACCGGGTCATCGGTCTTGCGGCTTGATTGGGCCTGTATGATCCTCGCCGGCCCACGCCTCTTCAGCATTACCGCTGTCGCGCCGCCGAGACATGCCCGGTGACGGGGCCGCACCGTTGATGCAGGTCGTGCTGCGCCATCACAGCCGACCTTTTCACCAGGAGGAGAGACACTCGCATGAAGGCATTCCGTCTACCCGCAGTGCTGTTCGCACTGCTGTTGATCGTCGCGGCCTGCAGCAGCCCTGGTACGTCGCCAAGCAGCAGCGAGAGCGAGCCCGAGGGGAGCCAGGCCGCCGAGAGCCAGCCGGAGGAAACGGCTGCGGCCGAGATGCCGGACGAGCTGGTGCTGGGGCTCGTTCCGTCGCGGGAGGCTGACGTGCTGGTCGAGAATGCACAGCCGCTGGCCGACTACCTCACCGAGCAGCTCGGCATCCCGGTCGAGAGCTTCGTCCCGAACGACTACACCGGCCTGATCGCCGCGATGGAAGCTGGACAGGCCGACATCGGCGCATTCGGTCCCTTCTCGCTGCTCCAGGCCCAGGACGAGGCCGGCGCCGAGATCATCCTCCAGTCGGCGCGCGACGGAAGCGTCACGTACCACACGCAGTGGATGACGAATAACCCCGACAAGTACTGCGAGGACGAGCCCGAAGCCAACGAGGACGGCCTCCTCTTCTGCAACGGCACACTCGAGGCTGAGGTCGGCCCGGTCGGAGAGGATGCCATCGCCTCGATCGAGCCCGGCACGCCGATCAGCTTCGTGGAGCAGGCGTCGGCCTCGGGGTACATCTTCCCGGCGGTGCAGCTCCTGAACGCGGGGATTGATCCGGTGACCGGTATCGAGCCGATCTTCTCCGGCGGCCACGACAACTCGGTCATCGCCGTCTGCAATGGCGATGCCGAGGTCGGCGTGTCGTTCAACGACGCGCGCACCATCCTCGAGGAGGGTGACTGCGAGAACATGGACAACGTCGTCGTCTTCGCGCTTTCGAACGAGATCCCGAATGACGGCGTTGCGGTCCGCAGCGAGCTTCCGGACGACCTGAAGCAGCAGATTGCGGACGCGCTGATCGCCTACGCCGAGACCGATGAGGGCAAGGAGGTCCTCGACTCGGTGTACGAGATCGACGAGTTCGCACCGGCGGACTTGGATGCGTTCGAGATCGTGCGACAGGCCGCCGACGAGCTCGGCATCACGTCGGACTGACGGTCACACGAAAGGGGCGGGCACCCAGCTCGGGCTCGCCCCTTTCCGCATCTGGCACGGGAGGGCGTGATGAGCCGCCGATGATCAGATTCGAGAACGCCTCGGTCACCTATCCGGGCGGCGTGCACGCGCTGCGCAGTCTGACGCTCGAGATCCCCGACGGCGAGATGGTCGTCGTCGTGGGACTCTCCGGTGCCGGCAAGTCGACGCTGATCCGCGCGATCAATGGGCTCGTGCCGCTCTCGAGCGGCGATGTCACCGTCGACGGCCACAGCGTCGCCAAGGCGAGCACTGCCGAGATGCGTCAGATCCGCGCACGGATCGGCATGATTTTCCAGACCTTCAACCTCGTGAAGCGCACGACTGTCCTCAACAACGTGCTCATGGGCCGACTGCACGCCACTTCCACCCTCCGCTCGGTGTTCGGCCTGTGGCGCGCGGCCGACGTGGAGGTCGCCATGCAGGCGCTCGAGCGCGTGGGAATCGTCGACAAGGCCTATGTCCGCGCCAGCAACCTGTCCGGCGGACAGCAGCAGCGCGTTGGCATCGCCCGCGCCCTGGCGCAGCAGCCCGGGACGATCCTGGCCGATGAGCCGGTCGCCAGCCTCGATCCGCCGACGAGCCACGTCGTCATGCGTGACCTGCAGCGCATCAACCGCGAGCTCGGGATCACCACCATCGTCAACCTCCACTTCCTGGACCTGGCCCGCGTCTATGGCGAGCGGATCATCGGCATGCGAGACGGATCGCTGGTCTACGACGGGACGGGCGAGGCGGCCGATGAGACCGTGTTCCGCGACATCTACGGGCGATCGCTGACCGCCGACGACGTGCTGGACGCAACGGCGGTCTGATGAGCGCCGCGCCCGCCGCTCGACCGGCGCCGCCTGGTCGATCGGCCGCGCTCCCGATCGGCCTCCTGGGCTTCCTCGCAATCACGATCTGGGCGGGCATCTCGATCGATTTCAACCCGATCGAGATCATCGAGGGCATCGGCGGAGCCGATCGCATCGTCGGCGCGCTGGTCCAGCCGAACTGGTCGTTCCTGCCGAACACCGCTCAGCCCATGCTCGAGACGTTCCAGATGGCGGTCATTGCCACGGCCATCGGATGTGCGGTTGCGCTGCCGCTGGCCTTTGTCGCGTCGCGCGTCACGTCACCGAACCGGGTCAGCTACATCCTCGACCGCTCCGTCCTCAACGTGATACGCGCCATTCCGGACATCCTCTACGCGCTCGTCTTCGTCTCCGCCGTCAGCATCGGGCCGTTGGCGGGGATCCTCGCGCTCATCCTCTTCAACATCGGGGTCGTCGCCAAGCTGCTGAGCGAGACCGTGGACGGTGTCGACACCGGCCCGATCGAGGCGGCGCGCGCAGGCGGCGCCGGTCGTGTCCAGACGGTGGGCGCCTCCGTCCTGCCGCAGGTGATGCCGAACTACGTCGCTTACTCGCTCTATACCTTCGAGCTCAACATCCGCGCCTCGACGGTGATCGGGATCGTCGGCGCCGGTGGCATCGGCAATGTGCTGAACACCCAGCTGAAGTTCTTCAACTACTCGAACGTGTCGGTCGTCATCATCGAGCTGTTCGTGTTCGTCTTCGTGATCGAGTTCATCTCGATCGCCGTGCGCCGGAGACTGGTGTGACGGCGCGAGCAACGGCGGTCCGGCCAACCGCTCCCTCTCACGCGCGGCGCAACGCGAGCATCGCAGCGGTGGCCATCCTGGTGATCTGGGCCATGCTCACGGTCGGCGTCGACGCCGGCAAGCTGCTGCGCCTGCCCGGGCAGCTCGTCCAGATCGGCTCGCGCATGTTCCCGCCGGACGTCGAGTACATCGGCACCGCGTGGACCGGGATGCTGGAATCGCTGCAGATGGCCTGGGTCGGCACGCTGATCGGGGCGGTGCTCTCGCTGCCGCTGGGCTTTTTCGGCGCGAAGAACATCTCGAGCGGCTTCGCCTCAAACGTCATCCGCCAGTTCCTCAACGCCATCCGCGCCTTTCCCGAGATCGTCCTCGCGATCCTGCTCGTCACGATCGTCGGCCTCGGACCGATTGCCGGCGCGCTGGCCATCGGCATCCATTCGATCGGCACGCTGGGCAAGCTGACGGCCGAGGTGATCGAGGGCATCGACCCGGGACCGGTCGAGGCGGCGCGTGCCGCAGGGGGACGACCGATCCAGATCCAGCGCTGGGGCGTTTTGCCCCAGGTGTTGCCGGACACGGTGGCCTTCTGGCTCTACCGCTTCGAGATCAACATCCGGGCGGCCGCGGTGCTCGGCATCGTCGGCGCGGGCGGCATCGGGGCGGTTCTGCAGAACACCGTCGTCTACCGGCGCTGGGACAAGGCCGGGATGGCCATCATCATCGTCGTGGTGATCACGATCCTGATCGACTTCGTCTCCGGCGCCATCCGCCGGCGCATCATCGAGGGCGGGAGCGGAGCGTCAGCGCAGCCGGAGCTGATCGAGGCGGACGGTGAGGCAGGATAGCGGCCGGAGCTCAGTGAGCGCCACCGGGCGGCGCTATCGGCCAGAGCCAGCCGCGAGCTGAAATCGTGCTCCGACGCCTCGCGGCATGCGGCTCCGTGGAATGGCGCTCCGTGGGCGGCGAATTGCCCCCCAGCGGTGCTAACGGCGATCTTCAGGCCGATTTGGGCCTCTGCTTGGCCGCCTCGTCCGGCCCGGGGCAATTTTCGGCCATCAGACGGGCGTTCGCGGCCCCTGCTTCGCCGTTAGCTTCGCCCCGGGGCAACTCGAGACGCCGGCCCCAGCCTGGCCCGACGGGACGCCAGCCAGGCCGGCCCGGATGGCGAATCCTCATCGGTTTGCCTCCAGGATCCGCGTCGCGGTGCGCCGACGCAGGGCAGGCACGAGCTGCACTGTCAGTGCCCCGAGTGCCGCGCACGCCAGGCCGGCGATCTGCAGCGGTCCCAGCCGCTCGCCCAGGAAGATGACCGCCAAAATCGCGATCTGGATCAGCATCGTGTTGTTGATGACGCTCGACTCCACCGCGGTCAGCACGCGCAGCGTGTGGTTCCAGAGCGTGAAGGCGAATGCGGTGTTCACGACGCCCAGCCAGGCGATGATGGCCCACCCACGCAGGTCGAGCGCCGGCACGCCCTCGACGACCAGGCCCACCGTCAGCAGCACGACCGCGCCGACCGCCATCGAGATCGCCGTCAGACCAATGGCTCCGCCGAGCCGCGCCATCGCATCGCGCGCCAGGTCTCGGCCCAGATGTGACGACACCGCGCTCGCGGCCACGCACAGCGCGGCGGCGCCGAGGCCGAGCAGGCCGGCGCCGCCGATGTCGAGCGGGCCGAAGTAGAGCACCGCTCCGACGATCAGCAGCAGCACGCCGACCGCCTGTCCCGGCGAGGGCGCCTCGCTCCGGCGCCCGATGGCGATGAGCGCGACGGCAACCGGGATCGTGGAGAGGACCAGGTTGACCGCGGTCGCCGGCAGCACGGCCAGTGCCGCGAACTGCGCGCCCTGCGCGAGCGCCACGAAGAGAAGTCCGTAGACCAGGACGCGCACCATGAGCGACGCGTCGATCGGCTCGCCGCTGCGCGCTCGCAGCGCCCGGATCCCGAACGGCAGCAGGACCGCGGCCGCGACGGCGTAGCGCAGGCCGGCGAAGCCGAGCGGCTGCAGGTCCAGGTCGTCGAGGCCGATCTTGATCAGCACCCAGGAAGTCGACCACAGGAACGTCACGAACAGCGCCTGCCCCACCGCGCCCAGGTGCGGGCGAGGCGTCTGCGAGGGGCGTGGAAGCATCGGTCCGGACAAAGTCCGCCACCTTAGCACGGGGTGGTCGCGATCGGTCATCATCGGTCCATGCAGTCCCAGGCCGGTCCCAGGCTGGTGGCGCGCGACCGTCTGCAGCGCGAAGCGGAGGAGGAATCGCTGAGCCTTGCCGCGCAGCGCTCAGCCCGCAGTCGCGGACGGATGCGCCCTGAAGCGCCCGATGCCTTCCGCACCGCCTTCGAGCGGGATCGCGACCGGATCATCCATTCCAAGGCGTTCCGTCGCCTGAAGCACAAGACGCAGGTCTTCCTCAACCCCGAGGGCGACCATTTCGTGACACGGCTGACGCACACGCTGCAGGTCACGCAGATCGCTCGAGCGCTGGCCGCGGCGCTGACGCTCAACGAGCCGCTGGCCGAGGCGATCGCGCTGGGCCACGACGTGGGGCACTCGCCATTCGGCCACACCGGGGAGGACGCGCTCAGTCCCTACTTCGCGCCGGACGAGTGGCACCACGCGGCGCAGAGCGTGCGGATCTTCGAGGTGCTCGAGGACCAGAACCTGACCTGGGAGGTGCTCGACGGGATCCGCGCCCACACGTGGCGCATCAGCCCGCCGCCGGCGACCCAGGAAGCCCTCTGCGTGCGCTACGCCGATCGCATCGCGTACCTGTCGCACGACGCGCTCGACGCGCTGCGCGCCGGTGTCCTGCTGCCCGATGCCTTCCCGCCGCGCGTCCTGGCTCATTTCGGGGAGCCGGGGCGGTCGTGGGTGGCCGGCATGATCGGGGCGGTGATCGAGGGCAGCCTCGCCACCGGCGAGGTCGGCATGGACGAGGCGACGTTGGCGGTCATGAACGAGCTGCGCGACTTCATGTTCGAGCGCCTCTACCAGTCGCCGGCGCTGCGGGCCCAGCAGTCGTGGGCGGTGACGTTGCTGCAGGCGGTCGTCGATCACCTGCTCGCGCATCGCGAGGCGATCCCGGCCAGTTACCGCGACACCGGCGCCGATGCGATCACGCAGGTCGCCGACTACGTCGCCGGCATGACCGATCGCTACCTGCTGCGGCTGTACGAGGAGCTCATCGGTCCGGTTCCGGCCCAGCCCATGTAGTCCGATGCTCCCGCGAGCGGCTCAGCTCTCGCCGAGCGCCGTTGCGGCAGACCGTGCCAGCTCCCGATCGCGGTAAACCCGCAGCGCTCCGGGGAGCGTCTCGAACGTGATGGGCGTGGGACCCAGCGGCTGTCCGTCGACGTGGGTCGGCACGCCGTGACGCGAGCTCTCGATCGTCACCCGCCGCGCCCGCAGCCGCCGAATCCGCGGCTCGTGGCGCTCTCTGCCACGCGCGATGGCCACGAAGTAGCCGATCGTCTCCCAGGTCGACATCTGGCTGAAGATGCTGACCTCCATCGCCCCATCGGTCACGTCGGCGTCCCCGGCGATCGTGAAGCCAAAGCCGTAATACGGGCCGTTGCTGACCGTGACGAAATAGGCGCTGGTGGTGAGGGACCGGTCGTCGAGCGACAGGCGCAGGCGCTGCCGGCGCCGGCGCAGCGCCCGCCACGCCCGGCTCAGCGCCACGCGCGTCCCGTGACGCTGGCCCGCCTCCGCCGCGGAGAAGAGCTCGGCGTCCAGGCCAACGCCGCACGATTCGAAGAAGTGGATCGGCAGCTCGTTACCGCGCTGCGCGCGTCCCACGTCCACGGCCCCGCTGCTCCCCGCGGCAATGACCTCGAGTGCCTCGGGCAGGCGTCGCGGCACGTCCAGGCCGCGGGCGACGTTGTTGAAGCTGCCCATGGCCAGGACGCCGAGCGTCGCGTCGCTGCCCACGAGCCCGGTGGCCGCGGCCGCCACGGTTCCATCGCCGCCACCCACGACGACGTCGCGCCCGTCCGATGCTGCGGCGCTCGCCAGCGCCGTGATGTCGTCCTCCTTGGCGAGCTGGTGCAGGTCGACGCGCAGCCCACGGGATCGCAACGCGGTCGCCAGGGCATCGGGCTCCAGCTCCGCGGCGTCGGCGGCGAGCCCCGGGCCGGAGCCGATCTTGCCGCCCGCCACGGGGTTGACCAGCAGCAGGATCGGCCGCCGGCTCATTCGCTCGCCTCGTAGGTCTGGAACGTGCCGTCGCCGCAGGCGACCGCCATCACGCCCGGACGGCTGCCGGCGGACGGCAGTGGCTCGCTGCCGGTTGGCGCATACACGTCGCGCGTCGCGATGCCGACCAGCGTTCGGCCGATGAGCACCGGCTCGCCCGCACCGTCCAGCGTTGGCGAGGCAGCCGGGGAGCCGACGGCCAGGTATCGGTCATCCTGCCAGCGCAGCGCGTCGCTGCACCCCGGCTCGCTGGCCGTGCCGAGCGAAACCCAGATGCCGAACACGGCGACAGCGATGAAGGTACCGAAGCCGGCTGCCAGGCAGCCGATGCCGCGCCAGCTCACGGGCGAGTGATCTCGAAGCGCTGCCATTCGCCGCTGGCAGGCTCGCGACGCGCCTCGAGCTGCTCCACGCGCGAGCCGGGCGGCCCCGCCCGCAGCAGCTGCTCGAGGTGGTCGATCTGGACGGGCTCGCCCTCGGCCACGACCTGCACGCTGCGCTCGTCGTCGAGATTCATGACCCAGCCGGTGAGGCCCATGCGCAACGCCTGGCGGCGCACCCAGTAGCGGAAGCCGACGCCCTGCACGCGACCCTCGATGCGGGCTACCAGGCGCTGTCGCTGATCCACCTGGTTCACCGGCGCGCAACCGCCAGCGCGCCACCGTGATCCGTGAGCGCGACGGCGCGATCCGTCCTCGCGGCGGCGCCACCGGTGGCGTCCGTCGCGCCGGCGCGCGGCCAGGCCAGCATCGCGATCTCCATCGCCAGCTTCGGCGCCGTGTTGTCGAGCAGCCCGTCCTGAACCCGGCGCAGGGTCCGCAGGAAGGTCGCGAGCTGGCGCTGCCCGATCGCGTCCGCGGCTTCGTGGGCGCCTTCGAGCACCTCGATGCCCAGCGCCAGGTCGGGCAGACCGGCAGCGACGACGAGCAGGTCGCGCGCGAGCGCGGTCCACGCATCGACGAGCAGGAGCGCGGCCGCTCGCTGCTGGCTGGCGGGGGTGCGCGCCGCCGGCTCATCCCCCTCGTCGGTCTGGGCGGCGGTCGGCGCGGTGCTGGTGCGTCGGCCAGCCGCGTCGAGCAGCTCCTTGAGCGCAGGAAGGCGGTCTGCCGGTCCGCGGCGCAGGAGCGTCAACAGCTCCGTCTGCGCCTGGCGCCGCCACGTCACGAAATCAGGGTCCCGGGCCATCGCCAGCGCGGCGCCCGACAGCCCGCCGGTGAGGCGCGCCAGCAGGTCGGCAAGATCGGCGGGGAGCCGCTCATGGTCGATCAGCCACGCAACGAGCTCGGCTCGCGGCACAGGTCCCATGCGCAGCGGCTGGCATCGGCTGCGGATCGTGGGCAGCAGCGCCGAGAGGTCGTCGGCGACGAGGATGAACATCTGCCGCGGCGCCGGCTCCTCCAGCGCCTTGAGCAGCGCATTCTGGATCTGCTCACCGGCGCGGTCGACGCCCTCGATGAGCAGGATGCGGCGCTCAGCCACCACCGGCGCGCCCGCCGACTCACCCAGCCAGCGGCGTGCCGCGGCCACGATGCTCTCGTTCGAGCCCTTCAGCTCGCGCCAGCGCTCCATGGAACCCAGCACCAGGTCGGGATGCGATCGCGATCGAGCACCGCGACAGCCCACGCAGGCGTTGCACGGACGCATGCCCCGATCGGCGCTTGAGCACAGCAGCAGCGCCAGCAGGTCCTCCACGAAGCTGTCCGCGCCCGACCCGCGTGCGCCGTGCACCAGCAAGGTCCGATGCAAGCGCCCCTGCTGTGCGGAACGCAACGCGATCGTGCGTGCCGCCTCCTGGCCGACGCTGAGAAAGCCGGGTCGTTCACCATCGGTCATGTCGTCGCGAGTATAGGTTCGACAGACCGATAAGCGCCCGATAAGGGCCCGGTCAGCGCCACCTGCGAGGCTATGACCGCGGTGCTCCGCCGCGCCAGGCGCAAGCACGCGGCGACCGGCCGGCAACCGGCTTCGCCCCCGAGAGCGTCACCGATGGCGGAGCGCCGCCGACAGAACACGAATGGCATACTTCGTGCACCCGATCGCCCTCGTCCCCACATGAGGTAAGCGAGCATGGCCACCGCGCCGAGCAGAACGGCCGACGACATCACCCAGAGCGTGAGATCGCTCGTCGACAAGGTCATCGAGGCCGATGTTACCGAGCGCGCGGCGCGCGCCTCGCGCGACGTCGCGGCGGTCCTCGCCGACGCAACGAGCACCGCCGCCGATCGGGCCGGCGACGCCTGGAAAGAATCCGGCCCCAGCCGCCGGGAAGCCGCGAAGGCATTTCGCCGCGCAGGCAAGGACACCGCACGCTGGTGGAACCGCACGTGGCGCAAGGAGATCCAGCCCGGCGCGCGCGAGCTGTGGAAGCGTCGCTCGGTCGCGCTCGGCGCGGCCGGCGTCGCGATCCCCGCGTCGCGCGAGATCATCGACGATGCCGCGGTGCGCCTTGGGCTCAAGCAGCGCGAGGAACGCCATTGGGGCTCCTTCTTCCTGGGACTGATCGTCGGCGCGGCCGTGGGCGCGCTGGTCGCGATGCTGACGACGCCCAAGCCGGGCACCGAGATGCGCGAGGAGCTGGCCAGCAAGGCCCGCGAGGCGAGCGACTGGGTGCCGATCTTCCAGCGCGAGGAAGAGACCGGTGCCACGGCCGGCTTTGGGAGCGAGAACGCCATGACCGCGGAGGTTGCATCGGCCGACGCGGTTCCCCCAGAAGCGGGGACGGCGGAGACGCCGGCGGAGCCCGTCGCGGAACCGATCGATCCCGAGGCGATCGCGATCGCGCCCGCCGAGGAGCTCGACGAGCGCACCTGAGCCCCCGAGGACAAAGAAAACGAGCCGGCCGCGAGTTGCGCGGCCGGCTCGTTCGTTGCGTGGGAGCCTGGCCTCAGCGCCCGGTGCGTGCGCTCCGGAAGCGCTGCCAGATCCCCTGCGGCTCTTCGCCGCCGGTGGACGACGACGTCGCATGATCAACGGCCGGCGCCGCCTGGCTGGGGGCATTGCCACCCGATGCGCTGGTTGAACGACGGCGGGGTGCCGGCTTCGCGGCCGGCTCGCCGTCGGGCGTCTCGCGCTTCGTGCCGCTGCGACGCGCACGCGGCGACGGACTTGCCGGCGCGGTGCCGGCAGCGTCGCCCGCTGGCGCCTCGGGGGCGGTGTCCGCGGTATCGGCCTTCGGACTGCGCCGTCGGCGTGCGGGCTTGGCCGGCGTCTCGTCCGTCACGGCTTCGGTGCTCGCGGCCTTCGGGCTGCGCGCGCGTCCTGCCGGCTTCGAGGCGGCGGCGGGATCGGGGCTGATGCCAAGCTCGGCGAGCGTTGCGGCGTCCGCCTCGCTGAAGGTGAACTCACCCTCCTGCGGGGAGACGAGCTCCTCGTCGATGCCCTCGACCTGCGAGATGTCGTCGAGCTCCTGCCACGCTACCTCGGGTGGCTCGGTACCGGCACCGGCCTCGCCGTTGCCGGCGGCGACGACGGCCTCCCCGTTGCCCTCCTCGCGGCGGCCACGACCACGTCCACGTCCGCCGCGACGGCGACGGCGACGGCTCTCGTGACTTTCGGCGCTCTCATCATGTGCGGCGACATCGGTTCCGGCGGCTGCGGCAGGGGCCTCAGCGGGTTCGGCGTGGCCGTTGCCAGCTCCATTGCCGTTCGTCGCGGCGCTCGATAAGCCACGACCCCGGCGCGTGCCACCGGTCTTGATGGCGGCCAGCGCGGCTGCTGCGATGTGCGGTGAGGCATCGCGGAAGCCAAACTCGGGGTTGACCTCCTTGGCCGGCATCTCGGGCGCGCTCATGACACGCGACCGGGTCGTCCCTTCCTTCTTTCGACCGATGTCGAGGATCTTCATGATGTCGAAGAACTCGTCGGCCACCGCGATGAGGTCGCTCGAGGTGTTCGGCCGGAAGCTGATGACCTCGCAGCGCACGCCGACGTCCTGGAGCGCGCGGATGGCCGGGGCGAAATCGCCGTCGCCGGAGATGATGACCGCGATGTCCATCCGATCCTGGAGCCGGAAGAGGTCGACCACCAGCTCGATGTCGAGGTTCGCCTTCATCCGGCCGTCGCCAAACTTGCGAATGTCCTTGTGAACGACCTTGTAGCCGTTCTTGGTGAGGAAGTCGATGAACTTCCGCTGGTTCTCATTCTCGGGATCGAGGCCCGAGTAGGCATAGGCGCGAATCAGATCGCGGCCCTTGGTGGCCGCCTTGAGCAGTGCGACGTAGTCGACGTCGACGTCCTGCCCGCGGGCGGAGTAATAGAGGTTGGCGACGTCAATGAAGACCGCCACGTTCTTGCTCACGGTTGAGCATTCTCCTAGGTATGAATTGTGGGTGGCTGTGCGCCTGCAGGGGTTCGTACCGCGGGCACAGCCCTTGTGTGTTGCCGGCCGGGGGAGCTACTCGACGATCGAGCGTGGATGCCTCCGAGCGGTCGTGGGTCGTCCGCGCCATCCGCTTCGTCCCGACCTCCGCGACGCTCGACCTCGGCGACCACGGAGGTGGCCGATGGGAGCACGCGGGCCAGGCACAGCACTGCTGCTGCGATGACAGACCCACGCGCAGGATATCATCCATCAAGGTGAACCGCCGGCCAGCGGCACGGGTAGCGTCTTGCAAAAGGGGTCACGCGATCCCTTGCGCCTGTTCCAAGGGCGAGTCTATGATGCGCGGCACCTTGCCAGCCGCGTGACCCGCGAGCACCCGAGCAATGGAGGAGAAAGAACACGTATGCACAAGAACCTGCGTTGGAGCGCCGTGCTCATGATCATGCTGCTGGCCCTGGCGGCATGTAGCAACAATGCCGGCGGCTCCGCCTCGGAAGAGGCAAGCACCGCCGAAAGCATGGCCGCGGAGTCGCAGCCAGCGGGCGGCGAAGATCCGACCGCGGCCTGCGATGCCGACGAGTTCGGCTGCGTCGAAA
This sequence comes from Chloroflexota bacterium, assembly GCA_039933775.1. Taxonomy (GTDB): domain Bacteria; phylum Chloroflexota; class Limnocylindria; order QHBO01; family QHBO01; genus JBDTNK01. Next base: position 21,028 of record JBDTNK010000019.1, on the reverse strand, counting down.
TTCCCGAGGGCGACTCGATGGAGCTGGGCACGATCTTCGTGCTCTCCGGCGCGAACGAGGCGCTCGGCACCGACAGCCTGTACGGCGTCCAGGTTGCTCAGCAGATGCGCCCCGAGATCGCCGGTCACGAGGTCGAGCTCAACAGCCAGGACGGCCTCTGCTCCGCTGATGGTGGCACCGCTGCGGCGCGCGCCCTCGTCTCCGAGCCCACGATCGTCGGCGTGATCGGCACCAGCTGCTCCGGCGCCGGCGTCCCTGCGGCCGAGATCACCAGTGCCGAAGGGATCATGATGATCTCGCCGTCGAACACAGCACCGTCACTGACGGCTCCGGCCACCCACCAGGCGTTCTACGCCCGTACCGCGCACAACGACAAGATCCAGGGCGCCGCGATGGCGCAGTTCGTGTGCGAGGAGCTTGGCCTGACCACCGCCGCCACAATCGATGACGGCTCGCCGTACGCCGACCAGCTGGCCGCGGTCTTTGCAGCTTCGTTCCCCGAGGAGTGCGGTGGCACGATCACGGCGGAAGAGGCAGTCACCGTCGGACAGACGGACTTCTCCGGGACCCTGGGTAACATCGCTGCCGATTCGCCTGAGTTCCTGTACTTCCCGATCTTCGTCGCCGAGGGCGCGCTGATCACCCAGCAGGCCCGCACGACGGCTGGCCTGGAGGATACGGAGCTCGGCGGCGCCGACGGCATCCTGACCCCCGACTGGATCTCCGCCGCCGGAGACGCCTCTGAGGGCGTGTACCTGTCCGGTCCGGACCTCGACTTCGCTGGAGACTTCTACGAAGGCGAGTTCCTCCCGGCGTACAAAGATGTCTCCGGCCTGGATGCGCCCATCAGCGTGTTCCACGCCCATGCCTTCGACGCCTACAACATGATGGCGGACGCCATCGAGGCGGTCGCCATCAGTGGCGACGACGGCACCACGTACATCCCGCGCAGCGCGCTGCGGGATGCGGTCCTGAGCACGTCTGGCTTCGAGGGCATCACCGGCTCGCTGACGTGCGACGAGAACGGTGACTGCGCGAACGCGAAGATCAGCGTCAGCGAGGTTAAGGACGGCAAGTTCGTGCGAATCTGGCCAACCAGCTGACCCCCTGACGTTGGGAGGGGTTAACCCTCCGAGAACCCTGGTGCAGGTGAGCCGTACCCCGGCTCACCTGCACCGCTAACCCGGCCCGTTCCCGAGCAACGGAGCAGCGCATGCGATTTCGCCGAACCCGGCTGAACCTCGTCACCCTGTTCCTGTGGCTGCTCGGCGGCAGCATCATTGCCGTCTCGATCGTCGGCTCGATCCTGACCATTGCCACCGGTCGTTACTCGATCGACGCCTGGGAATCATTCCTCGTCGCCGGCATCGCACTGGGCAGCGTTTACGCCCTGATCGCGATGGGCTACACGCTTGTCTACGGCATCCTGTTCATGATCAACTTCGCCCACGGCGAGGTGTTCATGTGGGGCACCTTCACTGCCTATTTCGCGGCCACCGGGCTGAGCGACGCAGGGATGATGGATGCCAACCCGGTGCTGGCCATGATCCTGGTGCTGGCGACCGCGATGCTGGTCAGCATGGTCATCGCCGTCCTGCTCGAACGAATCGCCTACCGTCCGCTGCGCGGCGCCCCCCGGCTCGTGCCGCTCATCACCGCCATCGGCGCGTCGCTCTTCCTGCAATACACGGCCCGCGGCTTCTACGGCTCGGGCGTGCGCGCCTATCCCGAGTCCAATCTCTTCGCCGGCTCCTTCGCGCTGGGGCCGCTGGCCATGACCGTCAAGCAGGCGATCGTCATCGGCGCCGCCATCGCCATGATGGTCGCGCTCTACCTGTTCATCGAGCGCACCCGGACCGGGCGCGCCATGCGGGCGGTGGCGGAGGACAAGGACGTCGCCGCCATGATGGGCATCGACGTGAACCGGATCATCGTCATCACCTTCGCCATCGGCGGACTGCTCGCCGGCGCCGCCGGCATCCTGTACGTGCAGATCTTCAACCAGGTCCACTTCTTCATGGGCTTCCTGCCCGGTATCAAGGCCTTCACGGCGGCCGTGCTGGGCGGCATCGGTAATGTCATCGGTGCGGCGGTCGGCGGGTTCATCCTGGGCATCCTGGAGCAGGTCGGGCCGAACCTGATCCTGACCGGCTTCAACATCCCGGCGCCGAACCAGCTGAAGGACGTGATCGCGTTCACGGTGCTCGTCCTGGTGCTCATCTTCCGGCCGAACGGCATCTTCGGCCGCAAGGAGGATTCGTGATGGACCGAACCCTGCGACGCGCCCTGACGATCGGGGGGCTGGCGAGCGCCGCCAACGTCCATGTCAGCCTGGTCGGCATGGTCATCACCTTCCAGACACGCGACTTCATCGCCGATGTCATCACGCTCGGCTCGGTGATGCCGCTCCTCATCGCCATGGTGGCGGGTTGGCTGGCCGGACGTCCGGACAAGGCCACGGCAGGCACGCCGTCCGCGGCCACGGTCATCGTCGGCGGCGCGCTGGCGGGCGCGGTCGCGGGGGCTGTCCTGGCCGGCCTTGCCTTCCTGATCGGCGTCGTGGACCTGCAGAGCGTGCTCGTCAACGCCTCGAGCCGCCTCGTCGAGGCGTTGCAGTTCGGTCAGGGCGCCACGATCGGGACCCTGCTGCTCGTTGGCGGCAGCGCGGCCGTCGGCGCCATGGGCGCCGCGCTGCATGTGTTGCCGTCGCTCCTCGCACGCGCGGTCACCATCGGTCTGTCGACAACCCTTGGCTTCACGCTGATGGAGCCGTTCATCAGCGCGGTGCTGCGGAACCTCTCGCTGGACGTGGTGGAGCGCCTGATCTTCGCCGGCGGTGGCCTGACGCCGCTCGGCTTCGTACTCGTCTTCCTGGTCAGCGCGGGCATCGCATACGCGTGGGGCCGGCGCGGGCACGTGGCGCGGGAGCGGGTCGCGGCCATGCCGGAGGACCGCCAGCGCACCATGAAGCTCATCGCCTTCGCGCTGATCGGCGTGCTCCTGCTGGCCCTGCCGCAGATCGTGGGTCAGCGCCTTTCCGAGGTGCTCACCACCGTCGGAATCTATGTCCTGCTGGGACTGGGGCTCAACATCGTCGTGGGCTTCGCGGGGCTACTCGACCTGGGCTACGTGGCGTTCTATGCCGTCGGCGCCTACGTGACGGCGATCCTAACCTCGCCGGTCTCGCCGCTCTTCAACCCGCAGCTCTCGTTCTGGGCGGCGCTGCCCTTCGTGATCGTGGCGGCCGCCTTCATCGGGCTCATGGTCGGGACGCCGGTGCTGCGGCTGCGCGGGGATTACCTCGCCATCGTCACGCTCGGCTTCGGCGAGATTGCGCGCATCATCTTCCTGTCGGAGTGGGCCAAGCCCATCGCCGGAGGCGCGCAGGGCATCCTCTCGGTTCCGCCGCCGCTACCTTTCAGCCGCGACCCGCAGATCATCTACTACCCGATCCTGTTCTTCTGCGTCCTCGCGGCGCTCGGCGCGGTGAGCCTCGCCTCGTCACGCGTCGGGCGCGCCTGGAACGCGATGCGCGAGGACGAGTCGGTGGCGGAGGCGACCGGCGTCAGCACGGTGAAGTACAAGCTGCTCGCGTTCGGGCTGGGCGCCGCGTTCGGCTGCCTGTCGGGGGCGCTATTCGCCGCCAAGATCGGCACCATCTTCCCGAACAGCTTCGACATCCTGGTCAGCATCAATGCGCTGTCGCTCATCATCCTGGGCGGGATGGGCAACATCTTCGGTGTCGTCCTCGGCGCGTTCGTGCTGGTGGGGCTGCCGGAGCTGCTCCGCGAGTTCTCTGAGTTCCGCCTGCTCCTGTACGGAGCGGTGCTGGTGGCGATGATGATCCTGCGGCCGGAGGGCCTGCTGCCAAGCCGCAGCCGGCGTGCCGAGCTGCACGAGCGCGCGGATGATGACGAGGAGATCTACGACGCGGACGCCGGCGTCGACACCGGCCGCCCGGTGGTGACGACATGACCGACGAGGCGTCCGACGCCATCCTCAGCGCCCGCAACGTGACGATGCGCTTCGGCGGCCTGGTCGCCAATCGCGATGTCAACTTCGAGATCCCGCGCAACGCGATCGTGTCGCTCATCGGTCCGAACGGCGCCGGCAAGACCACGTTCTTCAACCAGCTGACCGGCATGCTGCAGCCGACCTCGGGCGACATCGTGTTCGACGGCGAGTCGATCATCGGGCTGGCGCCGAACCAGATCGTGCAGCTCGGCATCAGCCGCACCTTCCAGAACATTCGTCTCTTCGGCAACATGACCGTCCTGGCCAACGTGATGGTCGGCCGCCACGTGCGCCTGAAGGCCAGCTGGTGGGGCTCGCTCCTCAAGCTGCCGAGCGTTCGCGCGGAGGAGGACGCGACCCGCCAGCGGGCGCGCGAGCTGCTCGATCTGGTCGGCCTGCGCCGTGAGTACGAGGAGGAGTGGGCCTCGAACCTGCCCTACGGCGACCAGCGGCGCCTCGAGCTGGCGCGTGCGCTCGCCAGCGATCCAAAGCTCCTGCTCCTCGACGAGCCGACCGCCGGCATGAACCCCGGCGAGACGGCGCGCCTGACGGCGCTCATCAAGCGGCTGCGCGATGAGCTGAACCTCACGGTGCTGCTCATCGAGCACGATATGAAGGTGGTGATGGGCATCAGCGAACGGATCACGGTGCTCGACTACGGCGAGAAGCTGGCCGAGGGGCTGCCCGAGGAGATCCGCGCCAATCCCCGGGTCATCGAAGCCTACCTGGGCAAGCAGGCGACCACCGCATGACCAGTCCGATGCCGCCTGCTGCCCAGCAGACCGCCGCCCAGAACGCCACCGCCCAACCTGCCGGCGCCGCGCCCGCGGAGACGCCGCTCCTCGAGCTGAGCGACCTGCACGTCTTCTACGGCAACATCGAGGCACTCAAGGGCCTCTCCATGACCGTGCAGCGTGGCGAGATCGTGACCCTCATCGGCTCCAACGGCGCCGGCAAGAGCACGACGCTGCGCGCGATCAGCGGCACGCACAAGCCGCGCCTCGGCAGCGTGGTGCTGGACGGTCACACGATTCAGCACCTGCCGGCGCACGAGGTCGTCAAGCTGGGTATCGCGCATTCGCCCGAGGGACGCAAGGTCTTCAGCCGCATGTCGGTCCACGAGAACCTGCTGATGGGCGCCTTCAGCCGTCGCGGCGAGAAGCTCGACGATGACATCGGGCGCATCTTCGACCTCTTCCCGAGGCTCCGCGAGCGGCGCACCCAGAAGGCAGGCACGCTCTCGGGCGGCGAGCAGCAGATGCTGGCCATGGGCCGCGCGCTCATGTCGAAGCCCACGGTCCTGCTCCTGGATGAGCCTTCGATGGGTCTCTCCCCGATCCTGACCGAGCAGATCTTCGACATCATCCGCGACATCAACAGCCAGGGCATGACCGTGCTGCTGGTCGAGCAGAACGCGCTGATGGCCCTCAACGTGGCCAATCGCGGGTACGTGCTCCAGACCGGCAAGATCATCCTGACCGATACCGCCGCCAACCTGGCGGCGAATCCGCAGGTGCGCCAGGCGTACCTCGGCGAGATCTAGCCCAGCCATGGCCGATGAGCCGCGCCCACCCACGCCCGATGAGCCACGCCGGCCCAAGGCGGATCAACCACGCCCGCCCAAGGGCCCGCGCGATTACCGCCCTGACCTGCGCCCGATGCTGCTGCTCATCATCCTGCTCATCGTCGTGGTGCTGAGCTGGCTCTTCCTGGGCCCGCTGATCCTGCCACCCGCTCGCTGAGCAGCTGCTTCGCGATTCACCACTGAATCAAACGGCCGGTAGCTCCGGGTTGTCGGTCGTCCCATTCACTGGTGAATGAATCCGGACCGTTTGGGCGGGATCTGCCTCGATTTGGCCCGATTTCATTCGGTGCCGAATGCGGCGGCGGGTACCTCGGACTTCCCGGCCGTCTCATTCAGCTGTGAATCGCGGGAGGTGTGTCCGGGTCCGCACCGAGCGCGGAGCGCCGAGCCCAGAACGAGGAGCGTGGCGCACGCCCGCCACGCGCTCCGCTGTCTATGACTCGGGCGTGGGCCGCGTGCCGAGCGCCCGCGACACGAGCTCGCGCCGGCTGTGCGTCGAGGTCCTCGCGAAGATCGACTTGAGGTGGTCCTGGACGGTGTGCTCGGTGACGAAGAGCCGGGCCGCAAGCTCCTTCGAATCGGCCCCGGTCGCCAACGCGCGCATGAGCTCGCCCTCGCGGGCTGTGAGGCCGAACGCCAGGCAGAAGATTTCCAGCCGGTCGACCGGCGATGCCTCCTCGATCGTGACGGCGATGTTGCCGCCCGAACCACCCAGTCGGGCAGCGCGAAGCGTGATCCAGAGGCCATTCGCCAGGTGCGCGCGTGCCCGCGCTGGGTGCGCGTCGACGCCGTCCTCGGTGGCGAGCAGCTGCGCCGCGACGTTGTAGGCGCTGGCGGGAATCGTCGGCTGCCCCGTTCCGGCCGGCACGAGCGCGCGCAGCCAGTCCTCGGAGGCATCGGTCTGACTCATGACGTTGAGTCGGTCATCGAGCAGCAGCACGACCGGCCCCATCTCACGCGAGGGTGCTGCTGCCGGACCGGCGAAGGTGGACGCCACGCAGCGCCGCAGATCGGCGGTGATCGAGGTTGACAGATCGGCGAGCAGGGCCACGACATCCGCAGCAAAGGGCGGGGCCGGCGCTCGGCGCCAGAGATCCAGGAAGCCCCAGCAGCCGTGCCGATCGGCGAAGACCGTCGAGACGACGTCGACAACGTCGTACCGGTCGAGCATCTCGCGCCAGAGCAGGCTGGCGCTGAGGTCGCCGTCGGTCGCCTGCACCAGCGTTCGCGCACGGTCGGGGCCCGATGCCAGGGCGGTCCATCGGTTCACCCCGGTGCGGTACTTGAGACCGATGAGCTCCGGAAGCTCCCGCGCGGCGGGAACATCGGCGAATGGGGAATAGCCGACCGCGGTCACCGGATCGGTCAGGAGCCAGACGTGCGCATCGAATGCGAAGCTGCGGTGCAGCTCGGCGAGGAGCTCGCTTCGCAGCACCATGGCATCGCGCGCCGCACGACCGATCGCGATCATGCGCTCGCGCGTGCGTGGCAGCGGCTGAGGGCCCGGCATGCGCCGAGGATAGATCCCAGCCATCTGGGATGGCGCCACGCAGCCGGGGACCGATACCGTTCTTGGCCTGACGTTCCGCAATTGGAGAGCTGACATGGCGATGGTGCATATCGAACACCCGGTGCGCGACTTCGAGAGGTGGAAGGCGGCCTTCGACAGCGATCCCGCCGACCGCCGCGCATCCGGCGTGCAGCGCTACTCGATCCAGCGAGCCGCGGACGATCCCGCGTACGTGGCGATCGACCTCGACTTCGCCAGCGTCGCGGTGGCGGAGGCGTTCCTCGCAACGATGCAGCGGGTGTGGGGCTCGACGCAGGCGCAGCAGGCGCTGGCCGGCGCTCCGCGGGCCCGGATCATGGAGGTCGTCGAGGCTGTGAACGTGGCCTGATCCTCGTTGGCCAGGCGCCCGCCTGGCGCCTTCACGGGTGGCGCCAGTGGGACTGGCCAACCGACGACCGAAACGCCAGATCGGGCACCTTGTCGGTTGTTCGGCCATCCTCGATGGCCAGGCGACCATGGAACGCCTCGTCGCTCGTCGACCGGCCAGCCTGGCTGGCAGCCCCGCCACCCAAGCACCGCCAACCCGGCCGCCGCCCCACGCACACCCTCAGATCCGGCGCGGCGCTCCGATTCCCGTCCCGCCGCCGTAGAGGATGAGCGCCGCCCCCACGACGGCCGCGGCGAGACCCGGCGAGCGATCGGGGAGCGGCAGGTAGCCGACCGACCACAGCTCCCAGCCGCGGAAGCCGACCGCCGCGGCGGCGACGATGCCCAGGACCAGGTAGACCCATGGCGTGTCGAGCAGGAAGCCCCATCGGCCGCGCATGTAGCCGATATCGAGCACGACCAGCGTGACGATCGCGACGCCGAAGACCACGATCCCGGGTCCTTCGAGCCCGATGCCCGACGCCGCGGGCACAGCCACGCCGCCTACGGTGTCGCCGCCGGTGCGCCACCACGGCAGGAAGCCGGAGACGATCAGCAGCAGCGCGCCCAAAAGCACCAGGAATCGTGCGCGACGGAGCGGATCCGGCATGGCTCGCGCGCGGAGGTCAGCCCTCCGCGTCCCCCGCAGACTCGGCGGATTCGCCGGTCTCGGCGGATTCGGCGGCCAGCGTGTAGACCGATGGTCGCAGCACCCCGATGTACGGCAGGTTTCGATACCGCTCGTCGTAGTCGAGCCCGTAGCCGATCACGAAGCGATCGGGGATCGTGAAGCCGCGGTAGTCGATCTCGATCTCCGCCACGCGGCGCGCCGGTTTGTCGAGCAGGCAGCACACCGAGAGCGATGCGGGCGCGCGCTCACCGAGGTAGCGCAGCAGGTAGTTGAGCGTCAGGCCGGTATCGATGATGTCCTCGACGACGAGCACGTGACGTCCCTCGATCGAGCCCTTCAGGTCCTTGAGGATCCGCACCTGGCCGCTCGATTCGGTTCCCGAGCCGTACGAGCTGACCTCCATCAGGTCGATCGAGAGTGGGATCTGCATCTCGCGGATGAGGTCGGCGACGAAAACGATCGATCCCTTCAGGACGCCGATCAGGATCGGGTCGCGGTCGGCGTAGTCGGCGCGCAGCTGCACGCCAAGGGCGGCCACCCGTTCGCTGAGCTGCTCGGCAGAGAGCAGCACCTCCTCGACGTCTGCGTGGATCGTCATCGGGCGACCATGTGGGAGCCATCGGTCAGGAAGTCCGCTCGTCCGTACTTCACCATGAGCGCCTTGAAGTCGCGGGCGTAGAAGAGCTTGATGCGGACCGATGGGTAGAGCTGGCGCATGTGGCGCAGCTTGCGGTTCTTCTTGCGCACGAGCGACTGCTTGAGCGTCGTCAGCTCGATGTACATGTCGACTTCGGGCAGGTAGAAGTCGGGCGCGAAGGACTCCGTCACGACGCCGTCCACGTTCCAGGCGATGGGGAAGATGTCCGGCTCATAGCGCCACTCGATGCGGTAGTAGTCGAAGATTCTTGCCAGCTCCGCCTCGCTCTCGTGGGCGAAGCGAGGGGCCGGTGGTGCGCTCTCGAGCGCTAGCGTCGCGACCACGCCCCGACAGATCGTAGCGTTGCGCGGACGGGAGAGGACATCGGGTTCGAGTATACGGTCCGGGAGTTATCCACATTCTTATCCGCCGACACGCGATTCGTGGATAAGCGCCTTGTTCGTCCACCCGGAGCCGTCGTAGGCTGGCCGTCCTGCTTCTGCCGGCGACCGAGTACGGTAACCGGTGACGGCGCGGGGCCGATGCGAGAGCCGGCCGCGAACACCGCCCGCCACCGGGAAGACCGAAAGGCCACCGCGGGAGCATCTTTTTGTCCGATTCGTCCAAGACCGATGTCGCGCACGACGTGCGCGCCGCCCTTGATCTCCTCCTGGCCGATGCACCGGCGCTCGCGCCGCTGCTCTCCGAGCCTGTGCTCGATCGCATGGCGCGCTTCGCCGCGCTGCTGCTCGACGCCAACGATCGCCTGAACCTGACCCGCGTCGTGGAGGCCGATGCCGTGGCGCGCGACCACCTCCTCGACGCGCTGGCCGCCCTGCCGCTGTTGGCGCGGATCGAAGCGGCGCGTGCCATCGATGTCGGCTCGGGAGGGGGCGTGCCGGCGATCCCGCTGGCGATCGCCACGCCCGAGATCGAATGGGTCCTCATCGAGGCCACGGGCCGCAAGACGGACGCGCTGCGTTCGTTCGCCGATGCGCTCGACCTGCCGAACGTGGAGGTGATCGCTGATCGCGCGGAGGTCGTGGGGCAGACGCCACGCCATCGCGAGCAGTACGACCTCGTCACCGCGCGCGCGCTCGCCGCCCTGCCCGTGCTCGCCGAGCTGACGCTGCCGCTGCTGCACGTCGGCGGCATCCTCGTGGCGTGGAAGGGGCCGCTGCGTAACGCCGACGACCAGGTGCGCCAGGGCAAGGCCGCGGTGCGCTCGCTCGGCGGCGGCGACGTCGTGATCCGTCCCGCGGGCCTCGCGGCGCTCGGCGGCCACACCTTCGTCCTCGTCCCGAAGGAGCGCCGCACCCCGATGCGCTTCCCGCGGCGCCCCGGCATCCCGTCGCGCAGCCCACTGGGCGTGCGGTAGCCGGCGACGAAGCACCGGCCAGCGCACCCATCGGCAGCCTGGCGCCACGCGGACCGGCATCGAGTATCCTCGCCCCCCCATGCGGATCGCCGTCCTGTCGGACATCCACAGCAACCTCGCGGCGCTCGACGCTGTCCGCGCCGACCTGCCCCCCGTCGACGAGGTGTGGGCCCTGGGTGACATCGTCGGCTACGGGCCGCAGCCGAACGAGGTCATCGCGGCACTCCAGGAGCTCGGGGCGCGGAGCGTGATGGGCAACCATGATGGCGCCGCCATCGGCACCGTGGATGCGCGCGACTTCAACCCCGATGCCGCACTGGCCATCGCCTGGACCGCTGCCGCCCTCGACGACAATGCGCGCGCCTACCTCGCCGCCCTACCCGAGGTGCGGGTCGACGGCCAGCTGACCGCGGTTCACGGCTCGCCGCGCGACCCGATCTGGGAGTACGTCGTCTCGGCATCCATCGCGCGAGCGAGCTTCCCGGCCTTCGAGACGCCGATCTGCCTCTTCGGGCACACCCACGTGCCGATCGTCTTCACCGAGGTCGATGACGATGCCGCGGTGGTACAGGCAGTGCCCGGCGTGCCGGTGCTCCTCGAGGGACATCGGGCCATGGTGAATCCGGGCAGCGTCGGGCAGCCCCGCGACGGCAACCCGCAGAGCTCCTACTGCCTCCTCGACACCGATGCCGGCCAGGTCGACTTCCGCCGGGTCCCGTACGACATCGAGCGCACGCAGCGCGCCATGCGCGGGCACGACCTGCCGCCGCGCCTCATCGAGCGGCTCAGCTACGGTCGCTAGCGCCATGCGCGCCCGTTCGCTGCTCGTTGCGACGCTGGTTATCGGCGTTGCTGGCTGCGCGGTCCCCGGCGCGGGGAGCCAGGCGCCCGGCCAACGGCAAAGCCAGGCGCCTGCACTCACGCTGACGCGCGTGGCCGGCACGCCGGCGCGACGCACCGACGCGGCCATCGCGGTCGCCTTCGACGAGGCTTCCGCCGCGGAGCTGATCTCACCGCTGCCCGCGGAGCTCGATCTTGCGACCGATGCGCTGCTGTGCGTGTATCTCGGCGAGCGGCCGACGGGCGGCTGGGGACTCGCGCTGCAATCGGCAGCGCTGCGCGACGGCGAGCTGCGCATCCTCGCGCGCGAGACGCGACCACGCGGCAACGTCACGCAGGCGGTCACCTATCCCGGTGACTGTGCAAGCGTTCCGCGTGCCGCGCTCCCCGCCGGTGAGCTGGCGGTGCGCGCCGACGACACGATCAGCGACGAATTCATCGTCGACGGCCGGATCGAGGTGCCGCGATCGTAGGGCCGGGCTAGGATATTGGTCGCAATGGTCTTTCGACGCCGCCCGCCCAAGCGCTCGGAGCTTGCCGGCTACTCCAGGATCTTGGTGCCGATCGGCGGAACGTCAGCCGATCACGCGGCGCTGCAGCTCACCGCTTTGCTGCTGCACGAGAACCCAGGCGGGCAGGTCGCGCTGCTGCACGTCATCGAGGTCCCGTTCGATCGGCAGCTCGACGCGGAGGACGACACGGCGCTGGCGGACGCCAACCGCATGCTCGAGGAGGCCGATGCGTTCCTGCGCGGCCATGACATCGCGACGCGGACGAGCACGGTCCAGGCGCGGGCGGCGGGGGCCGCGATCGTCGACGATGCCGTCGAGCAGGGAGCCGACCTGATCATCATGGCGCTACCCTATAAGCAGCGGTTCGGTGGCCAATGGGACGCCGGCCGTACCGTTCCATATGTGATGCGTAACTCGACCGCGCCGGTATGGTGCCTGCGCGCCGAGACCGAGGAGTTGGCACTGACACCATGAGGGTCATCATCGTCGGGTGTGGCCGCGTCGGGGCCCGGACCGCTGCCGCGCTCGATGCCCGCGGCGAGCAGGTCACGGTCATCGATGCCTCGCCGCGCTCATTCAACCGTCTCCCGTCGACCTTTGGCGGCAAGACCGTCCGGGGCAGTGGCACAGACGAGGACGTCATCCGCCAGGCGGGCGCCGAGCAGGCCGACATGCTCATGGCGCTCTCCGAGGGCGACAACCGCAACACGATGGCTGCGCAGCTCGGGAAGCACGTCTTCGGCATCCCGCGCGTCCTGGCCAAGATCAACGACCCGATGCGCGCGGAGGCATATCGAACCTTGGGCCTCGAGACGATCTGCAGGACGGTCATCCTGTCAGATGCGCTCGTGACCGCGGTCGTCGAAGGCGCGGAGGCTACGAACGGCGCCATCATGCCGCCCACCGCGGAGCCGCTGCGCGGCGCGCCGCTGCCCGGCTCGCTGGCTCACGAGAAGGCGCAGGCGGCAATTCGCAGCCTCCCCGAATCGCCGCACGGATGGTCCGGCTCGGGCACGGATCCGGCCGACGAGATGGAGGACTGACGTGTACGTCGTCGTCGTCGGCGGTGGAAACGTCGGCTACTACCTGACCAAGGAGCTGCTCGCCGCCGGCCACGAGGTGGTCATGATCGAGAAGGACCCGCATCGGGCTCGATTCATTGCCGATGAGCTCGGCAGCATCGTGGTCGCCAACGACGGCTGCGAGGGCCGCTACCAGGCCGAGGCGGGCATGGCTCGCGCCGACGTGATGTGCGCCGTCACCGGCGACGACGAGGACAACCTGGTGGCCTGCCAGGTCGCCAAGATGCGCTTCAACGTGCCGCGCGCCATCGCTCGCGTGAATAACCCGAAGAACGAGGCGCTCTTCCGTCAGCTGGCGATCGACGACACCGTCAGCCCCACCCGCAGCATCCTGGGCGTCATCGAGCACGAGATCCCCATCCACGACCTGCTGCACCTGACTGAGCTCGAGGGTGGCGAGGTGCAGATCGTCGAGGCGCAGCTGGATGCGGGCTCACCGGTCATCGGGCGTGAGCTGGGCGACCTCGAGCTTCCGTCGGGGAGCACGGTGGCGGTCGTCGTCCGCAACGATCGCGCCGTCCCGCCGCGTCCGGAGATGCGCCTGCGCGTGGGAGACAAGCTTCTCGCCGTCACGTCGGCGGATGAAGAAGAAGAGCTGCGCCGGCTGCTGATCGGCGAGTGACCCCGGAGGCCCCGGCGCGCGCCGGCGGCGCCGCACCCAGCGAGCGGGCTCGCGATCCGGGACGCGTCCTGCAATTTGCGCTGCTGGCATGGGGAACCGGCCACGCCGCACTGGGCCTGCGGCGCACGGGCTGGATCCTTCTCGGCGCGGAGCTCGTCGCGCTGCTCGTCGTTAGTGTGCTGCACGTGGGGCTCGCCACCACCACCCTGGCCGTCGTGCCATTCGCTGCCGGTACCGCGTTCATCGTGGCGTGGGGGGCGCAGGCGATCCATGCCTACCGGCTCGCTCGGGCGCGCCGCCAGGCCATCGGTCCTGCCGAACCAGGCTCGGCGGCGATGGCCATCGCCTGGCTGGGCTTGCCGCTCCTCGTGTGGTGGAGCTTCTTCTGGCTCGAGGGCGGCAGTGCCGCCTCGCCGGCTGCCGTGCTCGACCGATTCCTGCGCGATGCCCCGGCCATCGCCGCGGGGGACGAAACCGCCGCCGGCAGCGTGGCGATCGATGCCGCCGACCTGGTACGCAGCACGCAGGACGCGATCGATGCGCTGCGCGACGACTGCCCGAGCGACGCGTGTCGCGCCGGCACCCCACGGACGCTGCTCCACGGCGCGCGGGTGCGCCTGGCGAGCGAGGACGGTGACACGGCACGCGCCATCGTGGAGTCGGTGCACTACGAGCGCCGCGACACGAGCCTCTTCGGCATCTTTCCGGGGAGCGAGCTGGTGCCGGTGGCCGACCATCGGCTGCTCGTGCTGCAGCTCGAGGCTCGCGATGCACCGGGCATCGGGATGAACCTCGGGGCGCGCTCGTGGGTAATCACGGACAGCCGCAGCAGCAGCAGGGCTGGCGCATGAGTGATCCGGGCCCGCCGCGCGGCGGGCGGTTCTTCGAGGCCCTCGACGAAGCCGTCGGACGCGCGGTCGTGAGCGCCAGCGTCCCGCTGCAGCTCCTCACGATCGCCGTGCTCGCCGGTGGCCATGCCCTCATCGAGGACGTGCCCGGCGTCGGCAAGACGCTGCTGGCCCGCGCCTTCGCCCGCGCGCTCGGCCTGGACTTCGGTCGGGTGCAGGGCACGCCCGACCTGCTGCCGACCGACGTCACCGGCTCGAGCATCCTCGACGGCGGCAGCTTTCGCTTCGTCCCGGGGCCGATCTTCACGAACGTGCTCCTCGTCGACGAGATCAACCGCGCCACGCCGCGCACGCAGGCCGCGCTGCTCGAGGCGATGCAGGAACGGCAGGTCACCGCCGAGGGTGAGACGCGCCCGCTGCCGGACCCATTCGTCGTGCTCGCCACGCAGAACCCCATCGAGCTCGAGGGCACCTTCTCGCTGCCCGAGGCACAGCTTGACCGCTTCCTGGTGCGCATCGAGATGGGCTATCCAAATGCGGCCGCCGAGGGCGCCATCGCGCGGCGCTACCGCGACCACGAGGAGCCGCTCGAGCTCGTGCCGCGCGTCGGGTCGGCCACCGAGCTCCTCGCCCTGCGCGACGCCACGCGCCGCGTCCACGTGGGCGACGACGTCGAGCGCTACGCGGTGGAGCTCGTCCGGGCCACGCGGCAGCATGCAGACCTGCGCATGGGCGCCAGCCCGCGTGCCAGCGTGGCCCTCTACCGCGCCACCCAGGCACGTGCCGCGGTCGCCGGCCGCGACTACGCGCTGCCCGACGACGTGCGCGACGTGGCCCACGCCGTCCTTGATCATCGGCTGCTGCTCGACATCGACCGCGAGCTGCGCGGCGCGACCGTCTCCGCGGTGACCGATGCCGTGCTCGCCTCCGTAGCGGTCCCGCTGCCCGACGACGCATGAGCGGCCGCATCGCCTTCGCGATGGCGCTCGCGCTGCTCGGCGCGGTGCTGGGCGTTCCGGGGCTCATCGTCGTGGCCGTGATCGTCGCCGCCTACGGCACGCTGACGCGACTCTGGACCCGCTATGGACTGGGCGAGCTGCGCTACGAGCGACGCCTCTCGTCGCGTCGCGCGCTCGTGGGCGACGCGATCGACCTGGACATCACGGTCTGGAATCGCAAGCCACTGCCGCTTCCCTTCCTGGCGGCCGATGACCAGCTGACCGATGGCCTGCCCGTCCGTGAGCGCCCCGACCTGGAGGCCGATGAGACCGGGCGGCGGGTGCTGGACAATGCCTGGGCGCTCGCCCCGTTCGAGCGCGTCGTGCGGCATTTCCACCTGGATGCCGGGCGCCGCGGCCGCTACGAGCTGGGGCCGGTCGCGCTGCGCGTGCGTGACGTCTTCGGCCGAGCCGCGACTGAGACCCGGCTCGAGCTGCGGGACGCGGTGAGCATCGGTCCGCGCATCGTGCCACTCGCCGGCGCGGCGCGGGGACGGGCGCCGCTCGGGCAGCGCCGCACGCGCACGGGGCTCTTCCACGATCCGGCGCTCTTCGGTGGCGTGCGGCCCTTCGCGTCGGGCGACTCGCTGCGCACGGTCCACTGGCGCGCCAGCGCTCGCCTCGGCTCGCCCGTCGCAAAGCGCTTCGAGCCGGCGCACGGCAGCACGGTCGTCATCGCGCTCGACGTGCAGACACTCCCCGGCGCGCACTGGGAGATGGCCTGGGACGACGATGCCTTCGAGGGGCTGTGCGTCGCGGCAGCCGCAATCGCTCGCGAGTCCCTGCGCGAGGGCGCGGCCGTGGGGTTCGCGGCGGCGAGCTTCACCGGCACCCCGCAGCGCATCGCCTGGCTGCCGCCGCGCGCCTCGCGTGACCAGTCGGCGGCGCTCAACGACCTGCTGGCACGCATCGGTCCCATCAGCTCCGGACCCCTGGGCGGCCTCCTCACATGGCTGGCGCACCGCGCGCCGGGTGGCGCCACCATCGTCCTGCTCAGCGCCCGCGACCCGCGACCCGAGCTGCCGACGCTGCGTCGCCTGGCCCGGGGCGGCCACGCGGTCGAGATCATCCTGCTCGGCGGCGCAGCGGACGCGCTGGCGGGCCTGCGCGGGGCGGGGCTCCGCGCCACGACCGCCGTGCTCGATCCGAACTGGAGGACGGCGGATGCCCTCGTCGTGGCGGGCTAGCTGGCTCCTGCCGATCGCGCAGGCGATCGCCGAGGGCGGCTGGATCACCGTTGTGTACGCCGCGGCCGCAGCCGTCCTGCGCGACGTTCCGGCCATCGGTCCGTTCGAGCTCGCCCTGCTGGCGGGAGGCGGCATGGCCTGGTCGCGGCGACGACGCTGGCATGGCGAGTGGGCGGGACGCATCGGTCTGTCGGCCATGGTCGTGCTGGCCGGGATGATCGGCTGGCTGCTGGCGTCCGATGCGCGGACCGTGCTGCTGGCCGGTGAGCCGCTGGCCGCGATCCGCACGCACCCCGAAGGCTGGCTTGCGGCGCTGGCGGTGGTGCGCGGCGCCGGCTACGCGGATCCGGCCGATGACGAGGCGCGTGCCGATATCCTGCTGCGCTGGATCCTGCCGGCGCTGGCCGTGCCGTGGCTCGTGGGCGGCCTGCTCGCCGGCGTCCTGGTGCGACCGTTCACCGCGGCGGCCTTCATCGGCACCGTTGTCTTCGGCGTGGCGGCCTTCGTGGCGCTCGGCATCGCGCGGCTCGAGACCGTACGGCGATCCTCCGGCAGCGACTGGCGCCAGAACCGATCGTGGCTGCTGCTCGTCGTCGGCGTGGCCGCGGCGATGGTGATCGTGGCCATCCCGGCCGGCGCGCTGCTCGGGGTGCCGCTGGCGACGATCGTCAGTGCGCTGATCGCGCCGCTGCGGCTCGTCTTCGTCCTGCTCCTGCTGGCCGCGACGCCGCTCATCGTGCTGGCCGGGGTGCTGAGCGAGCAGCTGCGCGGCGTCTTCCCCGACGGCCTCGACTTCACGTTCCTGGGCGATCTTCTGAACCGCACGATCGGTGGCGGCCCGAATGATCCGCCCGACCTGCCGGCGCTCGTCTTTTTCGCGATCGTCGGCATCCTGCTCGTGCTGGAGCTCGCGTTCGTGGGGATCGTCACCTGGCTGCGCTGGCAGGAGCGCAGGCGCATGCGCGGCGTCATGGACGACCGCTTCGAGGAGCGCGAGATCGTCCTGCCCGATGCCTCTGCCGCTCCGCGCCGCGCGGGCACTCGCAGCCGCCGCGCCCCGCACGCCGGCGACGATCCGGTGGCGGTGTACCTCGCGGCGCTCGACGCCCTGGCGCGCGACGGCCGATGGACGCGCGGCGCGACCGAGACGCCGCTCGGCCACGCGGCGCGGGTCGCCGCCGGCGGACCTCCCATACGGCGCATGGCCACGGCGTACGCCCTGGTTCGCTACGGAGCTCGGCAGCCGTCGCCCGCCGAGCTCCGGCGCGGGCGCGGGCGCCTCGCCGCGCTCCAGCGCGCCCTGCGGCCCCGGCGCTGAATCAGCTGGGTGGTTCAGATCGCGCGCTTCAGCCGCCAGCTGCGGCCGTTGACCCACCTGGGCGGTTCAGATCACGCCGATCAGCCACCAGCGGCGCGATCTGACCCACCCAGTTGACTCATACCCCGCGGATTGGCCCATCGATGCGCGATCTGACCCACCCAGCTGACTCAGCCAGGTTCAGCCCAATCGGCCGTGATGCACACGTGAATCAAACGGCTGGTAACTCCGACTTGCCGGGCGCCTCATTCACCCGCTGAATAGATCGAGGCCGTCTGGCCGCGTTCGGCTCCGATCTGGCCCGATTCCATTCACTGCTGAATCCCATGGCCGGTAGCTCCGACTTCTCGGCCGATTCATTCAGCGGTGAATCAGGCGAGGCCGCGGGCGGAACCTGCGCATCTCCATCGAGCGGAGGGCGGAACTGCGCATTTCGATCGCGGCTGCTGCCGCAGCCTCACATCCCCACCTGCTCGGCAAGAACCTTGACAACGGTATTGTCAGGGTTTATGGTCCCGGCAGTGGTATCGGTCCAACCGATCCATGACCAATTCCGAACAACATCAACGAGGAGGTTCGAGCGACATGGCAAGCATGACCCGCTGGGATCTCTTGATCAAGGCCGCCCCGTCCACCGATGGTGCGGACGCGAAGTGACCACGCGATCGAGCGTCGCGGCAAGCGCGATCCGATGAGGGCTCGCCGGGACCTCGCGCGGCCGCTCTACTTCATCAGCATCGCCGCGGAGCTCGCCAGCGTGCATCCGCGGACGCTGCGCATCTACGAGGAGGAGGGCCTCCTCTGTCCGCAGCGCCGCAACAATATGCGCCTCTACTCTGAGGCCGATATCGAGCGGGTGCGCATCATCCGATTTCTCACTCGACGCCAGGGTGTCAACCTGGCAGGCGTCAAGGTCATCCTTCAGCTCGAGGCTGTCGGCAAGATCCGCGTCTACGACCTGTTCGAAGAGGCCGATGTCGAGGACTGGGACGCTACCGATCCCGAAACCAGGGTCGACCAACCGGCCGATCTCGAACGAAGGAGTTCATGACCATCGTGGCAACGCAAGAGAAGGCCACCCCCGACGAGAACCAGGCCGCGGGCGACGTGGACGAGCCGCAGGTCCTGTCGCTCGTCGCGCTGCGCGACACCGTCATCTTCCCGGAGATGATCGTCCCGCTGCAGGTCGGCCGTGACCGCAGCGTCAAGGCGCTCGACCGCGCCGTGCGGCTTTCCCAGCCGGTTGCGCTCGTGACGCAGCGCAACTCGGAGACCGAGGAGGTCAGCTCCGTCGACGAGCTGTACCCGATCGGCACACTGGCCAAGATCGCGCAGGTCATCCGCCTGCAGGACGGGACCATCCGCGCCATCGTGCAGGGCCAGCGCCGCATTCGGCTGCTCGACCTGGTGCAGACCGAGCCGCAGCTCGAGGCACGCGTGCAGGTGGTCGACGACGCGCAGGAGAAGACCCTGGAGGTCGAGGCCCTGATGGCATCGGTCCAGGGCCAGATCGAGCAGTACGTCAGCTCGGGCGCATCGGTCCCGCCGGAGGTGGCGGTGGCGGCCCGAAACATCACCGATGGTGGCCTGTTGGCCGACATGGTGGCGTACAGCCCGGAGATGGATACCGCCACGCGCCAGGACCTGCTCGAGACGCTCGACGTTCCCGAGCGGCTGCGCAAGGTCGGGGCATTCCTGGCCAAGCAGATCGAGGTGCTCGAGCTCAAGGGCCGCATCCAGTCCGAGGTCAAGTCCGAGATGGACAAGACCCAGCGCGAATACATCCTGCGCGAGCAGATGAAGGCGATCCAGAAGGAGCTGGGCGACGACGATCCCGCGGTCGCCGAGGCGAACGAGCTTCGCGAGCGCGTCGAGCAGTCGGCCATGCCGGCCGAGGTGAAGGAGAAGGCGCTCAAGGAGGTGGACCGCCTGGCCCGCATCCCCAGCGCCAGCCCGGAGCAGGGCGTGATCCGCACCTACGTGGACTGGCTGGTGAGCCTGCCCTGGGGCGTCGAGACCGATGACAACCTGGACCTGACCGATGCCGAGAAGACGCTGAACGAGGATCACTACGGCCTCGAGAAGCCGAAGGAGCGGATCGTCGAGTACATGGCGGTGCGGAAGCTGGCGGACAAGATCCGCAGCCCCATCCTGCTTTTCGTCGGCCCGCCCGGCGTCGGCAAGACGAGCCTCGGCAAGAGCATCGCCAAGGCCATGGGACGCAAGTTCGTCCGCATGAGCCTGGGCGGCATCCACGACGAGGCGGAGATCCGCGGACACCGGCGCACCTACATCGGTGCCCTGCCGGGTCGCGTCATCCAGTCGATCAAGACGGCGGGAAGCGCCAACCCGGTCTTCATGCTCGACGAGATCGACAAGGTCGGCATGGACTTCCGTGGCGATCCGTCATCGGCCCTGCTGGAGGTGCTCGATCCGGAGCAGAACAACACGTTCCAGGACAACTACCTGGAGGTGCCGTTCGACCTGTCCAAGGTGCTCTTCATCGCCACCGCCAACATGCTCGACACCATCCCGGCCGCCCTGCGCGACCGGATGGAGGTGATCCAGCTGCCCGGCTACACGCAGCGCGAGAAGCTCCGCATCGCGCAGCGCTTCCTCGTCCCGAAGCAGATCGAGGCGCACGGCCTCAAGGAAGATCAGCTCGTCATCGAGGAGTCCGCGCTGGTGCGGCTGATCCAGGCCTTCACCAAGGAGGCCGGGGTCCGGAACATCGAACGCGAGATCGCCAACGTGGCGCGCAAGGTGGCGCGGCGCGTGGCCGATGACGCTTCGGCGAAGGCGGTCGTGCGTGCCGATGAGCTGGAGGATTACCTGGGCCCGGCGCGGTTCGAGTACGGCGAGCTCGAGGCCGAGGACCAGGTCGGCATGGTGACCGGCCTCGTCGTCAGCGACGCGGGCGGCGACATCGTCCAGGTCGAGGCCACGAAGATGGAGGGCAAGGACGAGCTCATCCTCACCGGCCAGCTCGGGGACGTGATGAAGGAGTCGGCGCGAGCCGGCCTCAGCTACGTCCGCGCTCGCACCCGCGAGCTCGGGATCGATCCGGCGCAGTTCGAGAAGCAGACGCTGCACATCCACGTGCCAGCCGGTGCCACGCCCAAGGATGGGCCGAGCGCCGGCGTGACCATGGCGACCGCCATGGCCAGCCTCTACTCGGGCAAGCCGGTGCGACGCGACCTGGCCATGACCGGCGAGATCACGCTGCGCGGGCGCGTGCTGCCCATCGGCGGGCTGAAGAGCAAGCTGCTGGCGGCACACCTGGCGGGCGTCAAGACGGTCCTGATCCCCAAGCGGAACGAGAAGGACCTGGTCGACATCCCGGCCGATGTGCTCGAGCAGCTGCGCATCGTCCCGGTCGAGACCATGGACGAGGTGCTGGCGGAGGCGCTGATCACCAGCGCCCGGCCGGCATCGCGCAT
>JBDTNK010000018.1:0-33632 GCA_039933775.1 Chloroflexota bacterium | reverse complement strand
CCTCCGGCGGTCGCGGCCTCGTCGAGCGCGGCGACGTACGACCGCGCGTGGATCCGCTCGATCGCGGCAGGCTCCGCGGGCGGCGGCGTGCGGCGCTCGAGCGAGGCACCTGTCGTGGCGGCGCCATCGGCCACCCCCGCGGCGACCGCTGCCAGCCGTGCCGGCCGTTCGGGGTGCTCGGGCGGGTCGTGGCGCTCCATGGCCGCATCTGTCAGGAGCAGGACTCGGCTCATCGGCGCATAAGGCGGATGAGGAACAGCGTCAACTCGAAGAGCACGTACATGACGCCCGACAGGAGGAGCGGCGAGATGGGGTCGCCGCCGGGCGTGGCGACGATGGCGATGAGCACGATGATGAGCACGGCGTAGCGCCGCCGGCTGGCCAGGAAGCGGTAGTTGAGGATGTGCACGCGCGCCAGGGCCAGGAGCACGATCGGGAACTCGAAGATGATCCCGAAGGCGAGCAGCATGGTCGTGACGAAGCCGATGTACTCGTCGATGGTCAGCTGCTCCTCGAGGTCCAGGTTCTCCCCGAAGCTGAGCAGGAAGTTCAGCGCGTACGGAACAAGCAGGTATCCGATCGCGAGGCCAACCACGAAGAGCACGAGGGCACCTACGATCATCGGCCAGACCAGCCCGCGCTCGCGCTTCGTGAGCCCCGGGGTCACGAAGCGCCAGATGTTGTAGAGGATGATCGGCATCGCGATACCGATGCCCAAGAAGCCGGCGATCTTGAGCTGGGCGGCGAACGGCCCCGCCGGCGACAGGTACCCGAGGCGTACGTCGTCGGGCAGGGGGGCGGTCAGAAGATCGAGGACATCGGCGGAGAAGACGAAGCCGGCGGCGGCGGCGGCCAGGATGCAGACGACGACGACGATGATTCGACGACGCAGCTCCTCGAGATGCTCGAGGAGCGTCATGGACGCCCCGTCTTCAGTCACCGGCGAGCGCGGACAAGCCCTCGCTCAGGAGGGCTTGTCGGAAGGCGTCGACGCGGTCGGGGTGGTGGTAGTGCTCTTGGGCGGCGCAGCTGATGGCGGCGTGGCCTTGCTCGGCTCGCCGCGCAGGCCCTCCTCGATGTCGTTCGAGGCGCGCCGAAACTCCTTGATGCCCTTGCCGACGGCCTTCCCGATGTCCGGCAGCTTGCCCGGACCGAAGATGATCAGCACCACGACGAGCAGGATGATCAGCTCCGGCCATCCGATGGGTCCCATGATCTGCGGTGATCTCCTTGCGCGGGTGCGCTCAGGTCGAACGAGGTAGGTGGCCGAGTGTAGCACCGGCGCCACGCATGCGATCCACGAGCGCCCGGGCCGCAGCCTCCGCGGCCTCCGCCCAATCGTCAGCGACCGACGCCTCGGCGATCGAGCGTGACGCGGCGATGAGTCCGGGTGCCCGTGCGCCGTGCACCGATGCCAGCGCCGCATCCAGGTCACCGCCCTGCGCGCCGATCCCCGGCACCAGGAATCCGGGCCCCGGCACCAGCGCCCGCAGCGATCCGAGCTCGGCCGGTTCGGTCGCCCCGACAACGAGTCCGACGCGGCCATCCGGCCATCGTTCCGCAGCCCACGCCGCGACGGCCTCGCTCAGTGTGCCGCCGTCCGCCAGGCGCAGCGACTGCAGCCGGCCGGCGCTCGGGTTGCTGGTGCGTGCCAGGACGTAGACAAGCTGCTCGCCGCGGGACAGGAACGGCTCGATCGCATCCTCGCCAAGGAACGGTGAGAGCGTCACGGCGTCGACACCGAGACGATCGAGCAGCGCGACGGCGTAGCGCTCGGCGGTCGTCCCGATGTCGCCGCGCTTCGCGTCGGCGATGACGATGAGCTCCGAGGGGACGGCGTCGCGAATCCGCTGCAGCGCGCGCCAGCCGTCAGCGCCGAGCGCCTCGAAGAACGCGAGGTTCAGCTTGATGGCCGCGGCGTGCGGCGCCACGGCCCGCACGATGCCGATCCCCCACTCGGCGACCCCGTCCGCGGTGCGCGGCAGTCCGGCGGGAAGGCGCTCCGGCACCGGGTCGATCCCCACGCACAGTGGCGCGCCGCTCGCCGCGATCCGCGCTTCGAGCCGGACGAGCGGGCTCGCCGGCATCAGGCGACGATTGCCGCGGGCGGGCCCACCGGGATCGCGATCCGGCGCCGATCACGCAGCGGGCTGACGCCGGCATGGGCCAGGTCCACGATGCGGATGCGCAGCCGCTGCGCGCCCTGCCACACGTCGCGCTCGAGCGTTCCGACCAGGTCGACCGCGTCGCCCGCCTCGGGCAGCGGTCCATCGTTCGGATGGCCGAAGGCGACGGCGTCGATCGTCTCCGCTCCGCGGCGCATGCGCAGCGACAGGTGGCGTCCGTCGGCACCGACCCGGCGAGCGTCCCCGACCGTGAGCCCGGCGAAGGCGAGCAGCGGCTCGGGGTGCCCCGGACCATAGGGCGCCAGGCGCTCGAGCTCTCCGATGAGCGGCCAGCCGATGAGCCGCGCCGGCACGACGAGGTCGATCATCAGTCCGCCATCGGGCGCCACGGTGCTGATCTGCGCGTCGCCGTACTGGGGCGGCAGCGCCTG
This sequence comes from Chloroflexota bacterium, assembly GCA_039933775.1. GTDB lineage: Bacteria > Chloroflexota > Limnocylindria > QHBO01 > QHBO01 > JBDTNK01. The sequence continues at coordinate 31,075 of JBDTNK010000018.1, read as the reverse complement.
CCACGCGGCGACGAAGGCGTCCCACGCCAGAGGATCGCAGCTGAAGCCGCCGGCCGCCGCGTGGCCGCCGCGCTTTGCCAGGTGTGCGGCGCACGCGGCCAGCGCCTGCGCCACGTGGAAATCGGCCGGTGCGCGCACCGAGCCACGCAGCTCATCGCCGACGAGCGTCGCGGCGGCAACCGGCCGCCGGAGGCGATCCGCTAGGCGCCCGGCCACGAGGCCCACGATCCCGGCGGGCCACGCGTCGTGTCGCAGGGCGAGCGGACTGGTCCCGTCGGGCAGCTGCTCGACCAACACGCCGGCGGCCTCGACGGCCGTCGTAGTCAGCTCGCGGCGGCGGCGGTGCACACCCTCGAGCTCGGTGGCCAGCGCCTCGGCGCGCGCGGGATCCTCCTCGACGAGCAAGTCCATGGCCAGCTCCGCCTCCGCGATCCGTCCCGCGGCGTTGATGCGCGGCGCGATCGTCATGCCGATCTCGCGCGCCGTCGGCGCCTCGGGGTGCTCGCAGGCGCGCGCCAGCAGTGCGCGCAGCCCCGCACGCTGCGTTCGGCCCAGCTCGACGAGGCCGCGCTGCACGATGACGCGGCTCTCGCCGGTCATGGGCGCGACGTCGGCGATGGTGCCGATGGCGGCGATGCCAGCCAGGTCCGGGACGCTCAGTCCGTGGCGCTCCACGAGCGCCGTGGCCAGCTTCCAGGCGAGGCCGGCGCCGGTCATGTCGGGGTCCGGATAGTGGCAATCGACCCGATGCGGGTCCACGACCGCGACGGCGCGCGGCAGGACCGCCGCCGGCAGATGGTGGTCGGTGACGATGACGTCGAGACCCATCGCCGCGGCGGCGTCGACCTCGTCGACGTTGACGACGCCGCAGTCACAGGTCACGACGAGGTCGACGCCGCGATCGCGCAGCGAGCGCAGGCCGCTCACCGAGAGCCCGTAGCCCTCGGCCAGACGCGACGGGACGTAGCGCACAGGCTCCGGACCTAGGGCCCGCAACGCGAGCGTCCAGACCGCCACCGCGGTCATCCCATCGGCGTCGTAGTCCCCCCAGATCGCGATCCGCTCACCGTGCTCGAGGGCTCGCTCGATGCGCGCCAGCGCGAGCTCGGCATCGGCCATGGTGGCGAGTGGGTGGACGATGCCACCGCCCAGGAATCGGTCCAGGTCCGCCTGCGCCAGGATGCCGCGGCGCGCGAGCAGAGTCCCGACCGCCGGGCCAAAGCCTGCGAAGACGGGCGGCTCGGGAATCGGCTCCGGCAGGAGCCATGGGCGGCGCGGCTCGATCACGTGCTCGATGGTAGCCGCGATCGCTTACCCGCCGCTGAGTCCCCCGTTACCGGCGCCTCAGCGGCTGAGCGGTTTCACGGCGCGGCCACCGGCACGCGCCTTGCGTTTCGCGTCCCATTCGTGCCACGCGACGAGGATCTGGCTCGCGTTGAAGATCGATGAGTACGTCCCACTCACGACGCCGATCAGTAGCGCGAGGCTGAAGGTGCGGATCGTGGCCGGGCCCAATAGCAGGAGCGCACCGAGCGTCACGACCACCGTCAGTGACGTGTTGATTGAGCGCCCGAGGGTCTGCAGGATCGAATGGTTCACGATGGCGCCGAATGGTTCGTTCGCGTGGCGCACCCGGTTCTCGCGGATGCGGTCGAACACGACGATCGTGTCGTGCACGCTGAACCCGATGATCGTCAGCAGCGCGGTGACGAAGAGCGCGTCGAATTCCATGCCGAAGAAGTAGCCCAGGATCGCGAAGATCCCGACCACCACGACGACGTCATGGAGGAGAGCCACGATCGCGGCGGTGCCGTAGCGGAAGCCGAAGCGGATCCAGAGATAGGCGAGGATGAAGAGCTCACCGATGACGATGAGGATGATCGAGCCGCGAATGAGCTCGGCGCCGATGATCGGGCCGACGGTGCGCAGGCTGCGCGTCTCCGCCGCGCCGAACTGGTCGACGAGTGCTGCCTCGACCTCGGCGAGCTCTGTCCCCGTCGACGGCTCCTCGTTCACCGATGGGCTCGGCAGCGGTGCGACCGCTTCGGAGGGCACGGGCGCGGGGCTCCCCTCGAGGCCGGCGCTCGCCGCCGGGCTGGGCTCGATCAGCGCGCTGCCCGATGGCAGCGGCGCCGAGACCGGACCGCCCGGCGGGATGAGGTCGATTGGCTCAGTTCGGATCTCGACGTAGCCATCGCTCGCCGTGCGCACCTCGGCGTCGGAATAGCCAAGCTCCGCGAATGCGGCCTGGATCGCATCGGGCGCTGGCTGGGACGCGAAGCGCACCTCCCAGACCGTGCCGCCGGTGAAATCGACCGATGGCTTCAACCCGCCAAGCAGCACGAAGATGAGCCCGGGGATTGTGAGTAGCGCGCTCAGGGCGAAGTACCAGTTGCGCTTGCCGACGATGTCGTACATCGGTCAGCGCTCCACGTGGTAGAGCTCGATCCGGCGTCCCCACTCGGTGCGGACGATGTATCGAAGCATGGTACGGGTCACCGTCAGCGCGCTGAACATGCTGATCAGGACGCCGATGATCAGGACGAGCGCGAAGCCACGGATCGTCGTCGTCCCCTGCCAATACAGGAAGCCGGCGATGATGAGCGAGCTGACGTTCGAGTCGAGGATGCTCGACCAGGCGCGGTTGAAGCCGGCCTCGATCGCGGGGCCGAGCGTCTTGCCGGCGCGGATCTCCTCCTTCATTCGCTCGAAGATGAGGATGTTGGCGTCGACGGCCATGCCGATGCTGAGGATGAACGCCGCGACGCCGGCGAGCGTGAGCGTCACGCCGACCACCCGGAAGACGGCGTAGTTGACCATCGTGTAGAAGATCAGCGCGATCGCCGCCAGCACGCCCGGCAGCCGGTAGAACGCGATCATGAAGAAGAGCACCAGGAACAGCCCGATGGACCCCGCGATGAGCGCCTGGGCCAGGAAGCCGGCACCCAGTGTGGCCGTCACGCTCTCGACGCCGACCTCGCTCAGCGAGACCGGCAGCGCGCCGTAGCGCAGGGTGTTGTAGAGCTGCGTCCGCTCCTCCTCGGCGCCCTGTCCGCGGCCCACGGTGATGATCGTCTCGCCGCCGCAGATCGCGCTCTGGATCGTCGGCGTGGTGATGATCTCGCCGTCGAGCGCGATGGGTCCGGGCTGCCCGGTGTGCGAGGTCGTGTAGTCGCACCAGGTGCTGCTGGCCTCCTCCTCGAGGCGGAAGGTGACGCCCAGGCTGCCTCCTGAATCAGATCCCGGCGCGACGCTGCCGTTCTCGATCGAGCTGCCGTCGAAGAGGACGCCGATCGTGCCGGCTCGAATGAGCTCCTTGACGTCCTGGTTGGCGCTGAGCGGCGTGCCCTTCGGATCGACGAACTGCAGCTGGCCCGTCGAGCCCACGAGGCTGCGCACCTGCGCCTCGTCGCTCACGCCGGGGACCTCGACCACGATGCGCTGCTGGCCGGTGTTGCTGACCTCGGTGCGCACCTGCGGCTCGCTCACCCCGATGCCGGCGACGCGGCGCTCGATGATGTTGCGCGCCTCGTCGACGCTCGTCGGCTCCACGGGGCTGCCGTCGGTCGACTCTGCCTCGAGCGTGACGCGCAGGCCGCCCTGCAGGTCGAGGCCGAGCACGGTCTTCAGCTCGATCCCGGCGATGTTGGTGGGCAGCCAGGTCATGCCGAAGGTCTTGCGCGGGATGACGATGAAGATCGCCAGCACGGCGACCACGAGGATCACCCACGGGGCGATGCGGCGCCAGGTCATAGTGTCAGGTCTGGACCTCTGTTCGGGGCGTCGCGGCTGCGCGCTGCTGCGAGTGCGGGTGCCGCGGACACGAAACACGCCGCTCTTGGCGGCGGGCCGCGTGAGTATAGCGCGCCGCGCGCCGCCTGCAACGCGGCCTGCAACGCGAGCTGTCAGGCCAACATCCCCTCGCGAGCCAGGTGCTCCTTCAGGCGCTCCGCCAGCCCCCGGTTGATCCCCGGCGTCTCCGCCACCTCATCGACCGATGCCTCGCGGATGCGTCGCACGCTGCCAAATCGCTTGAGCAGGGCTCGCTTCCTTGATGGACCGATGCCGGCGATCTCGTCGAAGACGCTATGCAGCGCGCGTTTGCTCCGCACATCACGGTGGTACGTGATCGCGAAGCGATGCGCCTCGTCGCGGATGCGCTGCACGAGGTAGAGGCCCTGGCTGGTGCGCGGCAGCACGATCGGCGCGCTGCGGCCCGGCACGTACAGCTCCTCGAAGCGCTTCGCCAGGCCGGCGAGGGGCACGTCGCGCATCTCGAGCTCCTCCATCACGCCGACCGCTGCCGAGAGCTGCCCCTTGCCGCCATCCACGATCACGAGATCGGGCACCTCCCAGCCGGCGTCCCGCGGGGCGGCGCTGCGGCCGTTGCGCTCGACCGGGCCGTCACCGGGGGCGATGTCATCGGGCAGCTCCGTGTCGCCCTGCGGCGCCTCGTCGGCGCCGACCGCGGCCAGCGAGAGCGCGCCCGTCTCGGCGCGCAGGCGTGCCGCGCGGCTGAAGCGGCGACGCAGCACCTCGGCCATCATCCGGAAGTCGTCGGGCGTGTCGCCGGAGCGGATGCGGAAGCGGCGGTACTCGCGCGGTTCGGGGCGCCCGTCGATGAAGACGACCATGCTGCCGACCGCGCTCGTGCCCTGGATGTTGCTCATGTCGTAGCACTCGATTCGCTCGGGCGGGCGCGCCAGCCCGAGGGCCGCGGTCAGCTCCTCGAGCGCCTCGCTGCGCTTGCCCTGGTCCGCCAGCCACTCGGCCCGCTCCTTGGAGAGCGCCTCGACCGCGTTCTGCGTGGCGAGCGCAAGGAGTCGCCGCTTCTCGCCGCGTTGGGGGACGTGGATGGCGACCCGGTTGCCGCGGCGCTCGCCCAGGAAGGCGGCAAGCTCGCCGGCGCCAGAAGGCGCCATCGGTACCAGGATCTCGCGCGGCACCGATTCGGTGCTGGCGTAATACTGCTGCAGGAAGCTGGCGAGCACCTCCGCGGAGGTCGCGTCGCGGGCGCCCTCGACGATGAAGTGCTCGCGCCCGATCATCTTGCCGTTGCGCACCTGGAGCACCTGCAGGCAGGCCTCGTTCTCCTCCGCCGCCATCCCGATCACATCGTGCTGGGCCCGGCTGAAGGCCGCCACCTTCTGCGACTCGATGGTGCGCTCGACGGCTCGCAGCTTGTCCCTCGTTGCGGCAGCCTGCTCGTAGCGCAGCGCCTCGGAGTGCCCCTGCATCTCGCGCTGCAGGCCAGCGGCGATGGGCTCCTGGTTGCCCTCCAGGAAGTCGACGACCTGCCCGATCGTGTCGCGGTACTCCTGCTTCGGGATGGCCTGGATGCAGGGTCCCTGGCATCGGTTGATGAAGTAGAGCAGGCAGGGGCGCTCGAGGACCCGCTTGCCGTCGGGGATGTCGAGGTTGCAGGTCCGGAACGGGAAGATCTTGCGCAGCAGCTTCAGCGTCTCGTCGACGCTGCTGGCGCTGGCGTACGGCCCGAAGTAGCGGCTCCCGTCGCGCTTCAGTGTCCGCGTGCGCACGATGCGCGGGAAATCCTCGCCCATCGTGATCTTCACGAACGGGTACGTCTTGTCGTCGCGCAACCGGATGTTGAAGCGCGGGCGATGCTCCTTGATGAGGTTGTTCTCAAGGAGGAAGGCCTCGCTCACCGTGTCGGTGACGATGTAGTCGATATCCACGATCTCGCCGATCATGTGTCCGATGCGCGCGTCATACGCCGGTCCTGAGCCGAAGTAGCTGCGCACGCGGTTGCGCAGCACGTCAGCCTTGCCGACGTACAGGACGCGGCCGGTCGCGTCCTTCATGAGGTACACGCCGGGCTTGGCAGGCATCTGGCGCAGGATGGCGCGCAGCTGCGGCGTCAGCGCGGGAGCGGTGGGCATGGACCGATTCTAGGGCGCTTCAGCCTCGGTAGCGGACACCGCCGAAAGTTTCGGCCTCCAGGGCTGCCTGCACCGTCATTCGAACACGATACGGCAGCTCGCCAACCTGCTCCGGCTCCAGCCAGCGTAGCGCCCGAATTTCGCCGGCCGCCGGCCGCAGGTCGCCGCCGGTCACGCGGCAGGTGAACACGAAGGCGACGCCCCGCGGGCTCGTGGTGTCGACGACGAGAAGGCGAGTCGGCGTTACCTCAAGACCGGTCTCTTCGTGCACCTCGCGCCGAAGGCCATGGGTGATCCGCTCGGGCACCTCGATGCGTCCACCGGGCAGGTTCCACAGACGCGGCGGGTACGCGGTCCTGGCAATCAGTACCCGACCCTCCTCGTCGCGGATGAGCGCCAGCGCGCCGACGGTGCGTCGGTACCGGCCGAGCAGCAGTGCCAGTGCATGATTGACGGCGCCGCGCGCCACCGCGCGGACGTCGGTGAGCCGCAGCCGGCGGCCGATCATTCGGCGGTCGATCACTGCGCCGCGGCGGCAGGCGCGGGCGACGCGTTCGGAATCGGGCGCGCCAGCTCGTCGGCAATGTAATGGTGCAGCGGGGCGTAATCGGTGGAGGAAGCCTGGCCGAGCACGACGAGCACGTACTGCCCGATCGTGTTCGTCGTCGCCTGCAGGATGACGCCCTCGGAGAGCTCGATGCGCCGATCCGAGGCCAGGTGGCCCGAGAGCAGGGCGAGGTCGATCGCGGAGAGGTTCGTCTTCAATCGGCTCTTCATGGCGTCCATGAGCTGCAGGCCCGGGCCGAGCGACCCGAGGCCGCCCTCGCCGAGCTTCGTGCGCAGTGCGGCCAGGACCTGTCCCTGCCGGATCGAGCGGGCGTAGTCGCTCGCCTCCTCCGGGATGCTTGCGTAGCGGACCCGCGAGTAGTCGAGCGCCTGCGCGCCGTCCAGCTGCAGCGTCCCAGCCTCGAAGCTGCCGCCGTTCCAGTCACCGGCGAGGTAGCTCGGCTCGTCCCAGGTGTACGAGAAGGTGCGCGGGTTCTCGACCGTCACGCCGCCGACCGCGTCGACCATGGCCTGGAATCCCTGGAACTCCATCGCCAGCCAGCCGTCGATGTGCAGTCCGGTGACGTACTCGAGCGCGGCGCTCGACAACTCGCCGGCGTTCTCGATCGTCCCGTCGGCGTTGTAGCCGTCCGCGAATGCCTCGTTGACCTTCGCGTTGTTCGGCAGCGGGGCGAAGCCCTCGACCCAGACGTCACGCGGGATGGGGATGGTGGTCGTCTGGTCGGTCGTGGGGTCGATCGACAGGATCTGGATCGAATCGGCCAGAAAGGCGCCCTCGCGCTCCGCGCCGGAGTAGCCGAACATCGCGATATTCACGCGGTCGCTGCCGTTCAGCTTGCCGAAAAGCGCGGTGGAGGCGGCCGGAGCCGTCGAGACCTCGTCGTTGAAGGCGCTCATGCGTCCCCACAGCAGGATGCCGCCACCCACGAGGCCGATGAGGACGACGAGAAGGATCGTCAGCGCGATGCGCTTGATCGGCGTTCTGCGACGCCCTCGGGCTCGTCCACCCTGCGCCGGAATCTCCCACTCGGCAGTCTCGCTCGTGGCCCTGGAGGCCTCCATCGCGCGCCGCGCCGAGGCGGTCGGACGGGCGTGCTGTCGCTGCGGCCGGCTGCCGCGAGTCATCGGGTCATCATGCGGTGTGGCGTGGTCCTGGCGGGTTTCGCGGGCGGGCGGGGCAAAGGATAGTCGATCAGTAAGCGCGTGGTGATCCGGCGGTAAGTGGCGATCCGCATGCTTGCCCGATGGTTACCCTCGCCTCGCCCAGCGTTGACGATCTCGTTGCATCCCTCGATCCGGAGCAGCGCGCCGCCGCGCTGCTGCCCGACGGTCCGGCGCAGATCATCGCCCCGGCAGGCAGCGGCAAGACCACTACGCTGATCGCCCGGCTGGGCGTCCTCGTTGGTCGCGGCGTGGCGCCGGAGCGCATCTGCGTCCTGACATTCAACCGCGACGCGGCGGCCGATCTCGCCGAGCGGCTTCGCACGCGGCTGGCCGCTCACGTCCCGGGCGCGGAGCGGATCGAGGTCCGGACACTGCACGCCCTCGCCCTGCGCATCCTGGCCGATGCCGGCCGCTCGACCCGGGTCGTCGCCGACCGGCTGCCCCTCATTCGCGCCGCGCGTAGACGCGTCCTGGCCGTCTCCCCTGCCGATGCTCCCCCGCTCCCCGCCGCGGAGGAGCTCGACGGCATCCTGTCGCTGTGGAAGATCGAGGCGCGGCCGCCCGGTTCCGAGCTGCGCGCCGTCTTCGCGACCTACGGTGGCCTGCTGGCCGCGCGCGGCGCGATCGACTTCGACGACCTCGTGACTGGCGCCGCCGACCTCCTCGAGCGCGACCCGGCGGTGCGCGACCGCTGGCAGCAGCGCTTCAGCCACGTCCTCGTCGACGAATTCCAGGACGTCGACGCTGCCCAGCTGCGCATGGCACGTTTCATTGCCGCGCCGCACGACAACCTTTTCGTGGTGGGAGACGACGACCAGACGATCTACGCCTGGCGCCTCGCCGACGTGCGCCGCATCCTCACCTTCGTCGAGCTCTACCCGACTGCGCGCCGCATCCAGCTCGCCACGAACTACCGCTGCCCGGTCGACGTGGTCACCGCCTCTCGCGCGCTCGTCGGCGTCAACCAGGAGCGCTTCGTGAAGCGCATCGACCCATCTCCATCTCGGACCGATGACGGCCCTGACACGGTTGTCGCCTGCTCCACCGCGGGCCACGACTGGCCCGATGCGCTCGTTGCCCTCGCGCTGCGCGAGGTGCGCACGAACGGCGGCTGCTGCTTCCTGGCGCGCACGCGCGCCGAGCTCGAGCCGGTCTCCGTGGCGCTGTTGCGCGCCGGGGTGCCGCACCACAGCAGCGTCCCGCCACTCGTCGAGCATCCACGCATCGCCGCCCTGGCCGACGATCTGCGCTCGACCGACGCTGGAAGGCCGCCATTTGCCCTGCTGCGCACGCTGCGAGCCGGTCGCGGCTGGGCGCGCAGCGGCAGCGACGATGCGCTGGGCGAAGAGGATCACGCCGCGCTCGACGCATTCCTCGGCTGGTCCGTCGGCTTCCGCGGCATCCGCGCCTTCCTGGCCGCCTTCGACACCGCACGCTCGCGCATCGCCGCGCTCCGCCAGCCGGACGCCCGGATCGAGCTCGTGACGGTGCACGCATCGAAGGGCCGCGAGTGGCCGACTGTCCTGCTGCTCGGCTGGGAGCAGGACCGCTTTCCGAACCGCCGCTCGCTGACCGATGCCCTCGACCCGGCGCGCGCACTCGAGGAGGAGCGCCGCCTCGCCTACGTCGCGCTCACCCGCGCCACGCAGCGCGCGATCCTGTGCTTCGATCCCGCGAAACCGTCCCGTTTCCTCTCGGAGATGGGCGCCAATCCGGTCTAGAGCCCGACCTCTGGAGCCACGACTGACAGGTAGCGCACCATCCGTTCGACGTGCTCGTCGAAGTCGAGGCCGAGCTCCTCCGCGCCGGCGAGGAGCATCTCGCGCGGCACGGCGCGCGCGAACGCCTTGTCCTTCATGCGCTTGCGGACGTTGGCGGGCGCCGCGTAGCCTCGCACGCCCGCCTCGACCAGCAGCCCGTGGTTGCGCAGCGAGACGCCTTCGTTCCACTCGTGAAGCAGCGCCAGCGCATCGGCGCGCGTGGGCGATGCCATCAACGCGCGCCCGACGCCACTTTGCGTCGCGCCGGCGCTGCCCGACCGTTGCGGGGCGGCGCTGCGACACGCGCCGAGCGGGCCGGCAGGATCGGTCGCAGGAAGTCGCCGGTGAACGAGTCGGGGGCCGCCGCGATCTCCTCCGGCGTGCCGGTGGCGATGATGTAGCCGCCCGCGTCGCCGCCGGCCGGTCCCAGGTCGATCACGTAGTCGGCGGTCTTGATGACGTCCAGGTTGTGCTCGATGACGAGGACGGTGTTGCCGGCATCGGCCAGTCGGGACAGGACGCTGAGCAGGCGCGCCACGTCGTCGAAATGCAGCCCGGTCGTGGGCTCGTCGAGGATGTAGAAGGTCTTGCCGGTCGCGCGCTTCGAGAGCTCGGTCGCGAGCTTCACGCGCTGCGCCTCGCCGCCCGACAGCGTCGTCGCCGGCTGGCCCAGGTGGATGTAGCCCATCCCCACGTCCTGCAGCGTCTGCAGCTTGTTGCGGATCACCGGCACGGCGCTGAAGAAGGCGAGCGCCTCCTCGACGGTCATCTCCAGGATCTCCGCCACGTTCTTGCCCTTGTAGTGGATCTCGAGCGTCTCGCGGTTGTAGCGCTTCCCCTTGCAGACCTCGCACGCGACGTAGACATCGGGCAGGAAGTGCATCTCGATCTGCACGATGCCGGCACCCTCGCAGGCCTCGCAGCGGCCGCCCTTGACGTTGAAGCTGAAGCGCCCCGGCTTATAGCCGCGCAGCCTGCTCTCCGGAACCGCGGCGAGCAGCTCGCGCAGCGGCGCCCAAAGGCCGGTGTAGGTGGCCGGGTTCGAGCGGGGCGTGCGGCCGATCGGCGACTGGTCGATCTGGATCACCTTGTCGATCTGCTCGATCCCCTCGATCGCGTCGTGCGCGCCGGGGCGATCCCGCGAGCGCCAGATCTCCGCGGCCAGCGCCGGGTACAGGATCTGCGTCACGAGGCTCGACTTGCCCGAGCCGCTCACGCCGGTGACGGCGATGAAGCGGCCGAGCGGGAACCCGACGTCGATGCGCTTCAGATTATTCTCGCGCGCGCCGCGCACTGTGAGCCACTCGCCGGAGCCTCGTCGCCGGGTCGCGGGCACAGGAATCGAGCGATCACCGCGCAGGTAGTCAGCGGTGATCGAGCGCGGGTTGCGTAGCAGCTCCTCGAGCGGGCCGGAATGGATGAGCTCGCCCCCGTGCTCCCCCGCCAATGGACCGATGTCCACGACCCAGTCGGCAGTTCGAATCGTGTCCTCGTCGTGCTCGACGACGAGGAGCGTGTTGCCCAGGTCGCGCAGCCGCTCCAGCGTGGCGATGAGCCGCGCGTTATCGCGCTGGTGGAGCCCGATCGAGGGCTCGTCCAGAATGTAGAGCACGCCCATCAGGCTCGAGCCGATCTGCGTCGCGAGCCGGATGCGCTGCGCCTCGCCGCCCGACAGCGTGCCGGAGTTGCGGTCCAGGGTCAGGTAATCGAGCCCGACGTCGACGAGGAAACCGAGGCGCCCGCGGATCTCCTTGAGCACCTGTCGCGCGATCGTGTTCTCGCGCTCGTTGAGCAGGTCGGGCAGGCCGGCATACCAGGCGAGCGCATCGGTCACCGAGAGCTTCGTGGTCTCGATGATGTTGCGGTTCCCGACCGTCACCGCCAGCGACTCGGGCTTGAGGCGCATGCCGTGGCAGGTGGGACACGGCTTCGTCGTCATGTAGCGCTCGATCTCGGTGCGCATCATCTCGCTGCCGGTCTCGCGGTAGCGCCGCTCGAGGTTCGGCAGAATCCCCTCGAAGCTCGTCTTGAACGTGTGCGTGCGACCGCTGCGCGCCTGGTAGCGCACCTCGATCCGCTGGCCGCCGTTGCCGTTCAGGAGAATTCGTCGCGCTTCGTCGGAGAGCTGCGTAACGGGGACATCGGTCCGGAAGCCGTAATGCTCCGCCACCGCGTCCAGGATCTTGCTGAACCACGACTCGGTGGCGACCATGCGCCGCCACGGCACGATCGCGCCCTCGTCGAGGCTGAGCTTCGGGTTCGGCATCACGAGGTCGGCGTCGATCTCGAGCCGCGAACCCAGGCCGGTGCAGTCGGGGCAGGCGCCGTGCGGCGAGTTGAAGCTGAACGAGCGCGGCGCCGGCTCCTCGAATGATCCGCCGTGAATCGGGCACGCGTAACGCTCGCTGTACACGCGGTCGGTGCCCTTCGGACCTTCGTCCGGGAAGTTGACGAGCACCAGGCCGTCCGCCAGGCGGATCGCGGTCTCGATCGAGTCGGCCATGCGGCTCGCATCGGGGCGGACGCCGCCCTCGTCGCCCTCGGAGCCGTGATGTACCACCAGCCGGTCCACGACGACCTCGATGCTGTGCTTGTACTTCTTGTCGAGGCTGATCTCCTCGTCGAGGTCGCGCTGCTCACCGTCGACCCGTACGCGGACGAATCCCGCCTGCTTCGCGCCGGCGATGACCTTCTCGTGCTCGCCCTTCCGGTCGCGAACGAGCGGCGCCATGATCATGAGCCGCGTCTCGTCGGGCAGGTCGTAGAGCCGGTCGACGATCTGCTCCACCGTCTGGCGCTCGATCTCGCGACCGCAGACCGGGCAGTGCATGCGACCGATGCGCGCGAAGAGGAGGCGCAGGTAGTCGTACACCTCGGTCACCGTGCCGACAGTCGACCGCGGATTCTTCGACGCGCCCTTCTGGTCGATGCTGATCGCCGGGCTGAGGCCGTCGATCTGGTCGACGTCGGGCTTCTCCATCTGCCCCAGGAACTGGCGCGCGTAGGCGGAGAGCGACTCGACGTAGCGGCGCTGCCCCTCGGCGTAGATGGTGTCGAATGCGAAGCTCGACTTCCCGGATCCGGACAGCCCGGTCACGACGATCAGCCGGTCGCGCGGCATCTCGACGTCGATCGATTTGAGGTTGTGTTCTCGCGCGCCGCGAACGACGATCCGGTCAGAGGGCATCGCCCACCAGTTTACCAGACCGATGCGAACACCTGTTCGGTTTGCTAGCGCAGGTAGCCGTCGTAATCGGTCACGACGAACGTGCTCAGGCAACGATCCGCAAGCTCGGTCGGACAGGCCGCCGCGGCCGGATCGCCGAAGCGACCCACGAAGACGAGCTGCTGGAGGCGCAGGTTCGGCCCGCCGGGCTCTGCCCGCGACGGGAAGACGGCGTTCGTCGGCGCGCTGATGCGCAATCCGGCCGCCTCGAGCTCGCCCTGCGTCACCGCCTCCGACGGCTGCTCGGGCAGCAGCACGCGCAGCGGGCAGTCACGCGCCAGCCACGCGACGTCCCCCGCCTCGGCGCCGTCGCTTCCCTCGCAATCGGCATCGAGCTCGGCATACCAGCCGATGATGCGCAACTCGCGGTCGCCGTAGCTTCCCGGTCCCCGGGCCAGCACATCGGCGACCGACACCTGGTCGAGCTCCTGGCGCAGGCCGCCTCCGCCGCCGGCGAGAAAGAGGAAGGCGATGAAGAGGCCCAGGAGGACGAGCCCGCCCAGCGCCCAGCGCACCGCTGCTCGATTCACGGCGCCGTCGCGTTGGCGATTGATGCCCAGTGCGCGGCAAGCAGCGTGACCGCGTCGCGCCACAGTGCCGCGTGCGCGTCAGCATTGAGCCAGGTCGAGGCACCCGACGGATGCGGCAGGCAGATGACGGTCGCGCCGGGCGCGGCATCCCACGTCACCTCGCGACCGATGATCGCTTCGAGGCGAATGGCCGGGCCAAAGGCAAAACGGTGCGCAGTGCCGCCCACCAGGACGACGACCCGCGGAGCCACGAGGCGCAGCTCCTCGCGCAGGAAGGGCGTCCATTGCGCGATCTCGGCTCGCGAAGGTGGCTTGTCTACCGATGCTCCCGGCGCGCGGCCCGGATAGCACTTCCCGATGCTCGTCACGTACCAGCGCTCGCGGAAGTCGGCAAGTGACACGCCCGCCAGCTCGAGCCAGCCGACGAGCCGCTTGCCCGCATCCCAGGCGAACGGCAGCCCGACCTCGATCTCGCGCCAGCCGGGCGCCTGCCCGATGAGCATCACCGCCTCGCTGCCGTCGCCGGAGAGCACCGGCGCGCGCCCCTCGTCGCACTGCGGCATCGCGTCCTGGAGCGCGTGCAGCTCGCTGCCCGGCGGAGCGCGACGCGGGGCCGGCAGGAGCCATTCGCCGCGATATCGGGCGCGCTTCGGGGCGGCATCATCGGCCGCCGGGAGACCGTTCAGGACGTGGCTCCGTCGCGCAGAACGGCCGCCGCATGCAGGTCGTCGGCGATGGCGAGGCGCAGCATGCGGCGCACGCCGTCGGTGCCCGCGCCGGCGGCCTCGAACGCGTCGGTCAGCGCATCGCGCGCGGCGTACAGACGCTCGACCGGATCGCCCTCGGTCGGCGAAGCCGGACCGCGCAGCTCACGCACGAATGTCGCATCCTGGCGCTCGATGCCGGCCAGCCGCGCGGCGGCATGCCCCAGATCGGTCGCCGCATCCATCGCCTCGGCCAGCTCCTCGCGCGCCAGCTCCAGCCAGCGCATCCAGCGCGCGAACTCGTCGTCACTCGGTGGCAGCTCGTCGAGCGAGAAGGCGGCACGGCGTCGGTGCCCGTCGCGCTCGCCGGCGGCCGCTCGCTCGACCTCGTACCAGTTGTCGCCCACGAAGCTCGGCGCCTGCTCGCCCTGCGCGCGCAGCCACGCGACGAACTCGCCGGCACGGCGTGGGATGGCGGCCACGGCATCGTCATCGGTCGCCGCGAACGAGGCGCAGCCGGGGAGCTCCGCTGCATATGCGGCAACGCCACCGGCTCCATCCCAGTCGGTCTCGACGAAGACGGCGTGCGGCATCGTCCCGGCCATCGACGCTCAGCCTCCGCGACGGCGCGGCGGGCGGCGACGCGAGCCCGCGGCGATGATGTTCGGACGCGCGGCAGTGCTGAAGACGGGGCCACGGTCCCGGCGCCCCGTCCCGTCGCCGTCGGCCGCCGCCGCGTAGACCTCGGCCGGGATCGATCCCGGCGCAGCGGCGAGCTCCTCCCGCAGCCGGCGCAGCTGCAGGATTTCATCGCGCATCGCGGCGGCCCTCTCGAACTCCAGGTTGCGAGCGGCCTCCTTCATCTGCGCCTCGAGGCGGCCGACCATCGCCGTCAGCTCCTCGGGCGCCTTGCCGCTCACCTGCAGCTCGGCGCGCTCCTCCGCGACGCGACGGAGGCCCTTCTCGATGTCGCGGATGGCCTTGGTGATCGTCTCGGGCACGATGCCGTGCTCCGTGTTGTAGGCGACCTGCCTGGCGCGACGGCGATCGGTCTCGTCGATCGCGGCCTTCATCGAGTCGGTCATGCGGTCGGCGTACATGATCACCCGGCCGCCGACGTTGCGCGCGGCGCGCCCGATGACCTGGATCAGCGACCCGCCGGACCGCAGGAAGCCCTCCTTGTCGGCATCAAGGATCGCGACCAGCGTGACCTCCGGCAGGTCGAGGCCCTCCCGCAGCAGATTGATGCCGACGAGGACGTCGTACACCCCGAGACGCAGGTCGCGCAGGATCTCCACCCGTTCCAGCGTGTCGACCTCGCTGTGCAGCCACTGGACCTTGATTCCAAGCTCGGCGAGGTAATCGGACAGGTCCTCGGCCATCTTCTTGGTCAGCGTCGTGACGAGCGCTCGCTCTCCATGCTCGATCGTGGTGCGGATCTCGGCGAGCAGATCGTCGATCTGGCCCGCCGTCGCTCGGACGGTGATCTGCGGATCGACGACGCCGGTGGGCCGGATGAACTGCTCGGCGACGCGCTCGGCGCGCTCCCGCTCGTACGGCCCGGGCGTCGCGCTCATGTACACGACCTGGTTCATGTGATCCTCGAACTCCTCGAAGGTCAGCGGCCGGTTGTCGAGGGCCGATGGCAGCCGGAAGCCGAAGTCGACGAGGATCTCCTTGCGGGTCCGATCGTTCTTGTACATGCCGTGGACCTGCGGGATGGTGATGTGGCTCTCGTCGACGATGAGCAGGTAGTCGGTCGGGAAATAGTCGATCAGAGTCCACGGCCGGCTACCCGCCTCGCGCCGGGCGAGGTGGCGCGAGTAGTTTTCGATGCCACTGCAGAAGCCGACCTCGCGCATCATCTCCAGGTCGAAGTCGGTGCGCTGCCGGAGCCGCGCCGCCTCCAGCGCTCGGCCCTCGGCGGCGAGCTGTCGCGTGCGCTCCTCCATCTCGGCCTCGATGTCGGTCACGGCGGCCAGCAGCTTGTCGCGCGGCGTCACGTAGTGCGAGGCGGGGTAGAAGTTCACCTCGCGCCGCTCGGCCTGCACCTCGCCGGTCAGTCCGTCGACCTCCAGGATGCGCTCGATCTCGTCGCCGAAGAACTCGACCCGGGTGATGTACTCGCCGTGCGGCGGCTGCACCTCCAGGACATCGCCGCGCACCCGGAAGCGCGCGCGGGCCAGGGCCGCGTCGTTGCGCTGGTACTGCAAATCGACGAGGTGGCGCAGCACGCCGTCGCGGCGATATCGGCCCCCGACCTTGAGGTTGATGACGGTGGCGCCGTAGTCGACCGGGGCGCCCAGGCCATAGATGCAGCTGACCGAGGCCACGATGATGACGTCGCGCCGCTCGAACAGCGCTCGCGTCGCGTTGTGCCGCAGTCGGTCGATCTCGTCGTTGCGGCTCGAATCCTTCTCGATGTACGTGTCGCTGCGCGGCAGGTAGGCCTCGGGCTGAAAGTAGTCGTAATAGCTGACGAAGTACTCGACCGCGTTCTCGGGGAAGAACTCGCGGAACTCCTGGTAGAGCTGTGCCGCGAGCGTCTTGTTGTGGGCCATGACCAGCGTCGGCTTGCCGGTCGCCTCGATGACCTTGGCCGCGGTATAGGTCTTCCCCGTGCCCGTGGCGCCCAGCAGGACCTGGTGCTTCAGACCCGCGTCCAGGCCGTCCGAGAGCGCCGCGATCGCCTGCGGCTGGTCGCCGGTCGGCTCGTACGGCGCGTTGACCTTCAGCTCGGGCATGGAGAGGAAACCTCGGGAGACGGGGCGGGGTTTTCGATTGTAGCGGACCTCCATCGGTACCGATGACACCCCGTCCAACGGGCTATTCGAGTCCCGCGCGCCCCTCCATACACTCGCGCCAGTGGCCCATCTGCGTTCTCATCCGCTCCGTCTCCGCATGCCCGCCGCGCTGCGGCGCATCGTGCTTCGCGGTTCGAGCCGCGGACAGGCCATGGTCGAGTTCGCCGCGGTGCTTCTGCCACTCATCCTGATCGTCGTCGGCATCATCCAGTTCGGCTTCCTCTTCGCCGCGTATGTCGGAGTCAGCAATGCCGCGCGCGAGGGGGCTCGCAGCGGCACGATCTACGTCTACAACCCGTCACTCGCACAGGCCGCGAACGATGCCGCGCGCTGCAGCGCCATTCTCACCGCCTCGCAGCAGTCGCTTGACACCGGCGTGCCCGGCCAGTTCAGCGGCAGCTGCGCGACGTCTGCGGGCGGCGGTGATCTGGCCATCACCTACCCCGATGCCACGACCTGCACCAATCAGCCGCGCAAGGGCTGCCGCGTGCGGGTGCAGGTCACCTACCGACAGCCGGTCTTCGTGCCGCTCATCGGCGGCCTGATCGGGGCCGACGCCTCGAACCGCGTCGGTTTCTCGGCCAACGTCACCATGGTCGTGAACTGATGGCGCGCCGTTCGCTCCCGGTCGAGCGTGGCCAGGTGCTCGTCATCGTGGCCCTGGGGCTCGTCATCCTTCTCGGCGCGGCATCCTTCGCCATCGACCTCGGCCGGCACGCGGCGCAGGAGCGCTACATCCAGAACGCGGCCGATGCCGGAGCGTTGGCCGCGTGCCGCGCGCTCGTGGAGGGCGCCTCCGACAACTCGGCGCGTGACACCGCCGACACGATCGCGCGCACGAACCTCCAGGCATCGCCCGTCGGCGCCGATGCAACGCTGCCGACGACCGCCGAGCCGCTCCTCTACGCCGACGGCCACCTTGGCGACCCCTCCTACCTCACCGGCGGCGTGCTGGTCAGCGGCACCACCGTGCGCGTCGCGATCCAGTCCAACGTGCCGACGACGCTGGGCGCCGTGCTCGGCGTCGAGGTCCTCACCGCGCGCGGACGCGCCCGCTGCGGCCTCGAGGCGGGGCCGGGAATGCCGATCGTGGCCCGGCGCTACGACAATGCGCCCGGCCCGGGAGGCAGCTTCGTCGACTTCACCGCCACCCAGGCAACGAGCGGTTCGGGTGGCGTCGACCCGGTGGACGTGCTCGGCTACAACGGTCGGACCCCGGCCAGTGAGCTCCAGCCGGGTCCGGAGTTCGAGCTCTACGGCCCCGGTGCCAAGGCGGCGAACCAGCCGAACTTCCGTGGTTTCATCGCCCTCGACATCCGCAACTTCTCGACGACACTTTCGCGCGTCTATCACAACGGCGTCGCCTTCGGCACGAACCCGAACACCATCAAGACCATGCAGGGCGACTACATCACCGCCGGCTATCCCGGGCCGGGCTTTCCACCGGTCCAGACGCCACCCGATCCGAACGACCAGGTTGCCGTCATGAGCGGCAACGACACGGCGATGGTGATGGGCAACTTCAGCCAGCGATACAGCACCGGCGACCGGGTCCTGCTCGCGGTCTACAACGGCACCGTGATGCAGATTCCCGACTTCAGCCTGACGCCGCCCGCGGCGATCACGCTGCCGGCCAGCGGGACGACGAACGGGCCGAGCTTCACGGTCTCGCGCAATAGCGAGTTCAACAGCACCGTGACGCTGCACCTGCACGGCGACCACCTGGCCACCGATCCGGTGCACGACCTGATCCCGACCGATGGCGCCGCGTCGGCCGGTCCGGGCCTCATGACCGCGCCGACCTTCAGCCCGAATGTCTTCCTGGTGGCCAGCAGGGGCACGACCGTCCAGATGCAGAACATCGCGACGAACGCGGTGCCCGCCGGCATCTACACGGTATGGCTGGAGGGGCATTCGGGCGACCCGTACTTCCAGACGCGTCGCGGGCCGGTCGCGGTGCGGATCGGCGGAGCTGTGCGAGATTTCAGCTTCGGCAACTCGGGCGCGCTGGGCACCGCCGACACCATCGGTGCTCCGATCGACATCCCGCTCCTGGTCTCGACGGCCAGCGGATCGAGCACCTGGGGCTCGAGCCCGGTGACGCTCTCCGTCGACGCGGCCTCGTTCATGACCTGCAACTACACCGCCGCGTCGATCGCGCCGGGTGCGATCACGCTGAGCTCAGGCGCCGTCGTGCCGAGCACCGGCAGCGGCAGCAGCTCAACCGTGACGGTTCAGACCGCCGGGCTGGGGTCAGGTTGCTACACCTTCAACGTGCGCGGCACCGGCACGAACGGCGCCGGCCAGCCGGTGACCCATATCTGGCCGGTACAGGTGCTCGTGGCCACTGCTGCGGGTGGGGGCTCCTACGTCGACATCATCGGGTTCGCCGCCTTCGAGGTGACGGACGTCGACGCGAACGGATTCTCCGGTCGCGCCATCTCCGGCGTCTATGCCGATTCTTCCGACCCGGCACTGCGTCGCGTGCAGAGCGCGCGGCTCATGCCGTGGTGATCCCCAGCAGCTAACGAGGAACGCACCATCGTGGAGCTCGAATACTCCGACCGCAACAGCCGCCGATCCAAGGTGTACATCGCCGTCGGCATCATCGTCGCGCTCATCGTGGGAGGCGTGGTCTTCGTCGCGCTCCAGGCGAGCGACCTCGTGGGCGGGAGCCAGCCGGCAGAGATTCGGACGGTCGTCGTCGCGGTTCGCGAGATCCCCGGCCGCAAGCCGATCGAGGAGGGCGACGTCGCGACGCGCGAGGTGCCGGTCGATGCCACGAACGAGGCCGCCTTCGCGCGCATCGACGAGGTGCTCGGACGCGTGAGCGGCGTCCCGATCTCGACCGGGCAGCTCGTCAGCCGCAACCTGCTCGCCTCGACCACGGAGGGCCAGACGTTTTCGATCATCGCGCCGGGCGAGGAATATGACGCCGAAGGCCCCGACCTGCGCGCGGTGAGCATCAACGTCCCCGACGCCCAGGCGGTGGCCGGCACGCTCGTCGCCGGCCAGCGCGTCGACCTGCTGGTGACGATGCCGATCAACCCGCTCATCGGGCAGACCCCCGAGGAGGCCGATACCACCGCCGCGGACCTGCTGCCGGGGCCGTCGACCAAGGTCACCCTCCAGCAGCTGACGATCCTGTCGCGCAACGGCACGATCTATATTCTGCGCTCGGACCTCGCCACGGCCGAGAAGATCACCGAGCTGACCGCGGCGGGTGGCGTCTTTTCGATGGTGCTGCGTCCTGACCAGGACGATCGCATCGCGTCGACCGAGGGCTCGACCCTCGACTCGCTGATCGAGGAGTTCGGCTTCCCGCTCCCGAAGCCCTTCGACACCACGCAGGACCAGGCCGCCAACTGACCGATGGCGCCTGACCTCTTGCGGTCAGGCGCCCATCAGCTCCGCGTACGCCACCTCGACCTGGCGCCGCGTCTCATCGAGCTGCGCCGATCCGTCGATCACGACGTCGGCGGCGGCGATCTTGTCGGCCTGCGGCGACTGGTTCGCCAGGCGGGCGCGCGCGGCCGCCTCGCTCATGCCGCGCGACGTCGCGAGGCGCGTGACGGCGTCCTCCTCGCGGCAGGCCACGACCCAGGTCGCGTCGCATGCGTCGAGGAGCGGCGACTCGAGCAGCTTGATCGCCTCGATGGCGACCGACGGGACGCCGCCCTCGGCAAGCTCCGCCAACCGCTCGCGTGCCGCGTTCCGCACGCGTGGATGCATGATCGCCTCGAGATCGCGCAGCGCGGCGGCGTCCGAAAACACGATGCGCGCCAGGTCGGCGGCCTCGAGCGTGCCGAAGCGTCGCACGATGGCCGTCCGCGCCTCGTCATCGGTCTGGCGGATCTCGCGCGAGACCGCGTCGAGGTCGATCGTGGCCGCCCCCAGGGAGCGCAGCATAGCCGCCACGGTGCTCTTGCCGCAGCCGATGTTGCCGGTCAGACCGATCACCTTCATGCCGAAGCGGATGCTAGCGGCAGCGGCTGGCAGCGCGGGCACAGATGCGTGCTGCGCTGGTCGACCACGATGCGCCGGATCGGCGTTCCGCAGCGGTAGCAGGGCTCGTCGGTCCGGCGGTAGACCGCCAGGCGCTCGGCATTCGCGCCCGGCTCGCCGTCCGCGCCAACGTAGTCGCTGAAGCTCGCGCCGCGGTTCGCGATGCCCTCGCGCAGCACCTGCCGCACCGCGCGGTGCAGGCGCCGCACGTCGGCGGGATCGAGGGTGTCGGCGGCACGCAGCGGATGCAGCCTGGCGCGCCACAGCGCCTCGTCGGCGTAGATGTTGCCGACGCCGGCGATGAAGCTCTGGTCGAGGAGCAGCGTCTTCAGGCGCGCGCTTCGCCCGCGGAGCCGCTCCGCCAGCCGCGCGGCGGTGAAGCCGCGCGCAAGTGGCTCGGGGCCGTGCCCGCTGAACAGCTCCCCGATCCGGTAGCGACCGCCGCCATCGGCGATGCGGCGAGACCGCGAGCCGCGTCCGGCCCCGACGCTGCGCAGGCCGCCGCCCGGCCACAGGCCGATGCGCCCGAACTTGCGCACGTCGCGGTAGCGCAGCTCGCGGCCGTCGGCGAGCGCGAAGACGACGCGCGCATACGGATCCTCCGCCGTTCCCGGTGCCGCGACGATGAGGGCTCCGGTCATGCGCAGCGCGACGGTCATGACGCGGCCATCGTCGAGATGCAGCAGGACCGTCTTGGCGCGGCGCCCGACGCGCCGGATGGTGGCGCCGCGCAGCTCCGCCACGAAACGCTCGGGCGGTTGCGGCGAGCGAATCGTCCGGTCCCAGTGCACCGTCGCGTCGCGGATCGTGGCGCCCGCGACCCAGCGCTGCAGGTCGCGCGCAACGGTCTCGACCTCGGGCAGCTCCGGCATCAGACCGGGAGGGCGTCGGCGATCGCCTCGTCCGCTTCCAGCCTGGCCACGTCGCCGGCCGACTTCGGCACGCGACGAAAGGCGCCGCCCTCGATCGGTTCGAGCCGGTCCATGTGCTCCCAATCGGTCCCGACCTTGAGATCGACGTCGAGCGGCACGTCCAGGACGAGTGCGTTCTCCATCGTCTCCTGGGCGAGCGCCGCGAGGGCCTCGAGCTCATCGGCATCGGTCTCGAAAACGAGCTCGTCGTGGACCTGGAGCAGCATCCGCGAGCGCAGGTTCTGCTCGCGCATGCGCTCGTCGAGCCGGACCATGGCGATCTTGATGCCGTCGGCGGCGGTCCCCTGGATCGGCATGTTGATCGCCATGCGCTCCCCCGCCGAGCGCAGCGCGGCGTTGCGGGCGGTCAGCTCGGGCAGGTAGCGCCTCCGCCCCAAGAGCGTCGAGACGAAGCCCTGGTCGCGCGCCAGGATGCGAATCTCGACGGTGTAGCGCCTGATCCCCTCGTACGCGGCGAAGTAGTCGGCGATGAACTTCTGAGCATCCTCCCGCGGGATCTTGAGGCGATCGGCCAGCCCGAAGTCGCTCATGCCGTAGGCGATGCCGTAGTTGATCATCTTCGCGATGCTGCGCTGCGCCGGCGTGATGTCATCGGGCGCGACGCCGAGGACGCGCCCGGCCGCCGCGGTGTGGATGTCGGAATGCGCAGCGAAG
Source organism: Chloroflexota bacterium (assembly GCA_039933775.1). Classification (GTDB taxonomy): domain Bacteria; phylum Chloroflexota; class Limnocylindria; order QHBO01; family QHBO01; genus JBDTNK01. Next base: position 8,829 of record JBDTNK010000018.1, on the reverse strand, counting down.
TCGGCGCGCAGGCCCGGGTCCCGCGACACGTGGGCCAGGATGCGCAGCTCCTGCTGGCTGTAGTCGGCGGCCAAGAGCAGCTTGCCCGGTGGGGCGACGAAGGCGCGGCGGATCCTGCGGCCCAGTGCCGTGCGGATCGGGATGTTCTGCAGGTTCGGATCGGTGCTCGAGAGGCGGCCGGTGGCGGCCACCGCCTGCTGATACGTCGTGTGCAGCCGTCCTTCGCCGTCGACCAACGAAGGTAACGCGTCGATGTAGGTCGACTTCAGCTTCGAGAGCTGTCGGTGCTCCAGAATCTTGTCGACCACCTCGTGCTGACTGCGCAGCTCCTCGAGGACCGATGCATCGGTCGACCGTCCGGTCCGTGTCCGCTTCGTGGCGGGCAGCTGCAGCTCATCGAAGAGGATCGTCTCCAGCTGCTTGGGCGACCCGATGTTGAACTCGTGCCCCACGCCCGCGTAGATCTGCGACTCGAGCGCCGCGAGCTGGGTGCCGAACTCCTCGCTCATGGCGGCAAGCGCCTCGCGGTCGATGAGGACCCCGGCCAGCTCCATCCGGGTGAGGACCGGGATGAGCGGCATCTCGACCTCGACGAAGAGGTCGCGCAGCGACGTCTCGACCAGCTCGGCGTCGAGTGCGGCGCGCGCGAGGATCGCGGTGAGCGCCTCGGCGGCGGCGCGTCGGGCGGCGGACGTCTCCTCGGCCCCCGTCTCCGCGTTCAGCGGTCGCGGCGGCAGCTCCGCGCTGAATCGCGCCGCGGCGAGATCGTCGATCGTCTGCGATCGCAGCGCCGGGTTGAGCATGTACGCGGCCACGAGCGTATCGAAGCAGGCGCCCTGCACCGCCACCCCGCGCCTGCCCAGCGCCACGAGCAGCTGCTTCAGGTCGTGCCCCACCACCGTGCGGTCGGCACGCGCCAGCCAACCGTCGAGCGGCGGATGCGGATCGCCGTCACGCCACGGGACGTACCAGGCGCTGCCGTCGGTCGCGGCCAGCGCGATCCCGAGCAGCGCGCGCTGGATCGGGCGCCCCACGCCCAGCGACCAGCCGAGGCCGACCGTGCCGTTGTGCTCCTGCAGCCAAGCATCGAGCTCGGTCGCGTCGCCGTCGTTGCGGATGATGCGCGGATCGATCTGCTCGATCGCGCCCGAAGGGTCGGCGAGTGGATCGGGTGCGGCGCGCACCGATTGGTCGCGCGCGTCGCCATCCGCGCTCGGCGGCACGTGGCCCAGCAGGTCGAGCGACAGCTGCAGCCCGCCGGCGGTCTCACGCTCCGGCGCGTCGTGGCCGGTCGGCGCGATGCTCGACGGCGGCAGGCGATCGATCAGCGAGCGGAATTCGAGCTCGCGGAAGCGCTGCGCCACCGCACGCCGGTCGTAGCGCCCGGTGCGCGCCTCCTCCAGGTGCAGTTCCACCGGCAGGTCGCACACGATCCGGCCCACCTCGCGACTCATGAACGCCGATTCGCGATGCTCCACCAGCCGGTCGCGCAGCTTGCCCTTCACCTCGTCGACGTGCGCATAGACGCCGTCGAGCGTGCCGAACTGCTGCAGCAGCTGGACCGCGGTCTTCTCCCCCACCCCGGGGATCCCCGGAATGTTGTCCGAGGTATCGCCCTTGAGTGCCTTGTAGTCGAGCATCTGGTCGGGCCGCAGCCCGTATCGGTCCATCACCCTGGCGGGGTCATAGATGACGGTCGAAGCGACGCCGATGCGCGTGGTGAGCAGGCGCACGTGATCGTCGACCAGCTGCAGGCCGTCAAGGTCTCCCGACACGATGTACGTGTCGACATCGGCATCGGTCGCAAGCTTCGTCAATGAACCGATGACATCGTCCGCCTCGAAGCCCTCCAGCTCGACGATCGGCATCCCGAGCATCCCGACGACCTCGCGCACGATCGGAAACTGGCTGCGCAGGTCGTCCGGCATGCTCGGCCGCCCGGCCTTGTACTCGCTGTGCAGGTCGAAGCGGAACTGCGGTCGACCGATGTCGAAGCTCACGATCGCATGGTCCGGCTTCAGGTCCTGCATGCCGCGCAGCACAATCTGCAGGAAGCCAAAGACGGCGTTCACGAGCGTCCCATCCGAGGTCGTCAACGGCGGCAGGGCGAAGTAGCCGCGGTAGACCAGGCTCGGGCCGTCAATGAGCATGAGGATCGGGCGGCGGTCAGGCATCGGTCAGGCCAGTCTAGCCCGTATCATCTGCGCCGATGCCCGACCGGCCGACCTTCGATCCGTACCTGATCCTTGGCATCGCGCGCGAGGCGACGCCGCTCCAGGTGGCGCGCGCGCACCGGCGGTTGGCGAAGCAGCATCATCCTGACCTGCACCCCGATCCTGACGGCACTGCACGCATGCGTCACATCAACGAGGCGTGGCAGATTCTGTCCGTCGCTGAGCGCCGCGCGGCGTACGACCGAGATCATCCTGCCGCCGGTCGTCCGGGCTCGGCGCACTGGGGCGCGACCCGGCACGCCGTCCAGCCCCAGCAGCCGACGACGACCGGGAGCTGGGCAACCTGGCGCGCGACCGCGGCGGAGACCCGCGCCGCTCCACGAACGGTCCGCAGCCCAAACGAGCGGCCGATCCCGATCACGCGGCGGCCCCCGCCCATGGTGCCTCCGCCACACACGGTGCACGAGTCGGGCTGGCTCGCCGTGGCGCTGGCGGTGATCTTCGTGGCGCTGCTGCTGACCGCGATCTTCGTGGGCCGCGCCCTCGCCTGACCGCGTTGCGGGTTTGGGATGCCAGCGTGGCTGGCCAACGGACGAAGGAACACAAGGAATCGTCCTCTTCATCGTTGCTGCGCCACTGTGACTGGCCCCTCGACAACGGATACCCGATTCCTTCGCCATTCGGCCAGCGTGGCTGGCGGCGACGAGCGCTACCCGGCGCGCGGCACCACGGCGAAGCGCAGGAACAGGGCGATCCCCGCGAGGGCAACTCCGGCGACGAACAGCGGCAGCCACGGGGTTCCGCTCGAGCCGGTCGCGCCATCCGACGGGAAAACGCCCGTATGCGGCTCGGGATCCCCTGAGGAGGCATCGTCACTGCCCGCGGATGGCGCCTCGATAGTGGAGGAGCGACTCTCCGCGCCGTCGCTCGCTGCGGCAACGCCCCCGGCACCGCCGCCCTCGCCAGCGGCCGCGGCAACGCTCTCCTCGGCCACCGACGAGGCCATGATGTCGATTCGCGCCTCGTTGGCCGCCTCGGCAGAGGTTGGAACGCTTGCGGCGCCGCCGAGACCCAGGGAGCTGGAACTCAACCCGACCCCACCGATGATCGCCAGCGTGGCGCCGGCAGCCAGGGCCGGCGCAAAGAGGCGCCGCACGAGCTGCGCGAATCCGGCTGGAGCCGCCTCGCGCGGCGGCAGTACGATCCGGATCGGCCGTGGCGGCACGAGGTCGGGCATCGCGGCAAGGTGCGTGCGCAGCGACGTCAGCTCGTCCACCACGCCGCGACATCGGTCGCAGGCGCTGACGTGGGCGCGCAGCGCCGCATCGGAACGTGCATCGTCGTCTGCCGCGGCCAGGGCGCTCAGGCGCTCGTCGTCGGGATGCGGGTGCTGGTTCATCTTCATCGGTCAGACGCCCTCATGGCCCGAACAGTTCCCGGTGCTCGCTGAGCAGCTCGCGCAGGCGAAGGCGCCCGCGGTGGATGCGCGACTTCACCGTACCCAGGGCGGACGCCGTCGAGGACGCGACCTCGTTGTAGTCCATGCCGTACACGTCGCACAGCACGATCGCGACGCGCTGGTCCTCCGGAAGATGCCGCAGCGCCACTTCCAGCGCCGTGTACATCGCCGCTCGATCAGACTCGGCCACCGGGTCGACCGCACCGGCATCGGGCAGCTCGGCTTCGCCCTCCTCCGGATCCGGCAAGGCGACCGATGGGCGCCGCTGCGCGCGGCGCAGGATGTCGTAGCTGGCATTCGCGGTGATGCGCAGCATCCACGACCGAAACTGCCCGCCGCGATGCTTGGCGATGGCGTTGTAGGCGTGCAGCATCGCGTCCTGCACCGCGTCGGCGGCCTGGTCGGCGTCCCCCAGCAGACGCCACGCGAGGCCGTAGCAGGCAGATTGGTAATGCTGCATCAGCTGCGTGAACGCCGAGCCGTCGCCATCGCGCGCCCGCGCGATAAGCCCCTCCTCGCCCTCCATGGGCGCGGTGCGCGGCGCCGTGGAAGGTCGGGTCGGTTCCGGCATCGGGTTCCTATAATGACGGCTCCCCCGCGCCGGAGTGGCGGAATGGCAGACGCGTCGGTCTCAAACACCGATGAGTGCAAGCTCGTGTGGGTTCGACTCCCACCTCCGGCACCACCCAATCTGCGCTCAGGCGCGCAGCGATTCCTGGCCGTCGACCGGTGCCACGATCTCCGCGTCGCCGATCTGTGTCCGGCCGATCCCCCCGGTCGCCCTGGCCATCCGCAGCCGCCAGGCTACGAAGCCCGTGGCGGCCAGCGACAGCGCCGCACCGACGACCAGGGTTGTGGGGACGTCCCGGATCTCGACCAGCCCCCCGGCGAAGATGCCACCGATCGGGGTCGTGCCCGCGAAGACGGTGACGTACAGGGCCATCACACGGCCGCGGAGCGCATCGGGCACGTTGGCCTGGATCGTCGCGTTGATGGTGTTGATCATCAACATCGAGAAGAAGCCGATGCCGACCAGGGTCACCGCTGCCAGCAGCTCGCTGCGCACAGCGGCCAGCCCGAGCTCCAACAGCCCGAGCAGGACCGCTCCGCCGATGATGAGCATGATCGCGCGCCGCTGGTGCATGAAGGCGAGGGCCAGGGCTCCGGTCACCGAACCCACGCCCAGGCAGGCGTACAGCAGCCCATACACGCCGGCGTCGACGCGCAGCACGTCGACGGTGAAGAGTGGCAGCAGAATGCGGAAGTTCATGGCAAAGGTGGAGACGACACCGAGCAGCACCAGCGCCCACAGCACGATCGGGGTCCGCAGCGAGTAGCTGATGCCCTCGCCCAGGCTGGCGAACACGCTGATCGCGCGGTCTGGGGGAGGCGGACGTCGGATCTGGGCCGGATCCATGCGCCACAGGCTCACCACGACCGCGCTGTAGCTGACCGCGTTGATGGCCAGGTTGAACGCCACGCCCGCCTGTGCCGTGCCGAAGAGGGATGTCCCGATGGCGATCGTCACGCCCGCGACTGCGGGCCCCACGACGCGGGCGGAGTTGAACGCCATGGAGTTCAGCGCGATCGCGTTGGTGAGCAGCGGCGGCGGCACGAGCTCCGCCGCGAGCGCCTGGCGCAGCGGCATGTCGACCGCGTTGACCAGCCCCAGCACGAAGCCCATGAGCATGATCAGCGGGATGCTGATGACACCGGCGAAGATGAGCGCCAGCAGCACGATGACCTGGATCGAGGCCAGCACCTGCGTGGCGATGATCGCGCGGCGCTTGTCGACCCGATCCGCGACGACGCCACCGAACGGGGCCAGGAGCATCGACGGCACGAACTCCAGGGCGGCCACGATGCCGAGCTCCAGCGGCGAGCCACCCAGGGCCAGGACCAGCCACGGCAGCGAAACCTGCTGCATCCAGGTCCCGATCCGGCTGATCACCTGCCCGATCCAGTACAGGCGGTAGTTCCGAACGCTCATCGCCGCGAAGGCATGCTGGGCGTTGGTCTGGCGGCCGCTCATTTGTTAGCCATGCTAATCAGCGAGAGGCGCCACGACAAGCGGCGTCGTGCATCGCGCCGCGGTGCGAGGCGGCGGGGGTCTGCTAGGCTGCCCCGCGTATCAAATCGGGCACGAACGGAGAGCTCTGAGAACCCATGACGGGTGACAGCATCGAGTGCTACAACTGCGGCCGCCAGAATCCCGGCTGGGCGCAGATCTGCCGTTCCTGCGGCGTACGACTGGATCCGACGCATGCGGCCGAGAGCCGTCCCAGCGGGCCGTTCCCGACTGACCAGCGCTCGCTGACGGCGATGGGTGCCGCCCTCGGCACGATCCTGCTCGGCGTGCTCGTGGCCCTCTTCCTCTCAAGTCTCGACCCCTTCGATCCGACGGCGGTCGCCGCTGCACCCTCGCCCGTCGTGGAGCCGGAGCCGAGCGGCTCGCTCGAGGAGCCGATCCCCAGCGCATCGACACTCCCGTTGCCGACTGCAACGCCGGTTCCCGGCCCGCCAGGCTCACTGACCTTCGGCACGGGACTCGACGCGAACCAGCAGGTCACCGGAGCCAAGGACATCTTCGGCCCCGCCGACCAGATCGCCTACGCGCTCGCGCTGCCGACGCCCTTCGGAGTCGGCACCATCGGAATCCAGGTCGCCAAGGTACAGGCCGATGGCACTGAGCAGGAAGTCATCTCCGCCGCTCAGAACACGCTGACGGTGGACCCGGCGGCGACAGTGCGCGGCGTGGCCTGCTGCTCCGCCACCTATCTCATCGGTGAGCTCGGTCCGGGCCAATTCGTCATGCGCGCCTTCAACGGCGACGTGCTGCTCGCCGAGTCGCCCTTCCAGCTGTCCGAGGGCTGACGTTCCGGCTCAGCGGCCGGCCTCCTCGGCCGTGATCAGCAGGCCGATGTAATAGGAGGCGTTGCGGGTCACGTCGGCGTAGTCACGCGGCCGGAGACTGCCAAGCTCGTTGTAGCGCTCGACGAATCGCTCCGCGGCCTTCCGTCCATCGGTCTGGCCGTAGCCGCTGGAAGCCGGGGTGAAGAAGGCGCAGTGCTCCGCGCTCGAGATGCCGACCGTGAATGCCTTGCCGGTCACGGTGTGCAGCGTCTTCCCTTCGAATGCGCGTGCCAGGTCGAGCAACCCTTCATAGCTCAGTGGCGGGGACATTCTGCGCTCGGTGCTCAGCCCGCCTCGCCCAGGAACTCGCGGACGAGGTTCTGGAAGTGGTAGACGCCGTTCTCGCGCTTCGCTGAAAAGCGCCCCGTGTTGTAGGCACGCGACCGCAGGCCACGCTGCACCTGCTCACAGATGACGATGTCCTCCTGCTGAATCTCGTCCGAGAAGGCGATGGTCTGCTGCATGCTCTCCCAGCCCTCGCCGCTGCCGGGCTCCGCGAAGAACCACTCGAAGATGGTGAGTGTCTTGTCCGGCCCGAGCGGGATGATGACGTTCGAGGACATGTTGTCCTGGTAGATGTTGAACATCGTGTTCGGGAAGCACCAGTAGTAGAGCGCGTCCTCTTCGCCATCGGGGGTGCGCAGGTAGCGCCGGTCGCGGCCCAGCTCCTCGCCCGGCTTAAGCTCGCGGATGGGCGCGAACTGCTTCGAATAGAACCGATGCTCCTCGATCCGGTAGCTGTCGTAGTCGAGCTCCTTGAACAGCTGCGGATGGGCGATCGGCAGGTGGTAGCCCTCCAGGTAGTTATCGACGTAGACCTTCCAGTTGCAGTCGATCAGGTATTCGCGCCGCTCGACCGGTCGCATGAGATCGACGTCGTAGCCGGCCGTGGCCACCTCCGACGGAATGGCGCCCATGACGTCGCGCAGCGGCGGGGCGTCGTCGTCGAGGTTGACGAAGACGAAGGGTCCCCATCGGTCAACCCGGACACCGATCAGCCCGAAGTCCTCCTTGCGGAAGTTCTCGGTCGCCTCCATCTCGGGTGCTGCGCGGAGGCAGCCGTCGAGTCCGTAGGTCCACCCGTGGTAGCGGCATTGCAGCGACTTGCGATTGCCCTTCGTGAGCGCAACCTGCCCAGCCCGATGCCGGCAGACGTTGTAGTAGGCGCGCAGCTGGTCATCCTGCGCGTGCGTGATGACGACCGGCTCGTCGAGCACCGTGACCGGCACGAAGTCTCCGATGCGCTGCAGCTCGTCGTAGCGACAGACGAGCTGCCAGGTGCGCGAAAAGATCTGGTCCTTCTCGCGCTCGAAGATGTCGGAGGCCTGGTAGAAGCGCGCAGGGAGGGTCGCCGCCCGGCTGAGCGGCAGCGAAGCGGGCATCGGTCGCTCGGTGGTGGTCATGCGGCGAGTGTACCGATACGGGTCGGTCGAGGACCGTCCGACCTTGCCCGGCGTTCGGCCGGCATGCTACAAACGGTGGCAATCCACACAGGACGCGACCGCCGAAGGCGGGAGATGCTCAGGATTGCACAGGAGAAGGGTTCATGACCAAATTTCGGAGGCTCGCGATGTTGCCCGTCGCGATGCTCGTTCTGGCTGCCTGCCAAGGCGGAGGCGCCTCACCAGACGAGAGCGCCGACACGGGCGGCGGGACCGCGAGCGCATGTGACGATGCCTCGGGCGACGATCTCCTCGCCACGATCTGCGAGGCCGGCGTCATCAAGATCTCGACCGATCCGAACTACGCGCCGCAGTCGTTCCTCAAGCCGGATGGCTCATACGAGGGCTTCGACATCGACGTCGCCAATGCCATCGGCGAGGGCCTTGGCGTCGACGTGCAGTTCGAGACCCCAGAGTGGGAGGCGATCACCGCTGGATCGTGGTCCGGGCGCTGGGACATCAGCGTCGGCTCGATGACGATCACCGAGGACCGCGTAACGGTGCTTGACTTCAGCACGCCGTACTACTTCACCCCGGCGCAGATGGCCGCGGTCGACGATGCGATCCAGAGCGTCGATGACTTCGCCGGCACGACGGTCTGCGCGGGCGAGTCGACGACGTACGTCGACTGGCTCGAGGGCAGCCTGACGCTGGTGGATGCACCCGCGCCGAGCGATCCGCCGGCCGATGTGACCGTCACGACGCTGCCGACCGATGCCAACTGCGCCGAGGCGTGGCAGGCCGGTCGTGACGAGTTCCAGGGCTGGATCAGCTCGTCGACGACCGTCCAGGCGGCGATCGACGAGGGCATCGAGATGCACACCGTCGGTGAGCCGGTCTT
>JBDTNK010000017.1:0-37325 GCA_039933775.1 Chloroflexota bacterium | reverse complement strand
CTCATTGCCACCTTCCCACTCGCCGAACGCAAAGTCGTGCTCGAGGGCGAAGCGGCGCGACGCGAGTCGCCGCAGCTTCTCTCGCGAGGCGTCTCCCATCATCCCCGGCGCACCGCCTGGCGAACGGCGGGCGCGACCTCGGTTGCGAAGCGCTCGATGTCGCGGGTGCCCACGTCGGGGACGCCGAAGAGCGGAGCTGGTCGCGATGCGAGCATCGCCACATGCTATCGGTCCACGCCGAAGGTCACGTCGAATCGGGTCCAACGACCCTCACGCACGACGGAGCAATCGGATGAGATTGGGCCATGAACAGACAGCTCGACACGGCTCGCGCCGATGCACCGGCCTGGCTCGCGTGGCTCGTGGCCGCGCTGGCAGCCGTCGCCGCGGCGGCCGGCCTCTTCGTTCCCAACCTCTATCGCGACTCCGACGCCTGGATTCGGCAGGCACAGGCCAGCGACCTGGCCACGCTCGCCCTGGCGGTGCCGATCCTGGGCATCGGTCTATGGCAGGCGCGACGCGGATCCGCGTTGGGGCGGCTCGTTGCATTGGGCGCCCTCGCCTACCTCGCCTACGGCTACGCGATCTTTGCCTTCGCGGTGGCCACGAACCTGATGACGCCGCTCCACTACGCGATCCTTGGTCTCGCGACCTGGTCGATCGTCTGGACCCTGGCGGCACCCGGCACGTGCATGGCCGAGTCGAGCATCGGAGCGCGGCTGCCGCGCCGGACGACGGGCATCTTCCTGCTCGTGATGGCCGCGCTCTTCGCGGCGCTGTGGATGGGCCAGATCGCCGCCTCGATCGCGAGCGGCGAAACGGCGGCCGAAGTCGCGCGACTGGGCCTCGTGGCCAATCCCGTGTGGGCCCTCGATCTCGCGTTCGTGTTGCCCGCGTTCGCGCTGGTCGGCATCGGGCTCATGCGAAATCGCGCGAGCGCCAAGGCGGCCGTCGTTCCGGTGCTGGTCTTCGCTGCCGTGATGGGCGCGAGCATCCTGGCGATCTTCGTTTTCGACGCCCTGGCGGGCGCGGCGGTGGATCCGATGCCGGTCGTGATGATCGGCGTGATCGTGCTCACGGCCGCGAGCCTGCTCGTGGCTGGCGTCGGCGGTGGCAGGAGCATGCAGCTCGTCCCTGCGCCGCGATAACCATCACGGATGGGGGCCGCGGTTGGCGGCGAGCGCAATGGCGGTCAGACTGGGAGGTGCCCTTCAGCCCGCAGCCGTGAGGAGATGACGTGAGTCAACCTGCCGTCGACGATTGGGATCCGCGGGATCCATCGGTCCTGGAAGACCAGAGGCGTGCGTACGACGAGATGCGGGAACGCTGTCCCGTCGCGCACAGCGAATTCATGGGCTGGTCGGTCTTCCGGCACGCGGACGTCGCGGAGGTCACGGACGACCCGGCGAGCTATACCAGCGCGACTCGCCGCCTGGCGGTCCCGAACGGCATGGATCCGCCGGTTCACGGCCCATATCGCGAGGCCCTCGCCCCCGCCTTTGACGACGATCGGATGTCGGCGCTGGAGCAGGCGTGTCGTCGGATCGCCGGAGAGCTGTTGGAGCCCATGACGAGCGGCGGCCAGGCCGAGTTCATGGAAGCGTTCGCAACGCCGTACACGCTCCGCGCACTGTGCGCCTTCCTGGGTTGGCCCGAGGCGCAATGGGAATCGCTCGGTGGGTGGACGCACGGCAACCAGCAGGTCGCCTTCTCGAGGGATCGTGTCGCGGGCAAGGCCCTCGCCAGCCTCTTCACCGAGCACGTCAAGATCAACCTCACCTACCACCGCGGCGACGCGCACGACGCCGATGACGTGACCGATGCGCTCCTCGCGACCCAGGTCGACGGCAAGCCGCTGGGCGAAGAGGAGATCGTGAGCGCCCTGCGCAACTGGACCGCCGGTCACGGGACCGTCGCGGCGGCGCTGAGCATCCTGGTGCTGCACCTTGCCGAGGACTCAGCGTTGCAGGAGCGTCTGCGTGCCGACCCATCCCTCATCCCGGCCGCGGTCGAGGAGATCCTGCGGGCCGATGGGCCGCTCGTGGCGAATCGACGCTCGACGGCCCGCGAGGTGGAGCTGGGTGGTCGGACGATCCCCGCCGGCGAGAGCGTCACGCTGATGTGGATCGCGGCGAATCGGGACCCCGGCGCATTCGACGATGCCGAAGCGATCGACATCGATCGCGACACGGACGAGAGCATGGTGTGGGGACGGGGCATTCACCTCTGCCTGGGCGCGCCGATGGCTCGCCTGGAGCTGCGCGTCGCGCTGGAGGCGCTGCTGGCCCGCACGAGCCACTTCGAGGTGGACGGCGAGGCCGTCCGGCGCGTGGTCTACCCGAGCAATGGGATGGAGATGATGCCCCTTCGCTTCAGCTGAAGCTTGACGGACTGGTAGCGGCGCCTTGGCACTTGCATTATTTACGGAAGTAGCCGTAAATAAGAGAGCCACCCGCGGTTACCGTGACGAGAAGGAGGATCAGGATATGAGTTCGCTTCCGGACGTCTGTGATGGGCAGCCCGAGTGCGTCGTGGCGAGCAACGACATGATGGCTGAGGTCAAGGGCCTCGTGAGCCAGGGAAACATCCGACGGCTCACGATCAAAAGCCCCCGCGGCCGAAGCCTCATCGAGATCCCGCTGCGGCTGGGCATCCGCGGGCCGACGCTCGATCCAATCTGGAACGTCCTGCACACGCTGTCGCGGACCTCGGCGAGGTTCGCCGTGGCGGTGCATCGCGAGGACGCGTGGCCGCGCGACGACATCCCGCGCCGCCGGTAACAACCGACCTCGGCGGCTGAGTGGGCCTGAACCACCGAACCTGACCTGCCGCGGGATCCGCGCCAGCCGCGGGATCCACGGCAGGTCACTCGTCCTCGGAACGGACGAGATTGACCGTGAGCAGCATCCGGCTGGGTACCGATGCGGAGACGTCATGCCGGACGCTGGGCGCGAGCACCAGAATCGACCCGGCACCCAGCACGTGATGACCGGTCGGCGTTGAGACCTGCAGCGACCCGCTGAGCGCCTGGATCGCCACGTATCCCTCTGCCGCATGGTCCGACAGGACGCCGCCGGCGTCGAAATCAAAAAGGACCAGCGCGAAGTCGTCACGCCGAAAGAGCGTGATCTGCCGGTGGCCGTCCCGCACCGGCTGTGACTCGTTGCGCAGGCCATCGGCCACTGCGCTCAGGTCAAAAAGATGTTCCGGACCGGCGAATCGCTCGGCCGGTGCGCGCCGGAGGCGGCGTTGAGATGACGGCATCGGCGGCACTCCTCAGTGTTGCGTCGAGCGTCGCGACGACGATCGAACCTTGACGCTCAGGACGGGGTCGACCGCCCGTCGACAGCGTCGGATTCGCTCCGCTCGTCGACCCTGTCTTCGGTCTCGAACCAGCGCTGGCTGTCAGAAGTATGCCCGAAGCCTGACAGTCCACTGTCGCCGATCGCCGATTCATCCGTGCCGGTCGCCGGGGCTACCCCGACCCACTGCCACCGCCGCCATCTTGGCCGATGAGGCTGGACGGCTATGGATTGCTTACCTTCGCGTTGGCCGACCCACTGCAATCGGTCCCATCGTGCGAGCACGCCACTGCCACGTGCGCTCATCACATGCACCTCGTACTGCGTTGGCCGCGGGCCACGAACGTTGCTGATGACGCCATGGCACGACGGCCTGCTCCAAGCCTGCCAATCTCGAATGTCTTTCCGAGGGTCGCCAGATGAACGGGAAATGAACCGCCAGTGGCACGACGGCTCGTGGTGCGCGGCTTCCTCGGGCCGGTCGGCACGCAGAACGCCCACCTTTGGCCCTGCCGCAGCATCCCGATCCCTGGTGAGATGAGGACGAACAATTCCCTGCGAGGAGCATCTCACCATGATCACGTCGCCCGTCACCAACCTGTGCGTCGCCGACCTGATGACCCTCGACCCGGTCGTCGTCGTCGAATCGGATCTTCTTGACGAAGCGAAGGAGCTGCTGGAGCGGTACCGCGTCAGCGGCCTGCCGGTTGTCGACGCCGAGCATCGACTGGTCGGCGTCATCAGCACCACCGATCTCGCGCTCGCAACGGCGCCGCACGTGTCGGATGTGATCCGGCGACGGTGGCACGAGCTCCGCGTCGGAGAGCTGATGTCCGCCCCGGCGATCACGATCGATCTGTCCGATTCGATCCGCAACGCCGCCGCACTCATGACGCGCGAGCACGTCCATCGGCTCGTCGCCACGAACCCGGCCGGCGTCCCGGTGGGTGTGCTCTCCGGCAGCGACATCGTTGCCCTCGTCGCCGAAGGACCGCAATAGCGCCATCCCCCAGAAAAGGGAGCGATCGCCATGACCATCAAGCACACTCCGCGGGCGGCCGAGTGGGTCGCCTGCCGCGATCAGGTGCGGCTCGCGCGCGACGGCAGAGTCGCTTGCCCGATCCGCGGGACGGCTGTTGACCTCGAGTCCTGCGCGACATGCCACTGGCTCGAAGACGCCGACCAGGACCGCTTCGCCGCGTGGACCTGCGACGCCGACAATGCCTCGCTCACGCCGATCCCGATTGGTGGTTCGTTCCCCGAGAGCAGCAGCGAAGGGCCGGACGCGGCGCTCATCATCGAGCTTCTCTGAGAGGGTGGCCGCCGGGCTACATCGCCAGGGCGAAGCGCTCCGCTTCATGTTCGCGCAGCCGCGCCGGAACATGGCCACGCATGATCAGCACCGAGCTGCGCGCGTGGAGCAGCACGTGGTGCGCGACGCTGCCCAGGAGCAGCCGCTGAAGCTGTCCCAGTCCGCGCGAGCCGGTGACGATGAGATCGACGTCGCCGTCCGCGGCGACGCGCTCGATCTCGCGAGCCGGATTGCCCACCAGCACCCGGGACGTCGCGCGCATGCCGAGGGCCGTCAGCCGGTGCGCCGTGCTGTCGGCGATGGCGCGGGCCTCCGCACACGAAGGCGCCACGGTCACCACGTCGACCGGAAGGCTTGTGAATGCGCCCCACACCCCCAGGATCAGGGGGATCGCCTGCACGCTCTCGGAGGCATCGGCGGCGAAAAGGATGCGCCGAATCTGGGGGCGCCGGACGACCAGGACCGGACACGGTGCGTGGTCGGCAAGGGTCGCCGAGACCGATCCGAGCAGTGCGGTGGCGGCGACGCCGTGGCCGCGGCTCCCGACCACGATGAGGTCGGCCGCCATCTCCGTCGCGCATGCCAGGAGGACCGATGCCGCGCGGCCGCGTCGCACGACGCATTCGGTCACGAGCCCCCGACTGCGCAGCCATGCCGCCTGCTCGTCGAGGGCGGCAGCGAGGTCGCGAGGTACGTCAGTATCTGGTCCGTCCAGCGGTGCTTCGCAGGCCGCCACGAGGCGGACATAGCTATCCGCCGGCCAGGCGGTCGCAGCCACGAGATCGCATGCGATCGTCGAGCATGACGACCCGTCGACCCCGACCACGATGTTCATCTCGAGCGTTCTTCTGCGGTGACCGGCTCGATCTCGACCTCCATCGTGGAGCCGTCGACCGCGGCGATGCGCGACGACCAGCCGGCGTGTGCCAGGAGGCGTCGCATGGCGACATTGTCGACGAACAGCGAGGCCTGGAGTTGCTGGGTCCCACGGCCCTGCGCGGCGCCGATCACCTCGCGCAACAGCGCCGTGCCGATGCCGCGTCGCTGCCACCCATCGGCCACGGCAAAGGCGATCTCGGGCGGCGTCCCGGTGCCATTCGAGGTAAGCGTGGCGTGACCGACGATCAATCCGTCGTTGGCACCCACTTCGGCGACGACGGCCACGTAGCCATCTTCCGTCCGGTGGTTTACCGATGCGAAGCGTTCCGCCTCGGCAGGGCTGATGCCCCGGCTGGCAGCGAGGAACCGGCGCGCGCGGGACTCCGCGCTGAGGGATGTATAGAAGGTGGAGAGGCCGAACGCGTCGACCGCCTCGATCTGGCGGATCGCGACCCTCGCTCGCGTGCGAGTGGCGTTTGCTGGGGTGACGGTCTGGATCATCGTTCGACCTCTCGTCCACCATGCTGCCCGGCGCCGCCACGCGAGCCTGAGTGCCGTTTCTCCCCATCACGCATGACCGATGGCATGCAGCCGCAGTCATCGGCATGCGGCCTCGCGTACGCTAGGCCGCATGCCACCGTCCCCGTCCGCGCAGCGGCTTCCGGTGCCCCCGCTGATCCAGGCGCTCGTGGCCTGGCAGCAGGACGCAACGCCGGCGCACCTGGCAGCGACCGGCGAGGCGCTGGGAGCGCTCGCACGTTCCATGGGGCTGACCGGTATCACGCTTCATGCTGGCTGCCCGCCGCTCAACCCGATCGACGTCAGCTGGGGCGAGCCATCCGGCGAACCGATCCAGCTCCTCGACCGCTCGGACGGCCAGCCGATCGGACAGCTGACCTGGGCGGGCGAGACTGACCCGAGGATCGTCATCGAGGCGGTGGCGATGGCGCTCACCGCTGTTCGCGCGCAGGAGCGCGCGCGCTTGTCCGAGGCACGCCTGGCCGCGCTCGATGCGGCGGTGCGCGGCATCACCGGGGTCCTTGACGTCGATGTCGTGCTCCAGCTGATCGTGGATCGCGTCCGCGAGCTCGCCGACGCGGACTACGCGGCGCTGGGGATCGTTGACGCCACCGGCGCGATCGAGCACTTCGTCACGAGCGGCATCAGCGACAAGTTGCGGCGTAAGCTCAGCAAGCCGCCGCGCGGCCACGGCATGCTGGGCCTGATCATTCGCGAGAACCGATCCATCCGGGTCCCCGACATCGGCGCCGACGAACGCCGCCACGGCTTCCCGCCCGATCACCCCGAGATGCACAGCTTTCTGGGGGTCCCGATCTCGGTGCGAGGATCATCGGTCGGAAACCTGTACCTGACCAACAAGCGGGGCGCCCCAGAGTTCAGTGCAGATGACCAGCGGCTGGTCGAGATGTTCGCCCTCCACGCCGGGATCGCCATCGACAATGCGCGGCTGCACGCGGCGCAGGCGCGGCTGGTGGTGGTCGACGAGCGCGACCGCATCGGGCGTGACCTGCACGACGGCATCATCCAGTCGATCTACGCGGTCACTCTCTCGCTCGACGACGTCCCGGAGCTGGTGCGCGAGGACCCCGACGAAGCCGCGCAGCGCGTGGATGCGGCGATCGACTCACTCCATCGAGCGACGGCGGATATCCGCAACTTCATCTTTGGCCTGCGGCCGCTGCTCCTCGGCGATGCCGACCTCGTCGAGGCGCTCCAGGCTGCGGCCGAAGAGGTGCGACGGAACACCGGTCTCGCCGTCTCGTTCGACACGACCGTCGCCCCCGACCTGCCCGCCGAATCCATGATCGAGCTGCTCGCCATCGGCCGTGAAGCGATGTCGAATATCGCGCGACACGCCGCGGGCGCGACGAGCGTCCGCGTCTCGCTGGCCGCCCAGCGCGGTGCGCTGGTGCTCGACGTTCGCGACGACGGGGACGGCTTCGATCCGTTGGCCGCGCGCGGGCCACAGCACCAGGGGCTGCCCAACATGCGGAGCCGCGCAGAGCGACTCGGAGGCACGTTCGAGGTGTCGAGTACCATCGGCTCAGGAACCAGGATCATCGTGCGCGTGCCACTGGCAGGCGCAGGCATCAATCGAGGTGACCGGTCATGACCGATCCCGCCGAACCAACCCCGAACGCGCGCCCACTGCGGCTGCTGGTCGTCGACGATCACGAGGTCGTGCGCCAGGGTCTCGTCGCGCTGCTTGAGCGACGCCCGGGCTTCGAGATCGTGGCCCAGGCCGGCACCGTCGCCCAGGCCGTTGCCGAGGCGGCCCGCTTCGAGCCCGATGTCGTGGTCATGGACGTCCGTTTGCCGGATGGCTCCGGCATCGAAGCCTGCCGCGACATTCGCACGGCACGGCCGGAGACCCGCGTCATCATGCTGACGAGCTATCCCGACGAGGAGGCGGTCCTCTCCGCCATCGTCGCCGGCGCCAGCGGCTACCTGCTCAAGCAGGTCCGCGGACGCGACCTGGTGGCCGCCCTCGAGGCGGTCGGACGCGGCGAGTCGCTGCTCGACCCCGCGATCACAGAGAAGGTGCTCGATCGCGTGCGCCGCGCCGCCACCGGCGAGGACACCGATGAGCTGGCCCAGCTCACCGCACAGGAGCGGAAGATCCTGCTGCTGGTGGCGGAGGGCAAGACGAACAAGCAGATCGCGGCGGAGATCTTCCTCTCCGACAAGACGGTCAAGAACTACGTCAGCAGCATCCTCGGAAAGCTCGACCTGCAGCGGCGCGCCCAGGCGGCTGCGTTCGTCGCGAAGCACCACCTCGGGGAGCACTGACCAGCCGGCGCGGCAGCTCGACATCGCAGCGCGTCGCCCTTGAGCGTCAGCCTCCGCGCTGGCCATCGGCGAGAATCGCCGCCATCTCACGCAGAAGCCACTTGGCGGTGCCTTCTGCCGCGATGTGGAAAAGCGCATCATCGGCGATCTGCCCGATGCGCCCACCCGGGGGGGCGTACAGGCCACGGAGCGTGGCGTCGTGCGAGTCGACACTCAGGCGCCCCGAGAAGACCGGGAAGAGCGGCGCGAGGGTGGCTGCTCGCCAGCCGATCTCGACCGAGACGATGCCATTCGCCTCGAACGGCGTCCCGAGCTCGACGATGGCCGCTTTGCGGAACAATGCACGCGGCGAGCGGTCGCTGACCCGGAGTCGCAGATCGGTCGCGAAGCGCCGCCGTGAGCCGGCCATGCCAATTGCTGGGCCCTCTGCCGACGCGTCCAGTGGCTCTCCGAGCCAGCGCGAGGCATCGGTGTCGAGCAGACGCAGGACGTCTGCGGGCGCCGCGGAGAGCGGCAACCGGACGCTGAGTTCACGGGCACCCTCAAGCGCGGTCGACGTGCGAGCGGCGGCAGCCATCACGCGCCCGCCATACGTGCTGCGAGGTGACTGAACATGCGTTGCATCGGTGCTCCGTGATTGCGAATGCCGACGGTTCGCCCGTCGTGCTGCGCTCCATTGCACCCGGTGAGCCCTCGGCCGAGCAGGGCCGAAGGGCCTACCCAGGCATGCCGTCGGGCCCCTCCGAAGGTGTCCGGCGGCACATTGGGGACGCGGTCCAGCACCGGTAGCGTGACGACCATCAGATCCGGCGCATGAGCCGGACCGATAGACAACACCACGAAAGGTGGACTACCGAATGACCACACTCACGGGATCCAGGGCCTTTGGCATCCTGGCGCTCCGCCTCATCGCCGGCTGGGTCTTCCTGTTTGCCGGACTCCAGAAGGTGCTTGCAGCCGAGCCGTTCTCCGCGGCGGGATTCCTGAGCTTCGGCACCGCCGGCACCGCCGAGGGAGCCGTGGAGGGCGCGATCGTCAATCCGACGAACGCCTTCTGGGTGAGCCTCGCCGGCAACGGGCAGCTGATGGATGTCATCAACTTCGTCGTCCCATTCGGGCAGATCGCCATTGGCGTGGCCCTGATCCTGGGCCTGGCGACTCGTTTCGCATCGGTGATGGGCTTCCTGATGATGGCGGGCTTCACGATTGCGGCATGGGACTTCGCCCACGGGATCGTGAACTACACCGCGATCATCGGCCTCACCGCCCTGATCCTGGGCATCATTCGCGCAGGTGAAGTCTACGGCGTCGACGCGATCGTCAACGAGCAGCCAATCGTCAAGCGAGTCCCCGCTCTCCGGTACGTCCTGGGGTAGCGCACTCAACCAGCCCCCCGTGACGGACCGACCGGCGAGAGCCGGTCGGTCCGTTTTCGCGCGCCTGTCGGCGAGCCACGGTTCGACGGCCATCGGCGGGAGGCGATTATTGTGGGCACGGCGAAGGGGCCATTCGGCCCAGAGGCCTGGACCGCTCGGCCGTGGCCTACATGACGGCGCGCGGCGATACTGGACGCGACCGTATCGGTCGTGCTCGCTCCGTCAACGAGGATGTTGAGAATGAAGATTCTGCTCGCGCTTGATGGCTCTGAGGCTTCGAGCGTGGCGCGTGACCTGGTGGCGAACCTGACCTGGCCGGCGGAGACGACCGTCCACATGCTTGCAGCCTATCGACCGCCGATCGACTACACGGGCGGCGTCGCGTCCGCCATGGTCTGGGTCGGCGACATCGAGGACGCGATTCGCGACCAGCTCTCCGAGACACTCAGGGGCATGGGCGCGCCGCTCGTTGCTGCTGGACTGGCCGTCGAGCAGAGCGTGGTACGCGGCCACGCCGCGGACGTCATTCTCGCCGCTGCGCGCGACAGTGGCGCCGACCTGATCGTCACGGGGTCGCGCGGCCGGGGTCCGGTTCGATCGATGCTCCTCGGATCCGTCGCGAACGAAGTCGCCACGAACGCGCCATTCCCGGTCCTGGTGGCGCGCACATCGAGCGTGTCGCGCCTGCTCGTGGCGGCGGACGGCTCCCCGAACGCGGGCAAGATTCCCGAGCTCCTCGGGGCGTGGAATGCATTCCATGACGTCCCGGCGGATGTCGTGTCGGTGGTGCCGCAGGATCCGCCCGGCTTCGAGCTGATGGTCGGCCTCTCTACCCTCGGTGATGACCGCCTGGAGAATCAACGACGGAAGGAGGCGCTTGCCGCTGACAGCGCGGCCAACGAGATGGCTGCCCTGATGACGGAGCGGTCCATCCCCGCCACGGGGCATGTGCGCTCCGGTGATCCAGCGAACGAGATCCTGCGCGCCGTCGATGAGCTGCATTCGGACCTAGTCGTGACGGGCTCGCGTGGTCTTGGCGGGTTCGAACGCCTGCTCCTGGGGAGCGTCGCTCGGAACGTCCTGGTCCATGCACCGTGCTCGGTACTGATCGTGCGCAGCGAAACCGCACCAGACGTCGCTCGCGACGAGCGCCGAGAGCCGGCCTAGACTTCGAAAGATGCGCATCGTCACCGCCGATGGGGCCGTCGCAGGCATTCGTTCGGGCGAACAGCTCTTCGTGCACGGTGGAGCTGCCACACCATCGGTCCTGCTCGATGCCCTGACCCGACGTGCCGGCGAGCTGCGTGACGTCGGCGTCATTCATCTCCACACGGAGGGACCGGCACCGCACCTGGCGCCCGAGGTCGCCGAGAGCTTTCGCCACCGAGCGCTCTTCATCGGTGCAAACGCGCGCGAGGCGGTGAACGCAGGGCGCGCCGATTACGTGCCGATCTTCCTCTCGGATATCCCGCAGCTGTTCACGAGCGGCGTGATGGCCCTCGACGCGGCATTCATCAACGTCTCACCGCCCGATACGCATGGCTACTGCTCACTCGGCACCAGCGTGGATGCCGCGCTGGCGGCGGTCAGCGCGGCGAAGACGGTAATCGCCCAGCTCAACCAATCCATGCCACGCACCCTGGGCGACTCCTTCGTGCACGTCGACCAGATCGACCTCGGTGTGGAAGTCGATCAGCCCCCGCACGAGCATGCTGCCCCGGTCATCGGCGACGTCGAGCGCAGGATCGGTGGATTCGTGGCTGACCTGGTCCCAGACGGCGCCACGATCCAGATGGGCATCGGATCGATCCCGGCCGCCGTCGCGCTCGCACTGCGGGACAAGCGCGACCTGGGCATCCACACCGAGCTCTTCACCGATCCGGTCCTCGACCTCGTCGAATCCGGCGCCGTCACGGGCGCCGCCAAGGAGGTCAATCGCGGCAAGATCGTATCGGCCTTCCTCATGGGCAGCCAGCGGCTCTACGACTTCGTGCACGACAACCCGATGATCGAGATGCGCCCGGTCGACTACACCAACGACACGGCGGTCATTCGCCGTTTCCGGAAGATGGTGGCCATCAACTCCGCCATCTCGATCGATCTCACCGGGCAGGTCAGCGCCGATTCGATCGGGACCCGCTTCTACTCGGGCGTCGGCGGCCAGATGGACTTCATGCGCGGCGCGGCCCTGGCGCGCGAGGGTCGCGCCATCATCGCGTTGCCATCACTGGCGGCTGGTGGGCGCATCTCGCGCATCGCGCCGGTGCTCGCCGAGGGCGCCGGGGTCGTGACCAGCCGCGCCCATGTGCGGACCGTCGTGACCGAGTACGGCGTGGCCGAGCTGTTCGGCCGCAGCGTGCGCGAGCGAGCTGCGGCACTCATCGCCATCGCACATCCCGATTTCCGGGACGATCTCGCGCGCGAGGCTCGCCGCCTCTACCACGTGTAATGCGGTGACTGCCTCGCTCGAGGATCCGTCATTGCTCGACGCGCGCGACGTGGCCGCCGCGCTCCACACCGACCCACAGCGCGGACTGCCGTCCGCCGAAGCGGCGGCGCGACTGGCTCGCCACGGTCTCAACCGCCTGGATTCGGAAGCGCAGGTGCCCGCGTGGCGCAAATTCGCCGCGCAGTTCGCCGACCCGCTGATCTACCTGCTGCTCGCCGCGATCGCCGTGTCTACCATCGCGTGGGCCATCGAGGGTGCCGTCGGCCTCCCCGTTGAGGGGATCGTCATCGCGCTCATCGTCCTGGGCAACGGCGTGCTCGGCTTCATCCAGGAGCGCAGTGCGGAAGCTGCCGTCGCCGCGCTCCAGCGCATGGCCGCCCCCACAGCCAACGTCATCCGCGACGGTGCCGCGCACCGGGTCACGGCTGACGAGGTCGTCCCGGGAGACCTGATCGCCCTCAGCGAAGGCGATGCGGTCGCCGCCGACGCCCGCCTGGTGTCGTCCGCGTCGCTGACTGCGGCTGAGGCGTCGCTCACCGGCGAGAGCGAGCCTGTGCTGAAGGATGCCGCGTCGCTGTCGGCCACCGCGGCGATCGGTGATCGCCTCAACATGCTCTTCGCCGGAACCGCGATCACCCGTGGCCATGGGCGGGCGATCGTCACCGCGACCGGCATGCAGACCGAGATGGGCCGCATCGCCGCGCTCCTGGGCCGAACTCGAGAGGAACGGACACCGCTCCAGCGCGAGATCGATCTCGTGGGGCGGACGCTCGGGATCGCGGTCGTCGCGATCTCAGTGGTCATCGTCGGAACGATTTTCGCCACCTCGGAGATCTCGGACATCTCGATGCTCGTCGATGTCCTGCTTCTCGGGGTCTCGCTGGCGGTCGCTGCGGTTCCGGAGGGGCTGCCGGCGATCCTGACCGTGATCCTGGCGATCGGCGTGCAGCGCATGGCCCGCCAGCGGGCAATCGTCAAGAAGCTGTCGTCGGTTGAAACGCTGGGCTCCGCATCGGTCATCTGCACCGACAAGACCGGCACCCTGACCCGCAACGAGATGACGATCCAGCGCATCGTCACCCACTCCGGCGAGGTCAGCGTCTCGGGCACCGGCTACGGGCCGCTGGGCTCGGTGACCGACGAAGGCCAGCCCCTGCAGCCGGGCCCCCTGCACGATGAGGTGCGCGGCGTGCTCGGCGGCGGGAGCCTCGCCAGCGACGCCGTGCTGTCGGAGGAGGATGGACGCTGGGTCGTCCACGGCGATCCGACCGAGGCGGCCTTCCTCGTCGCAGAGCGGAAGCTCGGCACCGCGGAGCAACGATCGGCTCGCTTCACGCGCCGTGGCGAGATCCCGTTCAGCTCAGAACGCAAGCTGATGACGACGCTCGAGGCCGACGCGGCGCATGAGGGCCGCATCGCGGTGATGACGAAGGGAGCCCCCGATGTGCTCCTCGCACGCTGTACGCGCGAACGCGTCGGAACCGCTGACGAGCCCCTGACCGATGCACGCCGCGCCGAGATCCTGCGATCGGTCGATCGACTCGCCGACGAGGCGCTGCGCACGCTGGCGGTCGCGTATCGCCCGCTCGATGTGTCGGAGCCTCCCGAAGCCAGTGACGCGCTCGAGCAGGACCTCGTCTTCGCCGGCGTAGTCGGCATGATCGACCCGCCAAGAGCGGAGGTGTCCGCCGCCATCAGCGAGGCGCACGGCGCCGGGATCCGAATCGTGATGATCACCGGGGATCATCCGCGGACGGCATTGCGCATCGCCGCGGATCTCGGCATTGCGCCCCGCGAGGGATCTGCCGTCATGGCGGGGACGGCGGTCGATGCACGTGATGACGCCTCGTTGCGCGAGGCAGCGGCCACAACATCGGTCTATGCCCGCGTGGCGCCGGAGCACAAGCTCAGGATCGTCGACGCGCTGCAGGCGAACGGCAACGTCGTCGCGATGACCGGCGACGGAGTGAACGACGCTCCCGCGCTCAAGGCAGCCGACATCGGCATCGCAATGGGCATCACCGGCACCGACGTGACGAAGGAGGCCGCGAACATGATCCTGGCCGACGACAACTTCGCCACGATCGTCGCCGCGGTGCGTGAGGGCCGCGCGATCTTCGCCAACATCCGCCGCTTCCTTCGGTATCTGCTGTCGTCGAACGCAGGGGAGGTGCTGACGATGTTCCTCGGGGTGCTCGGCGCATCGGTCCTGGGGCTGCATGCCGCTGGTGGCGAATTCGTCGCGCCGCTGCTTGCGACCCAGATCCTGTGGATCAACCTCTTGACCGATTCGGCGCCCGCCCTTGCACTCGGCTTCGAACCGCCGCCGGCCGACGTGATGCGGCATCCGCCACGCGGCGTCACCGATCGCGTCATCGACCGCGCCATGCAGCTCGACGTGCTCTTCGTCGGGATCGTCATGGCCGCGGTCACGCTGCTCGCGATCGACCTGTACCTGCCTGGCGGACTCGTGGCGGGATCGGGCACGCTCGACGAGGCGCGGACGGCGGGGTTCACGGTGCTGGTCCTGGCGCAGCTCTTCAACGCCTTCAACGCCCGGTCGGTCAGGGACAGCGCGTTCCGCGGGACGTTCACGAACCCACGCCTGCTCGTGGCGGTCGGGCTGTCGGTCGTCCTGCAGGTCCTTGTCGTCCATCTGCCCTTCCTGAACGCGGCCTTTGGTACCGCGCCACTGTCTGGCATGCAGTGGGCAGGCTGCGTCGTCCTCGCCAGCGCGGTCCTGTGGGCCGAAGAGCTGAAGAAGATCGTGGCGGGCGTCGGACGTGCGTCCAGGGAGGCCATCACATGACCGAATCAGTGCCATCGCGGGCCGATTTGGCGCGCTGGAGGAACAACCTGAGCGCAGAGGTCGACGGCGCGTGGATCTACCGCGCCATGGCGGCGAACGCCGGGGACGATCGGCTCGCCACGCTGTACGCCGAGATGGCGACGGCCGAGGCACGCCACGCCGAGCTGTGGCGGACGAAGCTCGCCGCAGCCGGGACAGGCGGATCGGTCGGTCCCTCCGGTCGCGCGCGGATCCTGGGCTTTCTCGCCCGCAGGCTCGGGGCGGGACTGATCGCGCCGACCATCGCAAGCCAGGAGCGCCAGGATCAGACGATGTACGACGAGCAGCCGGAGGCGGCCGGCACGACCCTGGCCGAGGACGAGCGCTCGCACGCACGGCTGCTGCATCGCATCACCGGCGGCGCCAGCGGTGCGACGCTCGCCCGTTTCGAGGGCCGCCACCGCGCCCTTGACGGAAACGCGCTGCGCGCGGCCGTCCTTGGCGCGAACGATGGCCTCGTGTCGAACTTCAGCCTGGTGATGGGTGTCGCGGGCGCCAGCACCGGCGGTGAGCCGGTCGTCGTTGCGGGGATCGCCGGGCTCCTCGCCGGATCGCTGTCGATGGCGCTCGGCGAGTGGTTGAGCGTCCAGAGCTCGAGGGAGCTGTACGCGAACCAGATCGCCATCGAGGCTGACGAGCTGGAGGCATTTCCGGAGGAGGAAGAGGAGGAGCTGCGGCTCATCTACGAGGCGAAGGGGTTCCCGGCCGAAGACGCGCGACGGCTCGCCCATCGCATCCTCACCGGCGACCGCGCCGTGGCGCTCGACACCATGGCGCGCGAAGAGCTTGGCATCGACCCGGCCGAACTCGGTGGATCGGCCTGGACAGCCGCGATCACCTCATTCGTGCTCTTCGCCATCGGCGCGATCATCCCGCTCGCACCGTTCCTGCTCGGTTCAGGGCTCGCCGCGATCCTGACCTCGGCCGTGCTGGCAGGCGCCGCGCTGTTCCTGCTTGGTGCGGCCATCACCCTCATGACTGGCCGGAACCCGCTGCTTTCCGCTTTTCGCCAGCTCGGATTCGGACTCGCTGCGGCTGCAATCACGTTCGCCATCGGCACACTGCTCGGCACCACCATCCTGTGACCTGCCGTTCGGCGCCTGCTGGCCGGGACCTCCGGCACTGGTGAGCGCGAGAACCACGGCGCACGCTCGATGAGACAACCATCGTAGGCAACGCCCGTGGCGTCGCCACAATCGCTGACCCCGACAAGGAGGCGTCCGATGACGCTCGCAACCCAATCCATTTCGTCCGCGCCCGTCGCCGAGGTGGCCACGATGCGGGCCGCCGTATTCCGTGGGCCCGGTGACGTGCAGATCGAGCGCGTCCCACGGCCGCACGCGGGGCTAGGTGAGGCCGTGGTCCGCATCACGCTCACCACGATCTGCGGCACCGACGTCCACATTCTCAAGGGCGAGTACCCGGTTCGGCCCGGCCTCGTGATCGGCCACGAGCCGGTGGGCATCATCGACGAGCTCGGCGCGGGGGTCACCGGCTACGAGCTGGGTGATCGGGTCCTCGTCGGCGCCATCACGCCGTGCGGGCAATGCCATGCCTGCCTGGCCGGCAAGGCGAGCCAATGTGGCCATGGCAGCGGCTATGAGCCCATGGGCGGCTGGCGCTTCGGCAACACGATCGATGGCGCCCAGGCCGAGTACATCCTGGTCCCCTACGCCCAGGCCAACCTGGCGAAGATCCCCGATGCGCTGACCGATGAGCAGGTCGTCCTGCTCGCGGATATCGCCTCGACCGGCTTCGCCGGCGCCGAGTCCGGCAAGGTTCGCATCGGCGACACGGTCGTCGTCTTCGCCCAGGGGCCCATCGGTCTGTGCGCGACGGCGGGCGCCCGGCTCATGGGCGCCGCGCAGGTGATCGGGGTCGATGGCGACCCGAACCGAGCCGCCATGGCGCGGCGCATGGGCGCCGACGTCGTCCTCGATCCCGAGCAGGTCGACGTCGTTGACGAGGTGAAACGGCTCACCGGTGGCATCGGTGCTGACGTCGCCATCGAGGCGCTTGGCCTGCAGGTCACCTTCGAGAACGCGCTGCGCTGCGTTCGCCCTGGCGGGACCGTCTCGAGCCTGGGCGTGTACTCCGGCAAGCTCCAGCTGCCCTACGACGCCTTTGCGGCGGGCCTGGGTGATCACACGATCGTCACCACGCTGTGCCCCGGCGGCAAGGAGCGCATGGAGCGCCTCATGCGTGTCGTGCAATCGGGCCGGTTCGATCCGACGCTGCTCATCACGCATCGCTTCTCGCTCGACGACATCGCGCAGGCGTACGACCTGTTCAGCAACCGGCGCGACGGCGTGCTGAAAGTGGCCATCCGGCCGTGAAAGGAGGCTCGTCATGGCCGCGCGCTCGCACGCGTGACTGAGCTCGCCGCGCGCGACGCCGGCAACGTTGATAGCGCCGGGGCGGTGTGCCCCGGATGCGGCGAGGAGATCCAGGTCGGCCAGTCAGTCGTGCGGCTGACGGCCGGCCTGCTCATGCCCGCGGCGCGGCTCGCCGAGCTGCCGATGCGCCCCGATGTCTATATCCACGCCGGCGCCGGATACGACCCGCGCTACGACGTCCACGACCATTGGTGCGTCACCCCCGACGCCATCGACGCGGCGATGCGCCTCCTGCTGATGAGCGACACGACCAGCGCGTCGGGCCACTGACCGATGAAGCGCACCGTTCGCGAGGGCCGATGCATGGGCTCGCCGCTGCGGCTGACCCTCGCCGGCATCCGCGAGCACGAAGCTGACCGGGCGTGGTCACTGGTGAGCGATGTCTTTCGCTCGGCCGATCGGGAGCTGAGCCGGTGGGACGCGAAGAGCGCGCTGAGCCGGCTGAACGCATCGATGGGCCAGGCCGTCGCAGTGCCGCCGCTGCTGCGCCGGGCCCTCGCGACCGCCTGGCGGGCGTTTCGCGTGACGGACGGACGCTTCGACCCGCGCATCATCGGGGCCCTCGAGGCTGCCGGCGAACGTGCCGGCGTTCCCCTGCCGCCGTCGCCCACCGTCCTCTCGCCGCACGACCGCTGGATCTCGGTCTGCGGCGCGCGCGTTCGCCTCGATGCCCCCGTCGACCTGGGCGGCATCGGCAAGGGGCTCGCCCTGCGCTGGTCGACGGCGACGCTTCGACGCGCCGGTCATTGCGATTTCCTGCTCCAGGCAGGCGGTGACGTCGTGGCGCGCGGACTCGGCCCGGGCGGCCAACCGTGGACCGTCGGGCTCGAGGATCCGGGCGGCGCTGCGACACCGCTCACCACGATCGAGCTGCGCGACGCGGCACTCGCGACCTCGTCCATCGGCGTTCGCCACTGGTTCGCGGCGGACGGCAGCCTGCGACATCACCTCATCGATCCGGCCACCGGCAGCCCGGCCGATCCGGTGTGGCTCTCGGTGACCGTGATGGCGCCTGATCCGGCGTGGGCGGAAGTCGCGAGCAAGGTCGGGTTCCTGGCCGGCTCCGGCATCGGCTCCGCGCTCGCGGGACTGCCCGCGTGGTGGGTCGGACCCGATCATGCGCTGGTAGGCTGACCATCAGACGCAGCGGAGACCGGCAATGACCACGACTGTCACCGGGCGGACCGGTGGGCTCGATCGCAACGAGCTCAAGCGCGTCGACGCCTACTGGCGTGCGGCCAACTACCTGAGCGTCGGGCAGATCTACCTGCTCGACAATCCGCTCCTTCGCGAGCCGCTGCGCGCCGAGCACGTGAAGCCGCGCCTGCTCGGCCACTTCGGCACGGTGCCGGGGCTGAACCTCATCTACGCCCACATGAACCGCGCCATCCGCCAACGCGACCTCGACGCGATGTACGTCGCCGGCCCGGGGCACGGGGGGCCGGGCATCGTGGCCAACGCGTATCTCGAGGGCACCTACAGCGAGGTCTATCCCAGCATCACCCAGGACGAGCCGGGGATGCGCGCGCTCTTCCGGCAGTTCAGCTTCCCCGGTGGCATCCCGAGCCACGTTGCGCCGGAGACGCCGGGATCGATCCACGAGGGCGGTGAGCTGGGCTATGCGCTCGTCCATGCCTACGGGGCGGCCTTCGACGATCCGGACCTGGTCGTGGCCTGCGTCGTGGGCGACGGTGAGGCGGAGACCGGGCCGCTGGCGGCGAGCTGGCATTCGAACAAGTTCGTCGACCCGGCGCGCGACGGTGCGGTGCTGCCGATTCTCCACCTCAACGGCTACAAGATCGCAAACCCGACGATCCTGGCGCGCATCCCCGAGGATGAGCTGCGGGCGCTGCTGGAGGGCTACGGCCACAGCGTCGAGTTCGTGGAAGGCGATGACCCGATGAAGGTGCATCGCGCCTTCGCCGCCGCGCTCGACCGCTCGCTCGACGACATCGCGGCCATCCAGCGCGCCGCCCGCAACGGCCGCGGGTCGGCCCGGCCCCGCTGGCCGATGATCGTGCTGCGCACGCCGAAGGGCTGGACCGGCCCCGAGAAGGTCGACGGTCTGCAGGTCGAGGACACCTGGCGCTCGCACCAGGTCCCCATGGCCGAGGTTCGCGGCAATCCCAAGCACCTCAAGCTGCTCGAAAGCTGGATGCGCTCCTACCGTCCCGAGGAGCTGTTCGACGAGGCTGGCACGCTGCGCGCCGACCTCGCCGCGCTCGCACCGGCAGGCTCCCGCCGCATGAGCGCAAACCCGGTCACCAACGGCGGTCTGGTGCTCGAGGATCTGCGGCTCCCCGATTTCCGCGACTACGCGGTGGACGTGCCCAAGCCCGGCACCACCAGCAGCGAGGCGACCCGCGTCCTGGGCGGCTTCCTGCGTGACGTGATCGCAGCCAATCCATCAACGTTCCGACTCTTCGGGCCCGATGAGACGGCCTCGAATCGGCTCGCCGCGGTCTTCGAGAAGACCGACAAGGCGTGGATGGCGGAAACGCTGCCGGTCGATGAGCATCTTGCGCCCGACGGGCGCGTGATGGAGGTGCTCTCCGAGCATCTCTGCCAGGGCTGGCTGGAGGGCTACCTGCTCACCGGCCGCCACGGCCTCTTCAACTGCTACGAGGCGTTCATCCACATCATCGACTCGATGTTCAACCAGCACGCCAAGTGGCTCAAGACCACGCGCGACATTCCCTGGCGCCGACCCATCGCATCGCTCAACTACCTGCTCAGCAGCCATGTGTGGCGGCAGGACCACAACGGCTTCTCGCACCAGGATCCCGGCTTCATCGATCACGTCGTCAACAAGAAGGCCGAGGTGATCCGCGTCTACCTGCCGCCCGACGCGAACTCGCTGCTCAGCGTGGCCGACCACTGCCTGCGCAGCCGCAACTACGTGAACGTCATCGTGGCGGGGAAGCAGCCGGCGCTCAACTGGATGTCGATGGACGAGGCGATCCTGCACGCGACGCGCGGCATCGGGATCTGGCCCTGGGCCAGCAATGACGGAGACGAGCTGCCGGACGTCGTGATGGGCTGCGCCGGCGACATCCCGACGCTCGAAACGATGGCCGCGGTCGACATCCTGCGCCAGCGACTGCCCGCGCTCAAGGTGCGCGTCGTGAACGTCGTCGACGTGATGCGCCTGCAGGACGCCAAGGAGCATCCGCACGGCCTCTCGGACGCAGCCTTCGACGCGCTCTTCACGGAGGATCGTCCGGTCGTCTTCGCCTACCACGGCTACCCGTGGCTGATCCATCGGTTGACCTACCGCCGCACGAATCACGGCAACATCCACGTCCGCGGCTACAAGGAGGAGGGCACCACGACCACGCCGTTCGACATGGTCATGCTCAACGACCTGGACCGATTCCACCTTGTGACCGACGTGATCGACCGCGTGCCGGGCCTCGCCGCCCGCGCCGGTGCCCTGCGCCAGGAAATGACCGATCGACGCATCCAGGCGCGCGCCTATACCCGCGAGCACGGCGACGACGACCCGGCCATCCGCGATTGGACCTGGCCGGCCTGAACGACCGATGACCGTCCTCGTCGTCAACACCGGCTCGAGCTCGCTCAAGGCCAGCGTGATCGATGACCACGACGAGACGCTCGTCGAGAAGGAGCTGTCGCTCGGCGACGACGCCAGCGTGCAGGGCTCCGACGCCTCCGGGGAGGTGGCCGCCCTGGTCGGTACGCTTGGCCGCGTGTACGAGGCGACCGCCGTCGGCCATCGAGTCGTCCACGGCGGTCCCCGCTTCGTCGATCCGGTGCTGCTCGACGAGGATGTGCTGGCGCAGCTGGGCGCGCTGCGGCCGCTGGCACCGCTGCACCAGTCGGTGGCGCTGGGGGCGATCGCCGCCGCACGCAGCGCACTGCCGGACCTGCCGCACGTCGCCGTCTTCGACACCGCCTTCCACGCCACGCTGCCGGAGGCCACCCGCCGCTACCCGGTCCCCTGGGAGTGGGAGCGCGATCACGGCGTGCGCCGCTATGGCTTCCATGGCATCGCGGTGAGCTGGGCCGCCGAGCGCGCGGCCGAGCTCCTGCATCGGCCAGCCACAGAGCTGGGGCTCGTGGTCGCGCACCTCGGCAGTGGCTGCTCGGTGACCGCCGTGGCCGCCGGCCGCTCCATTGACACCACGATGGGCATGACGCCGCTCGAGGGACTGATGATGGGCACCCGCGCCGGCTCCATCGATCCCGGCGTGCTGCTGCACCTGCTCCGTTCGGAGGCGCTCAGCCTGGACGAGCTGGCGGACGCGCTCGATCATCGGTCCGGCCTGCTGGCGATCGAAGGCACGACCGCGAAGATGCAGCAGCTCGAGGCACGTGCCGAAGGCGGCAACGATCGCGCGCTGCTGGCGATCGAGATGTTCACCAGCCGCGCCGCCGGCTGGATCGCCGCGATGGCCACCGCCCTGCCGCGATTCGATGCGCTCGTCTTCAGCGGCGGAATCGGTCTCGGTTCGGCGCTCGTACGCTCCAGGATCTGCGCTCGCCTCGGCGCCCTGGCGGTGCCGTCGCTGGCGTCGAGGCGTGCGGCGGACGACACGCAGGGCGACGCCGTGCTCGCACGCACCGACCGCGTGGCGGTCCTTCGGGTCAAGGCTCGCGAGGACATCGTGGTCGCGCGCGCCACCCGGCAGATCAGGTCAGAGAGCGGTAGAGCTCGACGGTCCGCTCCGCAATAGCGCGCCATGAGAACTGCGACGTCGCGCGCGCACGACCGGCTCGCCCCATCGCCTCGGCACGCGCGGGATCCGCCACCAGGACGTTGATCGCATCGGCCAGGTCGCGCGCGAAGCGCTCGGGATCCTCCGGCGCCATCGGGTCATTCGGCGAGAGTGCCAGGGGCACCAGCGTGCCGGTCTCGCCGTCGACCACCACTTCGGGAATGCCGCCCACCGCACTGGCGACAACCGCCGTCTCGCACGCCATGGCCTCGAGGTTGATGATGCCGAACGGCTCATAGACCGATGGACAACAGAACACCGCCGCATGGCTGTACAGCTCAATGACCGATGGCTTGTCGAGCATCTCGGGGATCCAGACGACCCCGTCGTGCGCGAGCTGCGCCGCCGCAACGCCGGCCTGCATCTCCGCGGCGATCTCGGGCGTGTCGGGCGCACCGGCACACAGGACGACGCCGATGCGCGGGTCCAGGTGCCGGATCGCGTGGACGAGGTGCACGATCCCCTTCTGTCGCGTGATGCGCCCGACGAACAGCACGTACGGCCGTGCGGGGTCGATGCCGAAGCGCTCGAGTGCCGCTGTCGACGCCCCCGGGCGATACTCGTCGACGTCGATGCCGTTGCCGATCACGTGGACGCGCTCGGGCGGGACGTCGAAGAGCCGCAGGATGTCGTCCCGGGTGCCGTGGGAGACGGCGATCACCGCATCGGCCATCTCGAGGGCGGTGCGCTCGACCCAGGTCGAGACGTCGTAGCCGCCGCCGAGCTGCTCCCGCTTCCACGGGCGCAACGGCTCGAGCGAATGGACGGTCACGACCAGCGGAATCCCGTACGCCAGCTTCGCGAGCACCCCGGCAAGATGGACGTACCAGGTGTGGCAGTGGACGATATCGGCCCGCACCGCGTCCGCCAGGAATCCGATGTCACGGTCGAGCGTCCCAAGCAGCGAACGGAGGCGCTCAGGGGCCTCGTCGTAGGAGCGTGCCGGCGCCACCGAGCGGACACGCCAGCCGGGGGCTTCGTCCTCCGTGCCGGCGAAGGTGCGGATGTCCAGCTCGATGAGGCGTCGCAGCTCCCGGCTCAGATAGTCGACGTGGACGCCCGCCCCGCCATAGATCGCGGGCGGGAACTCGTTCGTGAGGAGCAGCGCGCGCATCGGCCGCAGCGTAGCAGCCGAGGTCGCGGTCAGATCCCGACGGTGTGCGTGCGTCCGCGGCCGCGTCCGTCACGAAGATGCCGCAGGAAGCGGTCCAGTCCCTCAAGATCGAACGGCTTGGCGAGCACCGCGCCGATACGGCTCATCTCGCGACGGCGAGCCGGCGGCGCTGCGGTGCAGAACAGGATCGGCACCTGGCGAGTCGCCTCACGCTGTCGCAGGCGCTGCGCTTCGTCGCCGCCCCGTCCATCGGGCAGGTCATCATCGAGCAGGACGAGATCGGGCACGCGTTCGTGGACGGCACGCCGGAACCGACCCAGGTGGGTGAAGAGGCGTACCTCCCAGCCGTCATCTTCGAGCAGGTCACCCAGCAGCCCAAGCGTCGCGGCATCGTCCTCGACGACGTACGCCAGACGTTCAGCGCCGCTCCCTGCGTGGTCGATTGCTTCGGTTGCCAAGGTGCCCGTCCCCGGGGTACGTATCGCTTGCAGGTGAGATCCGCCTGCAAGGACCTTGCCGCGGGTGCCGCCCACTTGCGCCAAGGTACTCCCCCGCAGTATCTTGAGCCCGATGCCTCCGGCTCTTCCCTCCCTCCCCCCATCCGAGCTCTCGGTGCCCATCACCGGCATGACCTGCGCGTCGTGCGTCAACAGGATCGAGCGTTTCCTGAACAAGGCCGATGGCGTGGCCGAGGCGACGGTCAACCTCGCCACCGAGCGCGCCACCGTTCGGTACGACGCCGCACGCATCGACCGTTCGGGCATCATTGCGGCCATCGAAGCCGCCGGCTACGACGTGCCCGTCGAAGCGGCCGGTGAGGACGCGAAGCGCGACAAGGCGTTGGGCCTGTTGTGGTCAGCGCTGGCCGCGACCGGCATCGGCCTGGCCATGATGGCGGTCATGTTCTGGCCGGGCGGCGTTCCCTGGCCCATGGAGCGCCTCAACGTCTGGCTCCTGGTACCTGCCACGATCGTGCAGTTCGTCTTTGGCCGCACCTTCCTGCTGACGGCGGCGCGCGGCCTGCGCCACGGGTCGCTGACCATGGATACGCTCGTCGCGGTCGGCACGCTGGCCGCGTACGGCTACTCGCTGGTCATCACCCTGCTGCCGGAGGCGATGATGGGCGCCGGTCTGCCGCCGGAGACGTACTTCGATTCGGCCGCTGTGATCATTGGGCTTGTCCTCTTCGGACGCTGGCTCGAGGCGCGCGCACGCGGGCAGGCGAGCGGTGCGATTGCCGCGCTGCGCCGGCTGCAGCCCGCGATGGCGCGCCTGCTGCGCGACGGGGTCGAGCGCGACGTGCCCCTTGCCGAGGTCCGCGTCGGCGACCTGCTGCGCGTGCGGCCGGGCGACCGCGTCCCGCTCGATGGCAGCGTCGTGGACGGAGCCTCGAGCGTCGACGAGTCGATGCTCACGGGCGAGTCGCTGCCGGTCGCGAAGCGCGACGGCGATCCCGTGACCGGCGCCACGATGAACGGCCGCGGCTCCTTCATGATGCGCGTGGACCGGACCGGCGACGACACCACGCTGGGCCAGATCATGGCCATGGTCGCGGCGGCCCAGGGCTCGCGTGCGCCGATCCAGCGTCTCGCCGACCGCGTGACCGGCTGGTTCGTGCCCGCGGTGATGGTCGTGGCGCTGCTCACCTTCGGCGCCTGGCTGCTCCTCGGCCCCGAGCCGCGGCTGCCGCTGGCGCTGGGCGCGGCGATCGCCGTCCTCATCATCGCCTGCCCCTGCGCCATGGGCCTCGCCACGCCCACCGCGATCATGGTCGCCTCCGGACGTGGCGCTGAGAACGGCATCCTGCCGCGTGACGGCGCCGCGCTGGAGACCGCCGCGCGGGTCGACACCGTGGTGCTCGACAAGACCGGCACCATCACCGAGGGCCGTCCGTCGGTGACGTCGGTGCACCCGGCGGCCGGGATCGCGGCCGACGACCTGCTGCGGCTCGCGGCGGCCGTCGAGGCGGGCAGCGAGCATCCCCTGGCCGAGGCGATCGTCAGGCACGCGCCGACCCCTGTATCCCCGGTCGCCGAATTCGAGGCGATCGGCGGTCGCGGCGTGCGCGGCACACTCGCCGGCGCGGTGATCATCGCCGGCAGCGAGCGCTACCTGCGCGAGCAGGGCATCGATCCCTCGCCGCTCGGCGCGGCCGCGGCCGCGGCCGCGGCAGAGGGGCGAGGGACCGTCTTCGTGGGGCGCGACGCGCAGCTCATCGGGCTGCTGACCATCGCCGACGCACCGAAGCGCGGCGCCGCGGAGGCCATCGCGCAGCTGCGCGATGCACGGCTCGAGGTGTGGATGCTGACCGGTGATCGCCGCGACACGGCCATCGCCATCGGCGCGCGCGTGGGCATCGGTCCGGACCGGATCCTGGCCGAGGTCATGCCGGACGCCAAGGCGGACGCCATCGGTCGCCTGCAGGCAGATGGAGCCACGGTCGCCATGGTCGGCGACGGCATCAACGACGCTCCGGCACTTGCGCTGGCGGATCTTGGCATCGCCATCGGGACAGGCGCCGACGTCGCCGTCGAAGCCTCGGACGTGACGCTGGTGGGCGACGACCTGCGTTCCGTGCCGGCCGCCATCCGCCTCGCGCGCGCCACGCTGCGCACGATCCGCCAGAACCTGGGCTGGGCCTTTGGCTACAACATCCTGCTCATCCCCGTGGCAGCGGGCGTGCTGTACCCGGTCTTCGGCATTCGGCTCAACCCGGCGCTCGCCGCCGGTGCCATGGCGCTCTCCAGCGTCAGCGTCGTGGCCAACTCGCTGCGCCTGCGAACGACGCGCATCACACCCACCACGAACGACGAAAGGAGCCCGATGGCGACCCAGGTGAAGGATCCGGTCTGCGGCATGGACGTGGACCTCGAGGCGGCGCGCGCGAAAGGGCTTGTCGCGGAGCACGACGGGACCGAGTACGGCTTCTGCGGCAAGGGCTGTCTGCTCGAGTTCCGCGACGACCCGGGGCGGTTCTTCAGGCCCGATTACGTTCCCAGCATGTAGCAGTACCGCCGCTCGCCGCGAACGGCAGAAGCGCTCGCGCAGCGACGTCGCGCATGTAGACTCCTCGGCTCATGGCACTCATCAGCGCCCGAGCGCTCACGAAGCGCTACGGGAGCCAGGTCACCGCGCTCGATAAGCTGACGCTGGACGTCGAGCCGGGAATCATCGGTCTGGTTGGTGCAAACGGCGCCGGGAAGAGCACGCTGCTCAAGATCCTGCTGGGGCTGCTGACGCCGACGAGCGGCAGCGCCGAGGTCCTGGGCATGGACGTGACGACGCAGGGACCGACGATCCGTGGCCTGGTCGGCTACATGCCGGAGCACGATTGCCTGCCGCCGGACCTGACCGCGACCGAGTTCGTGAGCCACATGGCGCGCATCGCGGGACTTCCTGCGTCCGCGGCGCGTGAGCGGACCGCGGAGGTGCTGCGCCACGTCGGGCTGTACGAGGAGCGCTACCGGCAGATCGGCGGCTACTCGACGGGCATGAAACAGCGTGTGAAGCTGGCGCAGGCGCTCGTCCACGACCCGCGGCTGCTGCTCCTCGACGAGCCCACGAACGGGCTCGATCCCGCGGGCCGCGACGAGATGCTGGGACTCGTGAAGCGCACCGGCACCGAGTTCGGCATCGCCACGATCGTGGCCTCGCACCTGCTCGGCGAGATCGAGCGCGTCTGCACCTATCTGCTGGCGATCGACGCGGGTCGGCTCCTCCGCTCGGCGCCGATCGCCTCCTTCACCGAGCGCACCGGCACCCTGGCGGTCGAGGTCGAGGACGGGACCGATGCCCTCGCCGCCCGCCTGACCGATCGCGGCCTCGTGGCACGCGTCGATGGCCGGGCGGTCCTGGTCGACCTGCCCGATGAGGCCCCATACGACATCGTGCGCGACACCGTGGAGGAGCTGGGCCTGTCGCTCACGCGCCTCGAGCAGCGCCGCCATCGGCTCGAGGACCTGTTCGAGGCGGATCATGCCGCCTGACACCATGCCGCCGGCGCCGCTCGAGGCGGGCAGCAGCACCCCGTCCAGCGGCGCCATCTACGACCTGGGCTACCGCCGCTACGACGGTCCGCGTTTGGGCCGCTGGCACGCGATCAGCACGCTCTTCTGGGCCAGCCTGCGCGCCGCCTTCGGGATGGGCCGCTCGGGGCGCGCCAAGATCGTGCCGTGGGGCCTGGCCGTCTTCGCGCTGATCCCGGCGCTCGTGGCGGTGGCGATCATCGCGCTCATCGGCGAGGGCATCTCGCCGTTCACCTACGACAACTACCTGTGGCAGGTGCAGATCACATTCGCCCTCTTCGTGGCGGCACAGGCGCCCGAGCTCGTGAACAGCGACATGCGCCACCGGGTCCTGGCGCTCTACTTCAGCCATCCGCTCGAGCGGCTCGACTACGCGGCGGCGAAGCTTGGCGCGCTCGTGGCGGCGCTGCTGCTCCTGGCGCTCACGCCGCAGCTCGTGCTCTTCGCCGGCAACCTGCTCACCAGCACCGATGTCGTCGCCGGACTGCGCGACCAGGCAGGCGCGCTGCCGCAGATCATCGGCACCTCGCTGCTCTACGCCGTCACGCTTTCCTCGATCGGGATCGCGATCGCTGCCTTCACGCCGCGGCGCGCGTACGCCACCGGCGCGATCATCGCCTTCTTCCTGGTGACCGGGGCGGTGAGCACGATCCTGGGTGAGGCGACGCGCGGCTCGCTCTCCGATTGGGCGCCGCTCATCGATCCGTTCGCGCTCATCGACGGCACGCGTGACTGGCTGCTCGGCGCCAGCATCGACGAGTCGCCTGTCACCGGCTCGAGCGTGCCGCTGCCGATCTTTGGTGGCGTGCTGGCGGCCGTGGTCGCCCTCGCCGTCGCCGTCATCGCCCTGCGCTACCAGCGGGTCGAGGCATGATCGAGGTCACCAACGCGTCCCGCTGGTACGGCAACGTGGTGGCGGTGAACGACATGACCTTCAGCCTCGGCGCTGGCGTCACCGGGTTGCTCGGCCCCAACGGTGCCGGCAAGTCGACGATGCTGCACATGATCGCCGGCTTCCTCGGACCGTCGGCGGGCACGGTCACCATCGATGGGCGGCCGACGCACGGAGATCCGGAGGTGTACCGCGGCATCGGGATGGTGCCGGAACGCGAGGCGGTCTACGCCTTCCTCAGCGCACGCCAGTTCGTGGCCGCCAACGCGCGGCTGCAGGGCGTGGCCGAGGTCGAGGCGGCGACCCAGCGCGCCATCGCGGCGGTGGAGCTGCAGGACGCGCAGGATCGTGCGATCGGGACCTATTCGAAGGGCATGCGCCAGCGCGCCAAGGTCGCTGCGGCGCTCGTCCACGACCCGCCGGTACTGCTGCTGGACGAGCCGTTCAACGGCATGGATCCCCGACAGCGGTTGCACATGATGGCGCTCCTGCGCCGGATGGCGGCCGATGGCCGGACGATCCTGTTCAGCAGCCACATCCTCGAGGAGGTCGAGCGACTGGCGGAGCGCGTGCTGGTCATCGTTGCCGGGCGGCTGGCCGCCTCGGGCAACTTCCGCGAGATCCGGCGTTTGATGACGGATCGACCGCACACCTTCACGGTCCGATCCTCGGACGATCGGCGCCTGGCGGCGGCGCTCGTCGCGGAGCCGGCGGTGAGCGGGGTTGCGCTCGACGACGGGCTGCTGACCATTCGCGCCGCGGACTTCGGCACCTTTGCGCGCATCGTGCCCGGCGTCGCCCGCCGAACGGCGATCACGCTCTACGAGCTGCTGCCGACCGATGAGTCGCTCGAGTCGGTCTTCAGCTACCTGGTCGCCGGAGGAGCGCGGCGATGAACGGGACGATTGCTGGCATCACCTTCCGCCAGCTGCTCGGCCGGCGCCGGGTGCTGCTGCTGCTGGTGCTGGGGGCCGTGCTGGTGCTCGTGGCGCTCGCCTATCGCCTGGCCGGTGGCGGCGATGATGACCTGCGCTGGACCGCTGGCCTGCTCGAGAACTTCGGCATCGCGACGCTCATGCCGCTCGTGGCGCTGGTCCTCGGCACCGGTGCCATCGGCGCGGAGATCGAGGACGGCACGATCGTCTATATCCTCGCCAAACCGATTTCGCGCTCGGTGATCGTGGCCACCAAGCTGGCGGTCGCGGCGCTCGCCGCTGCCGCGCTGACCTGCGGACCGATCCTACTGGCCGGAATCATCGCGGCAGGCGGCATGGGCAACGGGCTCGTGCTCGGCTTCACGCTGGCGGCGGCGATCGGGTCACTGCTCTACGCCGCGCTCTTCGTGGCGCTTTCGCTGGTCACCGGCCGCGCCCTGGTCTTCGGGCTCTTCTACGTGCTGCTGTGGGAGGGCTTCCTGTCGGGCCTCTTCGCCGGCACTCGCACCTTCAGCATCCGCCAGCACACGCTGGCCTTTGCCGAGGCGATCGGCCACCCACCGACTGATGCCTTCGATGCGTCGCTCGACCTGGTCCCAGCGGTGGTCATCGGCGGTGCCCTGCTCGTCATCTCGGTGGTCGTGGCCATTCGCAGGCTCCGCGCTTTCGAGCTCCGAGGGGAAGCCGCGTAGCGCCATGGAACCGTGGAGCCACGCGTGGGCGGGGCAGCTCAGCGAGGAGACGATCGTCAGCGAGGCGCTCGTCGGCAATCCGTTGGGCGACCCGCATGAGCGGCCGTTGCTGGTGTACACGCCGCCCGGCTACGACGCCTCGACCGAGCGCTATCCATCGGTCTTCTGCATCCAGGGACTGACCGGCCAGGTCACGATGTGGAGCAACCGGCAGCCGTTCAAGCGCACCACGCCCGAGCTGATCGACGCTGCCATGGCCGCGGGAAGCATCCTGCCCGCGATCGTGGTCTTCGTGGATGCCTGGACGGCCATCGGCGGCAGCCAATTCCTGGATTCTCCCGCCACCGGGCGATATCACACGTACCTGTGCGACGACGTCGTGCCGTGGATCGACCGTCACTACCGGACCGATGCGCGCCGCGAGCGTCGCGCCATCGCTGGCAAGAGCTCCGGCGGCTACGGCGCGATGGTGACCCCGATGCTGCGTCCCGACCTGTTCGGAGGGCTCGCCACCCACGCCGGCGACGCGCTCTTCGAGCATGCCTACTGGCCCGATGTGCGCGAGGCGCTTCGTGCGCTCCGGGACGAGTACGACAACGACTATGACCGCTTCTGGGCCGATTTCCGGGCGCGATCCGGTCGCTCCAAGCGGTCCGATGGCGCGCTGCTCAACATCTGGACCATGGCCGCCTGCTACAGCGCCGATGCCGACGGCACCGTTCACCTGCCGTGGGATCCCGGCAGCGGGCGGATCGATCACGCGGTCTGGGACCGATGGCTCGCCTGGGATCCGGTGCGCATGGCCGCGCGACATGCCGATGCGCTGCGCTCGATGCGCGCCATCTGGATCGACGCGGGGCGCTCCGACGACTTCTACCTGGACCTGGGCGCAAACGCATTCCGCCAGGCGCTGGTCGAGGCCGGCGTGCCGGAGGCATCGGTTCATTTCGAGCTGTTCGATGGGAGCCATGCCAACATCGAGTGGCGTTAT
Source organism: Chloroflexota bacterium (assembly GCA_039933775.1). Lineage (GTDB taxonomy): Bacteria > Chloroflexota > Limnocylindria > QHBO01 > QHBO01 > JBDTNK01. The sequence goes on along the minus strand of JBDTNK010000017.1, from coordinate 6,564 downwards.
CCACTGGCCATTGCGTGGCTGATCGAGCGTATGACGGCACCCTGATCTGTGGAAAGCGCGATAGATGGCGTGCTTCTTGCACGCGGCGGACCCATACGCACCGACCGAGGGGACGGCCGGTGGTGCCAAGCTGGGCCTTCCCAGAAGCGAAAGAGGGAATGCAAGACCGCCACACCGTGCTCGTGGTCGACGATGAACCGGCGATCCGCCAGATGTTCGAGGACATCCTGACCGGCGAAGGCAGCGACGTCGTGTCCGCGACCGATGGCCGCGCGGCGCTCGACCTGCTCAACGAGGGCGCGCAGCCGTGCGTGATCCTGCTCGACCTCATGATGCCGCGCATGAACGGCTGGCAGTTCGCGGCTCACCTCCAGGCCGATGCGGCGCTGCGCGACCTGCCCTACGCCATCGTGGCCGCGAATCCACGCTTCCGCGATGAGGCGGAGCGGCTCGGTGCAAGCCGCTGGTTGGGCAAGCCGGTCGATATCGGCGACCTGCTTGAGACTGTCGACGACCTGTGCGCCGCGGGCCATCCGAGCCGCGGCTCCGCTGCGTGACCGAACCGCCCGTCGCGTCCAACGCCGCGTTCGCCTCCCTGGACGACCTGCGCACGGTCCTGTCGCATATCGACGACGGCGTCACCGTCCAGGACGCGAGCGGTAGCCTCGTGTTCGCCAACGACGCGGCCGCGCGACTCTCCGGGTTCGCATCGGCCGATGAGATGCTCGCCGCCGACATCAGCACGCTGATCGCTGCCTTCGAGATGGCCGACGAGGAAGGCAACCACCTGGCGCTGAGCGACCTCCCCGGACGCCAGGCGCTTGCCGGTCGCGACACCCCACCGCTGGTCGTGCGCAGCCGTATCCGCGGCACGGACCAGGAGCGCTACTCACGTCTCGCCGCGCGCAGGGTGATGGGGCCGGACGGCAGGATCCAGTACGTCGTCAACACATTCCACGACATCACCGACCTCAAACGCAACGAGGCCTCCCTGGCGTTCGTCGCCGACGCCGCCTCAACGCTGGCCACCTCGCTCGACTACTCCGAGACGCTGCAGCGAGTGTCCCAGCTCGCCGTGCCCTCGATGGCCGACTGGTGCGTCGTGGACATCGGCGAGCCGGGCAGCCCGCGGGAGCGCGTGGCGGTGTGGCATCGAGACCCCGAGAAGCGTGCCCTCGCGGAGGAGCTGCAGCGACGCTATCCCCCTGCGCCGCCGGGGCCGGAGGCGCTCGAGCTGCTGCGCCGCGGCGAACCGAGCGTCATGGACATCACGCACGAGATGCTCGAGCAGGGCGCCGTCGCGGCCGGCCATGGCCCCGACTATCTCGAGATGATGCACATCCTGGATCCACACCAGGTGCTCTACATGCCCCTCACCATCGCTGATCGCGTCATCGGCTCGATCATGTTCCTCTCCGCCGAGTCGGGCCGCCGCTTTGGAGACAGCGACCTTGCCTACGCGCGGCTCTTGGCGCGCCCTGCGGCGCTGGCGGTCGAGAACGCGAAGCTCTACCACAGCCTGGAGGAGGCGGTGCGGGTGCGGGACGGCTTCCTGCAGATGGCCGCACACGAGCTGCTGACCCCGATCACCGTCGTTCGCGGGTACGCGCAGGCGCTGGCTCGCACCGTCGCACGACGGATGCCCGACGTCGGCGAGGACGGCATGCTGACGATCGAGGCGACGCGGCTGACCGACAGTATCCAGCGCATGGGCGCGGGCACCGAGCGGCTGGCGCGCCTCTCGCACGACCTGCTGGACCTGGCGCGCATCCAACGCGGGACGATCGACCTGGCGACCGAGCCCACCGACATCGGAGCCATTGCGCGCGACGTCACCGAGGCAGCGCTGCTGCAGCAGGATGAGGGACGTTACGCGCGTAACGTGCTGATCGATGTCGTGCTGCCCGAGGAGCTGATCATCGGCGACTGGGACCCGGTACGGCTCGAGCAGGTCTTCTACAACGTGATCGACAACGCGGTGAAGTACTCACCCGCCGGCGGCCGCATGCAGATCGAGGTGGCGGCTACGAGCGAGGGGGCCCGCATCTCGGTGACGGACGAGGGCCTGGGCATCCCACCCGACATGCTCGACACGATCTTCCAACCGTTCCAGCGCGCCAGCAACGTCAGCAGCGAGGGGTTCCCCGGCTTCGGGATGGGGCTCTCGATCTGCCGCGAGATCGTCGAGCGGCACGGCGGCCGCATCAGCGCCGCGAGCGAAGGTCCCGGCAGCGGCACGCAAATCCTGATCGAGCTGCCGCGCAGCACGGACGGCGCGACGGACCACATCGTCCACGACGAGGCCAGTCAGTCCGATTCATGACCCGCGGGCTCAGGCGGCGGTCGAGTCGCCATGCCGGTGCTGCTTCGCGCAGCCGCGGGCATCGGCCATGACGCGCGCCAGGCGGCGCATCGCCTCGTGCAGCGCCGCGGGGGTGTGGCGGGCGTAGTGCAGCAACAGCTCGCGGTCCATGGACGGCGCCACGCGCGAGACCGAGAGCGGCTCCACGATGAGATCGGCGCCGCGGGCCGCGCGTGCCAGGTCGCTCGCCGTCCAGCATGAGTGCTCGATGAGGGCGACGAGATGCGTGCCGGCAGGGGCCTCGGCCACCGTGATCATGCCCGGCAGCCAGCGATCGACAGCCGCTCGCAGCGCCGCCTGGCGCTCGGCATGGACGAGCCGCAACCGCCGCAGGTGGCGCTCGAAGTGCCCCTCCTCGATGAAGATGGCGAGAGCGCGCTGCTCGAGCGCCGCCGGTCCGCGCTCGTGCGCCTCGAGCGTGGCCAGCAGCGGCGATCGCAGCCGCTGCGGAGCGATCGCGAAGCCGGTCCGCAGCCCGGGAAAGAGCACCTTGCTGAACGTGCCGGTGTAGATGACGCGACCGTCCGGATCGAGGCCCTGCAGCGACGCGAGCGGGTGGCCGCTGTAGCGCAGCTCCGAGTCGCAGTCGTCCTCGACGATCACCGCGCCGCTGCGATGCGCCCACTCGAGGAGCGCGAGGCGTCGTGCCAGCGGCAGCGTGCCGCCGGCGGGGTACTGCCATGACGGCGTGACGAGAACGACCTCGGCATGCTCGGGCAGGGCGTCGACGACCAGGCCATCCGCGTCGACCGGCACGGCGATCATCCGCGCGCCCGATGCCAGGAGCGTCCGCCACAGGTGCGGCGCGCCCGGGTCCTCGGCCACGAAGCGCCGCCCCGGAGCCAGCCACAGCCGCGCGATGGCACCGATCGCGCCCTGCGAACCCGAGGCGATGAGGACGTCCTCCGGCTCGCAGCGCACCGCACGCGTCGCGCCGAGCAGCTCGGCCAGGGCAACCCGCAGCCGCATGTCGCCGCCCGGCCCGCGATACGTGAGCGCCGGCGATCCCGGCTCGGCGGTGAGCTCGCGCCACGCCTGCTTCAACACCCGCTCCCACAGCTCGGTGGGAAAGCGGTCGAAGCTGGCGCCGGCGGTCGACAGGTCCAGCGCCGCGTGCCCGGCGAGGATGGGATGCGTCTCGAAGAAGGGGCGCTGTGGCACGTGCCCGACCATCGGCGGCAGCTTCGGCTCGTGTCGCCGGCCGTCCCTGCTCGCGGCAGTCGGGGCGCGGAGAGCAGGGGCTGGCGCACGGTGGCGCCAGTCATCGGGGATCCCCTCGACCACGATTGTGCCGACTCCGGCACGACCTTCGACGTAGCCGTCGGCCGCCAACTGCTCGTAGGCGGTCACGACCGTGATCCGCGCGACGCGCAGCTCGGCCGCCATGCCGCGCACGCTCGGCAGCCGCATCCCGGGTCGCAGGCGCCCGTCCAGGATCGCGCTGCGCAGCTCCTCCTCGATCTGCCGGTAGAGCGGCAGATCGCCGCTGCGGTCGAGCGCCACGGGCGTGCTCAGCATCGGTCATCCACCACGAGCAGGACGTGCGTCGCGGGTGCGACGTCGTTGCAGTTCATAGCCGTTCGATTCATCGATCGGTTCAGTTGTGACGCGCGAGCGTACCTATCGATCCCGCAGCCATCGGCCCTAGGCAGGCCGGTTCCTGCGTCGCATCCTCCGGCGCACGATGAGCATGCAGACCGAGATCGCGATCCCTGCCGCCACGTCCTTCGTCGTCCCCGACGGCGAGTTCGCGACGAGCGACATCTATTTCGCCGCGACGCTGATTGCGCTCGGCATGGCGCTCGTTGGGCTGGACCGCTCCAACCCGCAGCGCGTCCGTTTCGTGTTCGAGGACGATGACGAGCGCCCGGAGTGGCGCCGTCTCTATTTCGCCGGTCGGCTGCGGCTGGACCCGCTGATCCTCATGAACTCCCTCAAGGCCCTGAAGCACGCGCTCTACGGGCACGAGCTGGCCTGAGGCGCCTCGCCGCAGCTGCGCTCTCCCGCGCTTTCGTCGCTGTTGCGTCGTTGCGGACTCGCGTGCCGGCGGGAGTATCGGTCAAGTCCTCGCCGAACTCGTTCGCCAGCGGGACGAACGGCGACGCGGACGGCGCGATCAGGCCCGATGTTGGCCGATCCTCGCGCACCGGCGGGACAAGCAACCAATAGGTGTCCGATAGTCCCGCAGGCGCGCGAGTCAACGCAGCAGCGTGTCGGCGCGGAGTCCGACGCAGCAACTCATGGTTGGCGCCGGAGTGAGGCATCGGTCCCGGAGACGCCGAGGCGCTGTACCTATCGAGCGGGCCGGGATTGTCCCTTTTGCCGCTGATGGACGACTTGCACCATCCACACGAGCCCGCTGACCGGGCTTCGTGTCGGCTGCCCAACGGGTCGGTGACATGCGCAGTCGGGGTGCAGCCAACGACAGCGAGAGGAACCAGATGCAGAAACGAACGATCCCTGCGCTCCTCGCCGGCGTGACGCTCGTGCTTGCCGCCTGCGGCGGGCCGGGAACGTCGAACGAGAGCACCTCCCCGGGTGATGGCGGAGGTGACGGGAGCGGCGCACCAGCCGGTGAGCAGGTGCTCCGCGTCGACCTCGGCGTCGAGCCCCCCACCCTCGATCCGAACCAGGCTGAGGACAGCGCCTCGATCAGCGTGCTTCGCGCGATCACCCGGCCGCTGGTGTACTTCGACGAGTCGCTGGAAGTCGTACCGGCGCTTGCCGAGACCTGGGAGCTCAGCGACGACGGCACCCAGGTGACCTTCCACCTGCGCGACGGCATCGTCTATTCGAATGGCGACCCGATCGTCGCGGACGATTTCGTCTACAGCTGGAAGCGGCTCGTCGATCCGCGCACCGCCGCTCCCTACGGCTACGTCATGGCCGATGTCGTGGGCGGCGAGGACCTCATCGGCGTCGACCTCGAGGTCACGAGCGACGAAGAGATCGACGCCATGCTCGATGCCTTCGGCGTCGCAGCGCCCGATGAGTCGACCTTCGTCGTCGACCTGGCGCGGCCCGCCAGCTACTTCCCGTTCATCGCCGCGCTGTGGGTCACCGTGCCGGTCCAGCAGAGCTGGATCGAGAGCGAAGCGGCCACGGACGCCGAGAACTACGTCAGCTCGGGGCCGTTCAAGCTCACCGTCTGGGAGCACAGCGCGCGTATCGTGATCGAGCGCAATGAGAACTACTTCGGCGAGGCGCCGCACCTCGATCGCATCGAGATGGCCATGATCGCGGACCCCGCCGCCAGCCTGGCGGCTTTCGAGGCCGATGAGCTGGACACGCAGGTCCCGCCGTCGGAGGAAGTCCCACGCCTGCAGGACGATCCTGAGCTGAGCCAGCAGATCATCACCGGCGATGCCCTCTCGATCTACTACATGGGCTTCGACATGAAGGACCCAGAGGCGCCGACAGCGCGCAGCCAGGCGCTGCGCTACGCGCTCTCGCAGTCGGTCGACAAGGAGCAGCTCGTCGCGGTCGCCTTCTCGGGGGTTGGCGCCCCGGCCGACAGCGTCGTACCGCCGGGCATGCCGGGCTACCAGCCTGACATCGGGCTGCACTATGACGTTGCGGCGGCCCAGGCCTCGCTGGCCGATGCCCTCGACGAGCTCGGGCTCTCCGATCCGTCGGAGCTCGTGCTCGAGATCGGGTACAACACCGACTCGAACCACGAGAACAAGATGGAGTTCCTGCAGGAGCAGTGGCGTTTGAACCTGGGCATCGACGTCCAGCTGGTGGGCCTCGAATGGGGCGCCTATCTCGACCGGCTCGACACCGATCCGTTCGACGTCTTCCGCCTCGGTTGGGGCGCGGATTACCCGCATCCCAACAACTTCCTGACCGATCTGTTCACCTGCACCTCGGGCAACAACAACATGGCCTACTGCAACGAGGATTACGACGCCCTGGTGGCCGAGGCCAACGGGCTCGGGACCCTCGACGAGCAACTGCCGCTGTACGCGGAGGCCCAGGAGCTCCTGGTGACCGATGCACCGATGTTGCCGCTGCGCTGGGGCCAGAGCTTCTACCTGGCCAAGCCGTGGGTCGAGGGCCTGGCGCCCACCGCCCAGGACTCGCAGAACGTGGGCGACCAGTTCTACGAGCTGGTGAGCATCACGGCTCACTGACCGTCCTGGACTCGCGATGGTTCCGGGGCCCGGCAGCAGCATCGTACCAAGGGCGGCACCGGCCTCAGC
>JBDTNK010000016.1:0-37430 GCA_039933775.1 Chloroflexota bacterium | reverse complement strand
CCGAGGGCTGGGCGGTCTACATCACGCAGGTGATGATGGACGTCGGCTACGGCGCGGACGATCCTGCCCTCATGCTCGTGCACTGGAAGTTCTACCTGCGCGCGATCACGAACACGATGATGGACATCGAGATCCACACCGGCGCCATGACGCGCGAGGAGGCCATGGATCTGATGGTGCGGCAGGGCTTCCAGGAGGAGTCCGAGGCGGCAAACAAGTGGGACCGTGCGCGCCTGAGCTCGACGCAGCTATGTGAATACTTCCTGGGCAGTGTCGAGATGCACGCGCTCGAGGCCGAGGCTCGTACGCGGGCCGAAGCGGCAGGCGCGGAGTTCGCCTATCGGCCGTATCTCGAGCGACTGCTGTCGCACGGAACGCCGGCCATGCCGATCATCCGCGACCTGCTCTTCGGGAGCTGACACTCAGGCGATCGTAAGGGTGGCGCTCTGCGCCCCAATTTGTTAGCATTGCTAAAAGTATGACACTCCTCTCTCCCGCTCGGCTGTTGGCGAGCGTCCTCCCTCGGCGCCTGCGCGTCGTCCCCGCCCCCTCGCCCCACGCCGCATCCGGCCCCGGGCCGCAGGGGAGCGGATTCCGCAACGGGTTCAGCGCCCTCGCGCACCGCAACTACCGCCTCTACATCGGCGGCCAGGTGATCAGCCAGGTCGGCTCGTGGATGCAGTCGGTCAGCCAGCCGTGGCTCGTGCTGACGCTGGGCGGAACGCCGCTGCAGCTCGCATCGGTCCTTGCGCTGCAGTTCCTGCCACCGGCCTTCCTGGCGCCGCTGGGCGGCGTGCTGGCCGACCGCGTCGACAAGCGCCGTGCCCTCATGACGGTCCAGGTCCTGGCGCTGGCGCAGGCGGCCACGCTGTTCGCACTGGTGGTGACCGGCAACGTGGAGATGTGGCACATCTACGTGCTCGCCGCGGTGCTCGGCGTGGCGAACGCGGTCGATATGCCGCTGCGCCACTCGTTCGTTGCGGAGCTCGTTCCGCCTCGTGACCTGATGAACGCCATCGCGCTCAACTCGGCCGCCTTCAACTCGGCGCGCATCATCGGTCCGGCCGTCGCCGGCGTGCTCATCGCGGTCGTCGGGCTGGCATGGAGCTTCGGCATCAACGCCATCTCGTACTTCGCAGTGCTGGCCGGGCTGTGGCTCATGGTCGGATCACAGCTGCACCGTGAGGTTGGCGTGCGGGAGCAGCCGCCGGTCCTGCGCAGCCTGCGGGAGGGCGTGCATTACGCGACCGCGACGCCGATCGTGCTCTGGCCGCTGGTCCTGCTCTTCGGCATGGCGACCTTCGGCATGAACTTTCAGACCCTGCTCCCGCTCCTGGCGCGCGACACGCTGATGCTGGGCGCTGACGGCTACGGCGCGCTGTACGCCGCGATGGGCGTCGGCGCGCTCCTCGGCTCGCTCTCGCTCGCCTTCCTGGGCAATCGGCGGCCACTGATGCCGTTCATGATCGGTGGCGGCATGGCCTTCGTGGCCTTCGAGATCATCTTCGGCATGAGCCGCGCGCTGCCGCTCGTCTTCGGCAGCGTCATGCTCGTTGGTCTCTTCTCGATGCTCATGGTCAACACGATCAACGTCACGATCCAGTCGAACGTCAACCACGCGCTGCGCGGTCGGATCATGTCGCTCTACACCACGGTCTTCGCTGGCAGCGCCCCGGTTGGCGGCCTGCTCGCCGGCTTCATGGCCGAGACGATCGGGGCGCCGGCCGCGTTCATCATCGGTGCCTCGGCGGCGGGCGTCTTCGTGCTGCTGGTCGGCTGGCAGCTCCTTCGACGCTTCGGCCTGTACCGGATCAATGCCGGCACGCCGGTGAGCGAGATGGATGGACCGATACCGGCCATCGCCGCCCCTGACGATCGCAAGCCCGAGGGACCGGTCTCAGCGGCGGGCTGAGCTCCTCCGCACCGGCAGCAGCACCTCCAGCTGCTCGAGAGCATCGGCGATGCCCTCGCGCTGCTCGTGGGGGAGCGGCTCGAGCAGCTCCCCGGCGGACCGCAGCAGGTCCTTGCGCATCGCGGTGACGCGCCGCGTCCCCTCCTCGGTCAGGTGCAGCACCACGGAGCGCTTGTCGTGTGGATCGTTCCCGCGCTCGATGAGTTCCGCCTCCACCAGCGCCGACGCGAGCCGCGTGACGACCGGCGCGCTGACGAGCAGGCGGCGCGCGATGTCGGCCTGTGCGGTGGGACCTTCGCCGGCCACGATGCGCATCACGTTGTACTGCTGGTAGGTCATCTCCGTCCAGGATGGCTTGCGCCGCGCGTGCGCGAGCAGGTGCCGCATCAGCAGCGGCACGGTGCGGATCAGCCGCGCCTCCAGGTCCTGCTTGCTTCGGGCTGCCATGGACCGATCGTAGCATCGGCGCCCGCCGCAGCCCATCCGCAATCTCGTTGTCGATGACAAGCATCACGCTCGACGAGCGGGTACGATCGGCGCCATGCGTCCGCGGCTGACCCTCACGCTGCTCTCGCTGGCCCATGCCGTGATCCACGCGCAGTCGGCACTGATGCCGCTGGTCTACACGATCGTGATCGCCGACTTCGCCCTGAGCGCGAGCGACATCGGGCTCTTCATCGCCATCACCACCGCGGTGGGCGGCGTGATGCAGCTGCTCTACGGCTTCGTGAACCGATGGATGGCGCGCCCCGCACTTCTTGGCATCGGGCAGCTCATCTTCGGCGGAGCCCTCGTCAGCGCCGGGGTGGCCAGCTCGATCGGCGGGCTGCTCGCCAGCATCAGCGCGGCACGGATCGGCGCGTCGCCCCAACACGTGGTCGGCAACGCGCTGCTGTCTGACATCTATCCGGTGACCCGGCGCGGCTTCGCGATCAGCGCCCACATCAGCGGCGGCAATGTCGGAACAATCATCGTGCCGTTCCTGGGCGCATGGCTTCTCGCCGCATTCGGCTGGAACGTCACGCTGGCGCTGTTCGGGCTGCCGGCGCTGCTCATCGGCGCGCTAATCCTGCTCCTCGTCCGAGAGGACACGGTCGCCTACCGGCGCCGAGCGCGCGATGCCGGCACGGTGCGCGCGCAGCTCGGCGAGGTCCTCGGCCGCCGCGACCTGCGGCTCATCCTCGGGGCCTCGCTCGTCGCGGCCGGCGGGCGCGGCCTGGACCTCGTCGCGCCGTTCATGCTGCTCTACCTGCGCGGGCCGCTCGGCATCGACGAGGGCACGACCACGCTCCTGTACGCCATCTTGCTCGTCGGGGCGGTGATCGGTCCCATCCTGGCCGGTTGGCTCTCGGATCGATATGGCCGCCGCCCGACGCTCATCGCCTATTACGTGCTCAGCGCGGCGGGCATCGCCGCATTCCTGGCCGCCGGCGCCAACCTGCTGCTGCTCGTGCCGCTGCTGCTCCCGTTCGGGACCGCGGTCTTCTCGGAATCACCGGTGCTGCAGGCGTACCTGGCGGATCGCGCGGAAGGACCGATTCGCGACATGGCCTTCGCGGTGTACTTCACCGTCGCCTTCGGCTTCGGCGCGGCATGGGCCTTCATCATGGGCAACCTGGCCGACGCCTTTGGCTATCCGGTCACGTTCACGATGATGGCTATCTCGTACCTGGCGGCGGCGGGCCTGCTCCTGCTCGTACGCGAGACAAGGGCCGGACGCGACGTTTTCGAAGCTAGTTCCCGGTGATCAGGCGCGCGAGGTCGCCGTCCTCGGACCCGACGAGCGACCGCACTGTTCCGAGTGCGACGTCCGCCACGATGATCTGACCGATTTCGTCGTTCACCGCCTCGAAGATTCCCAGCTCGCGCATGCGCTCGCATTGGGCGCGGTTGTCGTCGGTGGGCGTGAGGTAATGGACCGATGACGCGCCGTACCGGTAAATCAGGAAGAGGTGCACGAGCGTCATCAGGCGTTTCCGTCGCAGTTCCGGATCCAGGGTGTTCTGATCTCTGACCGAGAGGATGGTTCGCCCGCGGCGATCTTGGATCGTGGTGAAGACCATGTTTGCGAGCCGCTCGCCAAGCGCGTCCGATACGCTCAGCTCGAGCACCTCCGAACCCGCGGTGTGCGGTCGCAGCGAGACCCGGAGCGCGCCATCGATCCGGTGATGCTCGGCCCAGCGGGCAAGCCACCCGGCCAGGAGGCGAGGCGGGACCTCGGTCTGCACCAGGTGCTGCGTCTGGGTTGATCCGGCGCCCATCGCCTTTGTCGTGGCCGTGCGGCCCGATGCGGCCAGCAGGGCAGCGTCCGCGCGTGGCCCACCAACCAGGGTCTGTGGCGTTCGATACGGCGACTCGAGCAGGCGGAGCTTCCGCTGCAGCCGGGCGAGGGCCAGCATTCCGTCCTCGCGGAGCGCGGTCGTGAACTCCTCCGCCGCCAGCCCATCGATCTGGTGCCCACCGTAGGTGATGAAGTTGAACACGAAGCCGAGCTTGCCCAGCTCTTCTGGGAAGTGGCGCATCTCATCGTCGGACATGCCGGTCGTGTCCCAGTTGAACGAGGGCGACAGGTTGTAGGCCAGCATCCTGTCGGGGAACGACGCGTGAATCGCCTCGGCGAAGGTGCGTGCATCTGCGAGGTCCGCCGTCTTTGTCTCCATCCAGAGCAGGTCGGCGTACGGCGCGACGGCGAGCGACCGTGCGATGGCGTAGGGAATGCCGCCCTCAACCTGGTAGTAGCCTTCCGGCGTCTTCGCCAGCTCCGGGTCCCACCTGACGCCGCTGTTCATGCGGCGCGCGGCGGTGCGGACACTGGACCATGAGGCTGTCGCAGCGAAGGCTCGCCACTCGTCGGTGCTCATGTCGAGCTCGGCGCCTTCGTCGATCCGGAAGGCCATGCGATCGGCGACTGCATCGCCCAGCGTCTTCAGGCCGGCCTGTGCCTGCCACGTTTCCAGAAACGCGTCAGCCATCGTGTCGAGCGTCTCGTCGGGCGAGGATCCGACGACGTCGAGATGCGCACGAGCGGCCGCATCAATCGCCGTCGCGAGCCCCACCTGCCGGAGCCATGCATCTGCTGCCTCTGCCTCTTCGGCGGAAACGGCATACAGGAGATGGCCGCTCAGCTCGGTGACGCCGGCATGATGCAGACGCCGCATGACGGCCAGGTAGCCGGCCTTGTACGACGGCACGTCCGGGTTCGTCACGCCGAGGATGAATGGTTGATCGCGCTCGTCGCCGGCGCCGTCAATGAGGTTGGCCGCCTCGGCGTCCGTGCGCGCCACGATGATGCCGGCCACGTCCATCACGTCGAGCTGGAACCGGGCGGCGCTCAGCCGCTTCAGCTGCTCGTCGACCGGGACGAGGACCTTGCCGCCCTGGTGTCCGCACTTCTTGGCGCCCGGCTTCTGATCCTCGATGTGATAGCCAGGCACCCCGACCTCAACGAAGCGTCGGATCAGGTTGCGGACGTGTGCGTCACCCCCATGCCCGGTGTCGGCATCCGCAATGATGTACGGCCGGAAGTCGATCTGTGGTGTGGTGTCGGCTTCGGCCGCGCCGGTTCGCGAACGCGTGAAACGCTGATTGCGATCCGCCGTGAGGAGCGCGCGAACGATGCCGGCCGCCTCATCGGGCACCTGCGAGAGGGGATAGCTCGCCAGGTCGGGTCCGGGATCCTCGTTCGCCGAGCCCTTGGCGGAGGTCGCCCATCCCCCGACGTAGATCGCCTCGATCCCGGCGCGCTTCATCGCTACCGCCTGCCCGGGCGAGTACGGACCGAAGGTCGTGATGGAGCGGCGCGCGGAGAACAGCCCCTGCAACCGATCGTAAAAGCGATCAGCCGCGTCACGCGCAATCGGATAGGCGATCTCGATCGTCCCCCGCTGCTCCACCACGTGGCGCGGGCTGTAGAGGCGGGTGATTCCGGCGAAGCGTTGACCCTCCATCCAGCGGCGTGTCAGCTCGACATGGTCGTCGAGCGAGGTTGCGGTGGTGGCAGGAGCGATCGGATCGGCGAGGACCATGCGCACAGATCTCCTATTCGTTGGCGTGGTCGCGGTCACACAGATCCGGGCAGCGGCATTCGGCCATCTCAGCGCTGCTGAGCACCGGGCGCACGTCCGGGGTTTCGATGCTCCAGGTCAGCCATGGATTGGTCGTTGCGTCGACCGGCACGCGGCGCACGGGTCGTGTCGTGGTGGGTGGCAGTGTTGTGAACATGTACCAAGGGTGGCCGGACAGATGACATCGGTCAAGGCGATTCTCCTGATGATATCCATCAAACATGCTGATATGCTGCATACGTGGACACGGATGAGCCGCTCCAGCTCGCGCATCTCGAGGCGTTCGTGGCGGTGGAACGCGCCGGATCCATCAGCAAAGCCGCTGAAGCACTGTTGATGGGTCAGCCGGCAGTCACCGCACGCATTCAAGCCCTCGAGCGCTCCGTCGGAGCCACCCTGTTCGTGCGCGGCCGCAACGGGAGCCGCATCACCGAGGCGGGTCGCGCGTTGTTGACGCCCGCGCAACGCGCCCTCAGCGCGGTGGCCGCAGCCAGGCAGGCGGTCGGGGACGTGGTCAACGGCTCTGGCGGACGGCTCATGATCGGCGCCGCTCCAGCGGTCAGCACGTATGTGCTGCCGGCGGTCCTGCATCGGTTCCAGGAGGAGCATCCGCGGGTGCAGCTCTCGGTGCGCAGCGGCCACAGCGAGGAGATCCTGGGCATGGTGCTGCGCGAGGAGGTGGAGGTGGGCCTCATGCGGCCCATCCAGCACGCCGACATCATCAGCTCGCCCCTGTACGAGGACCACCTCGTCCTGGTCGTACATCGCGGTCACGAGTTCGCTTCGCGCGGCGAGATCCGGATGGACCAGATGGCGACCGAGCACTTGATCCTGTTCGACCGCACCAGCTCGTATCACGAGTTGACGAGCTCGATCTTCCGCCAGGCAGGGATTAACCCGCGCGGCTATCTTGAGGTTGACAACATCGACGCGGCGAAGCGCATGGTCGAGCAGCGCCTGGGCATCGCGCTCCTGCCGCTGACCAGCGTGCAGGCAGAGATCGGAAGCGGCAGGCTGGCGCCCGTGACGGTCGCCGACATGGCGCCTGTGCGCCGGCAGATCGTCGTGGCCCGTCGGCGCGACGCGGGCCAGCCGTCGCGCGTGGTCTCCGACTTCCTGCTCACCCTCAACGCGCTGCGCCCGGACCGCGAACGCGAGCCGCGCTTCCTGGCGTGATCAGCAGACGGGCACGCCCTCGCAGATCTGATCCAGGCGCTCCCTGAGGTCGGCGAGCGTGTCGGCCATCTCGTCGATCCGATCCAGCGCGCCCTTGAGCGCATCGAGCCGGTCGAGGATGACGCCCGAGGAGTCGGTCGGCACCACGCCGCGCAGGCGGATCGTGGCCAGCTCGTCGCTGATCGCGGTGCGCAGATCCTCCAGGGCCAGATCCAGCTCGCCGCTGTCGATCGCGTCGATGGCCACGACCGACGATTCGGTGGCCGCGACACGCTCCTCGATGCCGCCCAGCCGCATCAAGGTCAGCGCGAGGAGCGCGAGCGCCACGACGCCGACGATCGCGAGGCCGATGAGCAGCGCGGAGGCACGCATCAGGCACCGAACGATAGCAGCGCGACCGGACGTAGAATCGACGTTTCCGATTCTGAGCAGGAGGCGAACCCGCAGTGACGACCGACGAGCGCAGCGATGCGGCGACCATTGAGAACCTCCTGCGCGAGGATCGGACCTTTCCGCCATCAGAGGCGTTCGTCGCGAACGCCACGCTGCGTGATCCATCGGTCTATGACAAAGCTGCGACCGAAGACGGCTTCCGAGCCTTCTGGACCGAGGAGGGCAATCGGCTCGAGTGGATGGAGCCGTGGAACGAGCTCTACACCTGGGACGCGCCGTACGCGAAGTGGTACCTGGGCGGCAAGCTGAACGTATCGGCCAACTGCCTGGACCGGCATGTCGCTGCGGGACTTGGCGAACGGGTGGCATACCACTGGATCGGCGAGCCGGGCGACAAGCGCACGATCACCTACGCGGACCTGCTCGACGAGGTCTGCCGCCTCACGAATGCGCTGCGCGGCCTGGGCATCCGCAAGGGAGATCGGGTCGCGATCTACATGCCCATGATCCCCGAGATGCCGATCGCGATGCTCGCCTGCGCGCGGATCGGCGCGATCCATTCGGTCGTCTTCGGCGGCTTCTCCGCCGATGCACTCGCCGATCGGATCGAGGATGGGGAATGCGTCGCGGTCATCACCGCCGACGGCGGCTTCCGCAAGGGCGGCGCCGTGGCGTTGAAAAAGCAGGCTGACGAGGCCATCCGGCGCACCTCATCGGTCCGTCACTGCGTCGTCGTGCAGCGCACGAAGGAGGAGGTCGCCTGGGATGACACGCGCGACCACTGGTACCACGACCTGGTGCGCGACCAGTCTTCCGTGGCTGCCCCAGAGCCGATGGATTCCGAGGACCTCCTCTACCTGCTCTACACGTCGGGCACCACGGCCAAGCCGAAGGGCATCATGCACACCACGGCGGGCTACCTGGCGGGGTGCGCCGCCACCCATCGGCTCGTCTTCGACATCAAGCCTGAGACCGATGTCTACTGGTGCATGGCCGATGTCGGCTGGGTGACGGGCCACTCGTACATCGTCTACGGACCACTCGCGAATGCGACGACCGGCATCCTGTACGAAGGGGCGGTCGACTTCCCCGACCATGACCGATGGGCCCAGATCGCGGCCGAGTACGGCTGCACGATCCTGTACACGGCGCCGACCACGATCCGCATGCTCATGAAGTACGGCGCCTCGGCATTCGAGGGCGACGATCTCGGATCGCTGCGCCTGCTGGGCTCGGTGGGGGAGCCGATCAACCCCGAGGCGTGGGCCTGGTATTGGAAGGAGATCGGCGGCGGGCGCTGCCCGGTGGTCGACACGTGGTGGCAGACCGAGACCGGCATGATCATGATTTCGGCCCTCCCTGGGGTGACCACGCTGAAGCCCGGCTCCGCCACCTTCCCGTTCCCAGGGGTGGTGGCCGATGTGGTCGATGAGCGCGGTCAGTCGGTGCCGCTCGGCGGCGGCGGCTACCTGATCCTGGACCGTCCGTGGCCGGCCATGCTGCGCGGCATCTACGGCGATCCCGAGCGTTACGAGGCCACCTACTGGTCACGCTATCCGGGGCGCTACTTCCCCGGTGATGGCTGCAAGCGCGACGAGGAGGGCTACTACTGGCTCCTCGGCCGCGTCGACGACGTGATGAACGTCTCGGGCCACCGCATCTCGACGACCGAGGTGGAATCCGCCCTGGTCTCGCACCCCGCGGTCGCCGAGGCCGCCGTGGTGGGCCGTTCCGATCCGCTCACCGGGCAGGGCATCTTCTCGTACGTCATCCTGCGCGCCGGCTTCGAAGCTTCCGAGGCGCTTGGCGGCGAGCTCCGGGAGCACGTGGGGACGCAGATCGGCAAGTTCGCGCGCCCCAAGCAGGTCATGTTCACGCCGGACCTGCCCAAGACGCGCTCCGGCAAGATCATGCGGCGCCTCCTGCGCGACATCGCCGAACAACGCCCGCTTGGCGACGTGACCACACTCGCGGACCAGGGCGTCGTGAGCACGATCCGCGACCAATCGGGCCGCGGCGACTGAGTTCCTTTTCTCGGGGCCGTGTGGCGCGGCGGGGCGGGCGTGCGCCGCGGGCCGGGCCGCGGTTGACCGCGGCCCTGACCCAACTGGGTGGGTCAGATCGAGCGCTTAGGCTCCGTGCCGTGACGTTTGACCCAACTGGGTGGGTCAGATCCCACCGGGCGCCCCGGATCTGCGCGATTTGACCCACCCAGTTGGGTCAGCGGCCTCCCGGCGCGTACCTCAGGCCCTTCCCGGGACACGGGCTCAGGCCTCTCCCCGGCGTTGGGTCACGTGCTCACCGGCGTGGGTACAACAACAGCTCCATGTCATCGAACCCAGAGCAGTGCGTCACCACCGATCGGCTCCCCTGACCGGATCCGCGCCCACGCCTGGCGTGAGGTGACGGGGAGCTGCTGTGCGATGAGGTCGAGGAATGGGTTGATCGCGCGGCGGGCCGAGACGGTATCGGGCACCGCGAGGACCAGCCGAACCGCGCGACCCATGCGTTCGGCCAAGGCGAGTCGCTTGAGCTGACCCGCGCGCAGCTGTGCCTGCAGGTCACGCAGCCAGCGCTCGATCTCGATCCCGACGATCTCGTCGGGATGCATCAGGAGCAGGTCGATGGCACGACGATCGGGCGGTCCTGCGACAGGCACCTCGAGGCGGCCCTGCCACGGAGGCTGCGCGTGCGACTGGATGATCTGCGCAACCGTGAGCTGCCCTGAATCCCGGAGCGTTATCCCATGACCGGGGACGACCTTGATCGCAAGTCGATACCCGCAGGCGCGGGCGATCGCGTCCGCCACGTCAACGCGCAGATTCCCGCCGTCCGTCAGCAGCCTGCCGACGCTGGATTGACTGATGCCGATCCGCTGGGCCAGCTCTCGCTGCGTGACGCCCGCAGCCGCGCAGGCGATCGAGAGCTCGCGAGACAACTCGTTGGCGCGTGGTCCACTGTGCATGCCGTTGAGCATCGCTCACGGCGCTGACTGCCCGATTACCGATGGCTTACCTGGGCTGGCCACGAATGGACCGAGCTCACTGCGGCACAATCGCGCCACATGACGCACGATGCCCCACCAATCTCCGTTGCGCCGCAGGTCGGCGCCGGGCATCTGTGCCTCGTCGGCGCCGGCGAGTATCTCGAGGCGATGGCGCCGCTCGACCAGGAGCTCCTGGCGCTCACGCCGGCCGCACGCGCCGGACGCTCCCCACGCTCCCCACGCGTCGTGTGCCTGCCGACCGCCGCCGGCACCGAGGGCGAAACGGTGGTGAGCCGATGGATGGGCATGGGCGTCGAGCATTTCCGGGCGCTCGGCGCGGACGTCGAGGCGCTGCGCATCGTCGATCGCACGACTGCCGACGACGAGGGCATGGCGAGCGTGATCCGCAAGGCGGACCTCGTCTACCTCTCCGGTGGGAAGCCATCGCACCTGATCGATTCGCTGCGCGAGACACCGACCTGGCATGCGATCCTCGAGGTGCTGGCGCGCGGCGGCGTGCTGGCGGGCTGCAGTGCCGGCGCCATGATCCTGGGCAGCTGGATCCCGAACTGGCCGGCGCTCACCACCCGCAGCGCGGCGTTCGGGCTGGTGCCGAACGCGATCGTGCTGCCGCATTTCGACCAGATGTTCGGGCGCCTCGCGCTGCTGACCCAGATCGCGCGACCGAAGGACGCCTACCTCCTGGGCGTGGACGGCATGACGGGTCTGCTGGTCGGGACCGATGGATGGCGGGTCCTCGGGGAGCGGCGCGTCGTGATCGACGATGGCAACGGCAAGCGGGAGCTCCGCGCCGGGGACGGCGCCACGCCACCCACGCGCCCTCACGGCTAGAATCTGGGCCATGGCCACGAACCCCGGGAACGAGTCGATCGATCGCACGACCGATGCCGCGGCGGAGTACCTCATGACGATCCGCTACATGCATGGCGAGGGGCAGCCGGTGATCGCGGCGCGCCTGGCGGAGCGCATGGGCGTGAGCGCCGCCACCGTGTCGGAGATGGTCACGCGGCTGGTCCGCGAGGGCTACATCAGCGTCGACGACCCGTCGCGGTCGCTCAACCTCACCGAGCGTGGCCGAACGGCGGCCGAACGCACCTTCCGCCGCCACGCGCTGGCCGAATGGCTGCTGACCGAGGTCATCGGGCTCGGTTGGGCCGAGGCAGACGAGGAGGCGCACCATCTGCAGCACGCGGTGAGCGAGCGCGTCACCGATCGGATCGATGCCCTGCTCGGCACGCCGCCGACCTGCCCGCACGGTAACCCCATTCCGCGCGACGGCATCACGCCCGATCGTCCCGCCGGGGTGCCGCTCTCCGAGGCGCAGGCCGGGCACGAGATCACGATCCTGCGCGTCACCGAGGAGGCAGAGGAGGACGCGCGCCTGCTCACCTTCCTGCAGGAGAACGGCGTGCGTCCCGGCAACGTGTTCACGGTCGCCGACGTGGCCGAGCACATCGGCACCATGACGCTGGAGCGGGAGGGGAGCGAGGTCACCATCGGTCTTGCCGCCGCAGCGAAGCTGCGCATGCTCGACGGGCGCGCCGATCCGTCACTCTTCCACCGCGTGCCGGAGCGTGCGCGGGTCGCGGCAGGAGCTGCCTGACGGCCTCGCCGGCCGTGCTACGATCTTCGCGCTGACCCGCACCCGATGGAGCTGAGAGCACCCCCTGTGACGAAGGACCGATCTCGCCGCGGCATCATCGCCGCCGTTGTCACCGTACTGTGGCTGGGCTACATGGCGGTCGGCCTGGCCGTGATCGATCATTTCTTCCCCACGGTGCGCGGTGGCGGCCCGGAGGGCGCGGCGGCATTCATCGGTCTCGTGTGGGGTGTCGTCACCGCCGGCCTCATCATGTGGGCGGCATCGGACTGACCTGACCGCCGGCGCACGGGCGCC
This sequence comes from Chloroflexota bacterium, assembly GCA_039933775.1. Classification (GTDB taxonomy): domain Bacteria; phylum Chloroflexota; class Limnocylindria; order QHBO01; family QHBO01; genus JBDTNK01. Next base: position 24,981 of record JBDTNK010000016.1, on the reverse strand, counting down.
GGCCACACCATCGGTCTTTGCACATGCACTTCAACGATCCGACACTGACCGTGCGTGCCCCCACGCGGGATGACGCTTCTGTCCTGGTCGAGTTGATCAACGCCGCGGATATGCACGATTACGGCGAGATCGACCTGACCGTCGAAGACCTCCTGGACGACTGGGCGCGCGTCGACCTGCAGCGCAACGCCTGGCTGGTGATCGAGCCCAGCGGCCGCATCGCGGGCTACGGCGAGGTGCAGGCGCATGCAGTCGTGCAGCTGCGCATCTTCCTGACCGTGCACCCCGACCGGCGCGGCGAGGGGATCGGCGACACGCTGCTGAGCCAGATCGAGCAGCGCGCCATCGAGCTAGTCCCGAGTGCACCCGATGGCGCCCGCGTCACGCTCGAGGGCTTTGCCCCGGGCGGTCGCGAGATCGAGCGCAACCTGGCGCGCAAGCACGACTTCACGCACACGCGCACCTTCTGGCGAATGGAGATCGCGATGCGCGAGGCGCCGCCCGAGCCGGTGCTGCCGGACGGCATCACGATCCGTAACTACGACCCAGAACGCGACGTCCGCGCCGTGTTCGAGGCCACCGACGACGCGTTCGCAGACCACTGGAACCACGTTCCGATGTCCTACGACGAGTGGACCGCCCGCACCGAGCGGCCGGATTTCGATCCGACGCTGTGGTTCGTCGCCGTCGACGGCGACGAGATCGCCGGCACCTCGCTGTGCCGCGTGCAGGCCGATATGGGCTGGATCGGCACGCTCGGCGTGCGCCGTCCGTGGCGACGGCGAGGTCTCGGCCGCGCACTCCTGCTCCATTCGCTCGGCGAGTGGTGGCGTCGTGGGCAGCCGCGTGTCGGCCTCGGCGTCGATGCCGCATCGCTGACCGGCGCGACGCGCCTCTACGAAGCGGCCGGCATGCACGTCAACATCCGCTACGACCAGTACGAGAAAATCCTGCGCGACGGGCTCGACATGGCGACCCGCGAGATCCGCGACTGACCCATCGGGTTCGCGCGAGGGATTGCCCGGGCGCCAGCCGTCCCTGACCGCGTGCCAGCCGACCAGGTCGCTCGCTTCAAGCGCGGTGAGCCCTCACGGGCACGGTTCCTCTCAGATGCACACCGTGTGATCGTTAGCCGCGCTTCCACGCGACTTCTGGATCATCTGCAGCTGCAGCGGGTGCATCTGATCGAGAAACGGACCAATCGGGCGTAGATTCTCTGCCCAACGGCCGCCGGGTGTGCATCTGCTGAAGTTGCTGCGTCCGTGCCCCGCGCCCGCGCCCGCGCTAGCGCGCGGCTATTCGAGGTCGGGCGACCAGGTGTCGGAGGCGGACCGCAGGCGATCGAGACCCGGCTCGAGGAGCCGCGCGTAGAGGCCCGGGCGGCGATCGGCGATCGTGTCCCACTCGTGCTCGCCGGGCCGCCGGCGAACGTGCGTGGCCCGCGCCAGCGAGGGATCGATCTCGCCCAGCAGCAGCTCCTCGTCGGTGTCAGAGGCGACGGCCAGGCGGCGGCCATCGGGATCGAGGAGGAGGGATCGGCCAAGAAAGGTCGTGCCGCGCTCGGTGCCGACGCGATCGGTGGCGAGCAGGTAGCAGTGGTTCTCGGCGGCGCGCGCGGGCGCGAACAGATCGGGATGGAAATCGACGCCGACCGGCCAGTTCGTGGGCAGGGCGATGAGATCGGCGCCCTCGAGCGCGCAGATGCGAGCCGCCTCGGGGAAGCGCAGGTCGTAGCAGATGAGCACCCCGACCCGGATTCCGGCCAGCTCGACCACCGCAGGAGCGTCGGGGCCGGGTGTCACGAAGCGGTCGACCCCCAGGAACGGGAGGTGCAGCTTGCGATACACGAGGCGCCGGCCATCGGGCGCCAGGATCAGCGCCGTGTTGAACAGCTCCTCACCGACCGCCTCGAGGGTGCCGCAGATGAGCGCCAGGCCGCTGCGCACGGCGAATGCCGCGAGGCGGTCCGTGGCAACCAGCTCGGCGCGCCGCGCAACGGCCAGCGCCTCGTCGCGAGCGTCGAAGGCGTAGCCGGTGACGGCTGCCTCGGGAGCGACGGCCAGGACGGCTCCGGCGTCGCGCGCCTCGGTGGCGGCGGCTTCGATGCGGTCGAGATTGGCCTCGACCTCGCCGATCAGCGGGTTGATCTGGAGTGCGGCGACGCGCAGCGTCGACATCGGTTCCTCCTCTGGTAGCGTACGCCGATGCCCCCGACGCTCCGTCCGGTCCGTGCTGGCTCGTGCCAGGCGCGAGCAGTGTACCCGGACGGCTGTGCGGCTCTTCGATGCGGTCGATGGAGATGGCTTCGCCCGGCATGGTCGCGGTGAGCCTTGGGTATCATGCGGCGGTGAAGCGCGCACCCGACGTGGCTTGCCCGTGAGCGAGCCGCGCGACGACGAGCTCGGCCAGCGCTCACCGCCAGTGCCCGATGAAGACCAGTTCTGGTCGCGGCGCGAGGAGGAGAGCCCGGGCGGTTGGCCACGCGCCGAGGATGAGGCGCCGGAATGGCCACGCCCGCCCGGCGCGTGGGGCGAGGCACCCGCCGGCTGGGGCGCCAATGCCGAGCCGTGGCAGCCCGAAGACCCGTGGCGGCGCGACGACGAGCCGCCATCGTGGGAGCCCGAGCCGGCCTGGCCCAATGAGCCGTCGACCCAGCGCGAACCGTGGGACGCCCGTCCATCGGCCCCTGAGGAAGCCCCGGCATGGCCGGCTGAGCCGCAGGAGCCGGCGCCGGCGTGGGAACCCGAACCGCAGCCGGCCTGGGAACCCGAACCGCAGCCGGCCTGGCGCGATCGCGAGCCGATCGGCGAGGAGCGCCGCGATTCGAGTGACGACGAGCGAATCGGCGCATGGCCCGCAGCCGACGTGCCACAGGTCGTCACGGTTGAGACCCCTCCGGCGACCGAGTGGCGTCCGGAGCCCGAGCCGGAACTGGAGCCCGCACCGGAACCGGAACCCGAGCCCGAGCCCGAGCCGGAACCGGAACCCCAACCGGAGCCCGAGCCGGAACCGGAACCCCAACCGGAACCCGAGCCGGATAAGGCGCCCGATGTCGCCGCCGTGCAGTACGAGCCGTATTTTCCTCCGTCCGGCGGGTGGACGCCCGCTGAGCGGGAGGAAACTCCCGAACGCGACGTGTGGCGCGAGCCGGCAGCGGAACGCGCCGATATCCCGGAGCGCAGCGAATTCCCGGAGCGCGTCGAGCCGGCAGCGGAACGCGCCGAGCCCCCGCAGCCCGTCAAGACGCCTGAACAGGCCGAAAGTCCGGAGCGCGTCGAGGCGCCCATTGCGCCTCCTTTCCCTGAGATCGCAGCGGCCGAGCGACAGGCTCGCGGTTCTCGACCCCGCGAGGTGCTCGGTCCGCAGGTCGAGCGATCGTCGGTGGCGACCCGCGTCGCAACGCCCGAATGGCAGGGCGACGTCGTGCCGCGCAAGGCGACGCTCGCCGAGCAGGCGGTCCCGTGGCTCATCGGTGTCATCCTGCTGTTGGCAGGAATGGTCATCGTGCTGATGGCACTGATCTTCAGTACCGACGGCGGCTTCTTGGGGGTTGGCGCGTCGCGGTCGTCGACGCCGACGCCAAGTGGATCGGTGGCGGCCATCGTCCCGGGCTCATCTCCCGACGCAAGCGGGCTCGTCGCAGGCGCGACGGGATCACCCGAGGCATCGGCCGATGCCACCCCGTCGCCCACCCCCGGCCCGACGTACGGCGCGCTCGAGATGCTCTACCTGGCACGCGCCAGCGGCTCGGACCCCATCTGGCTCTACCGCGTCGACTTCACGACCACCGATGCGCCCGTCTCGTGGGCGCAGGCAACCGAGGGCATCGAGCGCTACGCCTGGTCGCCGGACGGCACCGCCGGCGCAGTGCTCGCCGCGAACAGGCTTATCGCGGTGGTGAACTCCGACACCGAGACGCGGCTGCTGGCCGAGGATGTCGCCGCCATGACGTTCGGGCGCGACGCCGCGACGACGTACGCCGCGAAGGTCACGACCGCCGACCTGACCGATACGGCCGAGGTGCTCGCGATCGACTACGCGAGCGGGACCACGCGCTCGCTTGGAACGGTGAGCTATCCGCATCCTGCGGCCGCCACCTCCGATCTGCTGCGCACGGCGCAGTACGTCGACGAAGGAGGTCTCGTGCGCCTTCGCTGGAACCAGGATGGGCGGGTCGTGCTGAACGTCGAAGGCGCGCCGATCTACGTGTTCGACCCGTCGGGCGGTGAGCCGCGACAGATCGAGACGGTGCCACAGCTGCAGTCGCCCGATGGCACGCGCTACGTCGCCATCACCGACGACGGCACGGCGACTGAGCTTACCCTGCGAGACGGTGACGATGGCGCCAGGATCGCCAAGACGTCGGCCGCGGGGCTCGTCAGCCATCTGCGCTGGGCCCCCAACGGATCGCAGGTCGTCTTCACCGTCGCGCGGTCGAACGGGGTCGGCGGGGTCTTCCAGGATCTGTTCCTGTGGAACCTCGGCGAGGAGGGTCCGATACAGCTGACCTCAAACGGCGCATCATTCGGAGCGGAATTCCTAGGTTCACCGGAGGTCTGGCGCCGATGAGGCAGTCCGACATCATCAATCCAATCGGCATCGAGCTCGATGAGACGGCGCGGCGCATGGCGATCCGCTGGGACGACGGCCATCTTGGCGTCTGGTCGTGGGAGAAGCTGCGGCGTGCCTGTCCCTGCGCGCTCTGCGCCGGCGAGGGCAGCCTGCCCGGCGTCGTGTCGCTCGAAACGTATTTCACGCCGCAGCAGACCACGGTCGAACGCGTGAAATGGATCGGGCGCTACGCCCTGGCCCCCATCTGGGCCGATGGCCACGACACCGGCCTCTTCACCTACACCAAGCTGCGCGACAGTTGCGAGTGCAAAGAGCACGCGACGCCATGACCGATGACGCCAACGGCGTGCTGCTCGTGCACGCGCACCCCGATGACGAGTGCATGGGAACCGGCGGCCTCATCGCACGATCGGTGGCGGAGGGACGGCGCGTCGACCTGGTGACCTGCACGAACGGCGAGGAGGGCGAGATCCACGATCCGGAGCTCGATCCGGAGGAGGCGAAGCCGCGCCTCAAGCAGATCCGGCTCGCCGAGCTGGCCGCCTCGCTTGAAGCGCTCGGCGGCGGAGCAATTCGGCATCACCTGCTCGGCTACCACGACTCGGGGATGATGGGCACCGAGTCGAACGATCGCCCCGAGGCGTTCTGGAAGGTTGAGCTCGAGGAGCCCATCGGTCGCGTCGTGGCGCTCATTCGGGAGGCGCGTCCCGCGGCGGTCGTCACCTACGACAGCAACGGCAATTACGGGCATCCCGACCACATCAACGCGCATCGGGTCGCGGTGGGCGCCTGGGAAGCGGCCGCGGATCCTTCGCGCTTCCCCGAGGCCGGGCCCGCACACGCGGTGCCGAAGCTGTACGAGATCGCTTTCAGCCGCGACGCGTGGTTCGCGATGATGGGCGAGATGAAGGCGCGCGGCATTCCGCTGCCGTGGGACTTCGACGAGGCGCCCGAGGCTGCGGCATCGGGCGAGGCGACCGAAAGCGCCGAGGGTTCCGGCGAGGATCAGAGCTGGGCGGACTCGTTCGGCTCACCGGACGCTGAGATCACGACCCGCATCGACGTGCTGCCGTTCGCCGACGCCAAGCGCGCCTCGATGGCCGCGCATCGCACGCAGCGCCAGGACATGGGCTGGCTGCTCGATCTGCCGCCCGACCTCCAGGAGCGTGCGCTGAGCCCCGAACACTTCATCCTCAGCCGATGGTGCGACCACGAGGTGTCATCCGAGCTGCGCGAAGACTCGCTATGGGCGGGACTCTGAACCGATCCGAAGTGGCTTGCGGAGAAAAGCCACCGCGCACCGCCTGACGCCACTTCGCGTTCAGAGCGTGCCCGCTATCCCTGGTCGGTCACCACGTGGTTGAAACAGCGCTCGGAGGCCGCAATCCGGGCTGCAACGCCAAGCTCACCGGACAAACGTGTCACGAGCAGCCCAAGCGGAGGAGGAGCGTCGTCCCGAGCGCTGTTTCGGTCACGCAGTGACAAGCGCCGTTTCGCTCACCGCATGCCAGGTCTAGTTCGGGCGCCCGGGGCCCTCGCCGGGGGAGCGGTCGCGCAGGAAGCGCTCGATCTCGCCGATCAGCTCGTCGCCGGCGGGCTGGCGCGCCTCGTCGACCATCGCCTCCAGGCGCTCGACGTGTGCACGCGTGTCCGCGTCGGCCGCCGCGGCTCGGTCCAGGCGCGATCGCAGGGCGACCGCCTCGCCGGTGAGCGCGCCCGCCGACAGCGTCACGCCGGCGTGTCGCTCGACCGCCGCCAGCAGCGCGAGCGATGCCGCGGGATAGGCGCCCGACACGTAATGCGGCACCTGGGCGAAGTAGCCGACGGCGGGGATCCCGGCACGGGCCACGGCGTGGTCCAGCACGGAGAGGAACGCGGCCGGCACGCGCAGGGTGCCGGTGGGTCCGGCCGCAACGTCGCCGCGCAGCAGCCCACTCGTCGATTCGGTCCCCAGGATCGGGACCGGCCGCGTGTGTGGCACCGCGGCGGGGATCGATCCAACGCTGAGCCAGGTCGAGACCTCGAGCCGCCGCATCAGCGCGATGATGTCCGCCGCCAGCTCGTGCCATCGGAAATCGGGCTCGGCACCGGTGAGCAGCAGCAGATCGGCACCATCGGTGCTGGAGCGCCGCAGGGTCAGCGATGGCCAGGTCAGCGTATCGGGCCGTCCGTCGACGATCTCCAGGGTCGGCCGGCGAGCGCGGAAGTCGAAGATCGCGTCGCCGTCGAAGGTGGCGACCACGGGGCCCTCCTCCGCCAGCCTGCTGACCGTCGCGGTGGCGGCGCTGCCCGCATCGACCCAGCCGTCGAAGGCGGCGACCACGATCGGCGTGTGCAGGCCATCGGTGGCGGATTCGTCAAGGTGGTACAGCGGCATGCCCGAAAGGATAGGGCAACGCGGAGCGGCTACCATCGGGCCATGTCAGACAAAGCCTTGAAGGTCACACCCGAGCTGCTTGCGTATGTGCGCCGCGTGAGCGTCCGGGAGCCGGATGTGCTGCGACGCCTGCGCGAGGAAACGGCGCCGCTGCCGATGTCGCAGATGCAGATCGCCCCCGAGCAGGGTGCCCTCATGTCGCTCCTCGTGCGGCTGATCGGCGCGCGGCGCACCCTCGAGATCGGCACCTTCACCGGCTACAGCTCCACCTGCGTGGCCCTGGCTCTGCCCGATGACGGCCGGATCGTGTGCTGCGACGTCAGCCGCGAATGGACCGATGTCGCCCAACGCTACTGGGCCGATGCCGGCGTCGCCGGGAAGATCTCGCTGCGACTGGCACCCGCCAGCGAGACCCTCGAGCGGATGCTGGCCGATGGCGAGACGGGCTCGTTCGACTTCGCGTTCATCGATGCCAACAAGAACGACTACCCCGCGTACTACGAGGCGTGCCTGCGCCTGGTGCGGCGCGGCGGGCTGATCATGCTCGACAACACGCTGCGCGATGGGCGGGTGCTCGACCCGCAGGACGAGGACGATCGCGCGATCGCCGCGCTCAACGAGCAGATTGCCACCGACGAGCGCGTCGACGTCGCGATGCTGCCGATGATCGACGGGCTGACGCTCGTCCTCGTGCGCTGACCGCCACCGTCCCCGGCGTTCGCTGTTCGACGCTCGCGGTCGAGCTCGGGGAGCCGCTGACCGCGACGGCCGATCACAGGGCGGGCTGGGTCCTGCTCGAGCAACCCGGGCCGTGGGGCAGCGACGCGTTCACCGAGAGCGGGCTCGATCCTGCCGTCGGCGCCGAGCTCGTGGCGCGCACGAAGGCACTGGGCCTGAAGCTGCTGCTCATCACCCGCCACGATCGCCGCGACGCGACCGACCACACGGTCTTCCTCGTGCGCCCCGATGGCGGCTGGATCGAGGAGCGCATCATCGCGTCGCCCGCCGAGCTGCTCGGGACTGCGTTCGGTGACGCGTTGGAGTCGTTGGCGCGCGGTGAGCGGCCCGGCTGGGGCGCTGCCCGCATCGACCCGCTCTACCTGGTCTGCACGAACGGCCGCCGCGATGCCTGCTGCGCGCTCTACGGCCGCCCGCTCTTCGTGGCGCTGTCGGGCGACTCGCCGCATGTCTGGGAGAGCTCGCACATCGGCGGGCACCGCTTCGCGGGCAACCTGGTCTGCCTGCCCGAGGCGCTGATCTACGGCCGCGTCACGCCGGAGCGCGGTCGTGCTCTGGTCGCGGCGCACGCGGAGGGACGCCTGGACGTCCGGTCGCTCCGTGGCCGCGCCGCGTGGCCGGCCGCCGCGCAGGCCGCCGAGATCGAGCTGCGGCTGCATCTTGGCCTCGACCGCATCGCCGACGTGACCCTGGTGGCCGTGAAGGCCGGAGATGAGCCCGTTGTGGACCTCTTCGCGCGCGGTGATCCATGGCGGCTGCGGATGCGCGCCACGCCCGCCGACCCCCCGCGCGCCACCAGTTGCCGCGGCGACAAGCTCGAGCGCCCGCTGCGCTGGGAGCTGCTCTCAATCGACCGCGGCTGATTCCCCCGTGAACCAAGTGGCGGGTATGCTCTCGCTCGTCGTCGTGATCGCACGGAGGATGACCGGTGACACAGGCAGCTCGATATGCCTTCGTGGGCCTCGCGTGGCTCTTCCTGGTCGGGATCGTGGTGCAGGTCTTCTTCATCGGTCTTGCACTCTTCGCGGGCAGTGAGAACCTGGAGTCACACGTGACCCTTGGCTGGATCCTGCACATGATCCCGATCGTGATCCTCATCGCCGCCGCGCTGGCGCGACCCGGGCGCCGCACCGTGCTGCTCGCCGCGGCGCTGGCCGTGACCGTCTTCATCGTCCCGATCCTGGCGACGCTGCGCGACAGCAGCGACGTCATCGCCGCGCTGCATCCGGTCGGTGCGCTGCTTGCCTTCTACCTCGCCGTCCTCGTGGCGGTCGCGTCGCTCGCGCCGCTGCGCTCCGCCGGCCCGATGCTGGACCCGACGCTGGATCCGGCCCGCTGAACAACGCGCTCCTCGCCCAGGCAGCGGAGCGCTTCGGCACCCCGCTGTATGTCACCGACCTCGATCGCGCGGCGGCGAACCTGGCGGCGTACCGGACAGCCCTGCCGAACGCGCTGATCGCCTATGCCGTCAAGGCGAATCCGGATCCGCAGCTCCTGCGGCGCCTCGTGGCCGAGGGCGCCGGGGCCGAGGTCGTCAACGCCACCGAGCTTGCGCTCGCGCGAGCCGCGGGCTGTCCGCCGCGTCGGATCGTCATGAACGGCGTCGGCCGCAGCGACGCGGAGCTCATCGAGGCGCTCGAGGCCGGCGTCCTCGTCAACGCGGAGTCACTCGACGACCTGGCGGTGCTCCTGGGCGCTGCCGTCCCCGAGGCACGCATCGGACTGCGCCTCAACCCGGCGCTCGATACGGCCACGCACCCGCACCTGGCCACCGGTGGGGCTGGCTCGAAGTTCGGCATCGGCTGGGCTGACCTGCCCGATGCCGCCGCTCGGATCGATGCCGCCGGACGGCCCCTGGCCGCTCTCGGCGCCCATATCGGTTCCGACATCGCTCATGGCTCGACCCACGCTGAGCTCCTGGCTCGCCTGCGCGAGGCGCGGGAGACGACCGGGGCAGAGCGCATCGACCTGGGCGGCGGCCTGCGCTCCGTCGCGCAGCTGGACCAGATCGCGACCGATGAGTTCCTTATCGTGGAGCCGGGTCGCAGCATCGTGGCCGATGCCGGCTGGCTGCTCACCCGCGTCATCCGCACCCAGCCGCGCGCCGACCTGACCTACGCCGTCGCTGACAGCGGCATGACCGAGCTCATCCGACCGATGCTCTACGGCGCCGAGCACCCGGTGCGCTTGCTCAATGCCGGAGCCGAGCTGCGCGCGGCCCGCGTCGATCTCGCCGGGCCGGTGTGCGAGGCGGGGGATGTGCTGGCGCACGACATCGGTCGCTGGATGGACACGTCGCATGCCGGCGTGGGTGCCCTGCTCGCGGTCGAAGCCACCGGCGCCTACGGAGCGGCCATGGCGAGCAATTACAACGGGCGGTTGCGTCCCGCCCAGGCCGTGGTCGAGGGCGGCGAACTGCGCCTCTCGCGGCGGCGCGAGACCCTGGAGGATCTGGTCGCCCGCGACGTCTAGTCCTTGCCCGCGGCCAATCGGTCCACCCCGTGGCCGGCCATGACGCGCCAGGCGAGGCCGTCGTGCTCGAGCCAGTACAGCGCCGGCATCGGCATGGCGAGATGGAAGGCCGCGTCGACCCCTGGCTCCAGCGCGTGCAGGATGAGCGAGATCAAGTTCCCGTGGCTGCCGACGAGCAGCCGCCCGCCATCGGGATGGCGGACGCGCAGCAGGTTGAGCACGCCCAGCGCCCGACGCTGCGCATCGCGACCCGATTCGGCGCCCTCGAGCGCGTAGTCGTGGTCGCGCCATGAAAGCTCCAGGTGCTCGCGCCAGTTCGGCAAACTAGTGGTCGTGAGCCGCCGCTCGCGCAGGTCGTCCAGGATGAGCACCTCGCGGTCGTGGCGCCGCGCCGCCGGCTCGACCGTCTGCCGCGCACGTGCGTACGGGCTCGAGTACACGGCGCTGAGGTAGACGCCGTCGAGCTGATCGGCCAGCTCCTCCGCGGCAGCTCGCCCGGCATCGGTCAGCGGGCGCTCGTCCTCGGGGTGATCGGGGCTGCCGACCGGCAGCGGCTCGGCGTGGCGTACCAGGAGAATGTCGAGCCGGGCCAGGCGCTCGAGACCGGGCGCGGGATGCTGCATTCCGGCGAGTGTAGTGGGCGGGCGCGGCTTTGGAGCCAGCGGCGGCGGCGCGCCACAGCACGGCGCAACCTGCGCAGATGCACATGTCACGGTCGTTCGCCAACGTGCACAGCTGACTTCTCGATCAGTTGCGCCAACAAGTGATGCACGTGATCGGAAACCAGGCCGGAATGTGTCCGATCTCGCGTCTAACGATCACCACATGGGCAGTTGATCGAGTACCACGGCCTCGCGACCCCTGCTGACCCAACTGGGTGGGTCAGATCGCGCATCTCGGGGCCCTCCCGTGCCGTGTGACCCAACTGGGTGGGTCAAACCGCGCAGCTGAGCCCGCATTCGCGTGATCTGACCCACCCAGTCGGGTCAAGCCACGCCGGCACAGAGGCGAACGCGTCAGGCCACTTCCCGGCGAAGCGTCGCGGACGCCGCGGCGAGCACGACGATCACAAATCCAGCGAGTACCGCGACCTGCAGCGCGATCTCGCCAACCCCGCTGCCGCGCAGCATGACGTCGCGCAGCGCGTCGACCGCGTAGGTCAGCGGCAGGGCATTCGAGATCGGCTGGAGCCATCCAGGCTCGTCGGCGACCGGCACGATGATCCCCGACAGGAGCACCTGCGGCACCACCACGAGCGGGATGAACTGCACCGCCTGGAATTCGGAGCGCGCGAAGGTCGACAGAAAGATGCCCAGGCTCACCGCCCCGACTGACAAGAGCAGCAGCAATCCGAAGATGAGCAGGACCGATCCGGCGTTGTAGAGGCCCAGCACGAGCAGCCCGAAGGCGAGCACCTCCGCGGACTGGATGATCGCCACGAGGCCAAAGCCCAGGAGGTAGCCGACCACGATCTCGGGCCGCCGCAGCGGCGTCGCCATGAGGCGCTCGAGCGTCCCGAGCGAGCGCTCCCGCAGGAAGGACACGCTCGTCACGATATAGACGAGGAAGAAGACGATCAGACCGATGAACGGGCCACCCAGCTGATCAAGCGGACCAAGGTCGCCATCGCCGTACCGATACGACACCGCGACATCGAGCTTTGGCAGCGATGGCGCCACGACGCCCGATGGCACCGGCGGCGCGTACGACTGCATCGCCGCGAGAACGCCGCCCTGCACAGCGCCGACGATGCGCGCGGTACGCGCGCCATCGGTCCCTTCTACGCGAACGTCGAGGCTGACTGTGCCCGTGCCCAGCGAGGTCGAGAAGTCCGACGGGATAGTGACGAAGCCATCGAGCGTGCCATCGCCGATCGCCGATTCGCCGGCGTTGACATCGGTCAGTTCGGAGGCTGCAACCGCCTCGGAGTCGAGCAGTGCCTCCGCCACCTGTGGCCCGAGCGGCCCACCGTCGAGCTGCACGACGCCGAGCGTGGGAAGCGGAGCGTCACCGCCGAGCATGGCCGCGAAGAGGCCCAGGACGACGAGCGGCGTGACGAACAGGATCCCGAGCGTGCGGTGGTCGTGCCGGAACTGCGCCAGGAGGCGGCCGGTGATGGCAAGCGTGCGGCGCGGATTCATCGGTCCTGGGTCTCCGTACCGGCCAACCGCAGGAACGCGTCCTCGAGCCGGTCGCTGCCGCCCAGTGCCAGGATCTCGGCCACGGTCCCCTCGGCGAGCAGCCGCCCGCCCTGGACCAGGCCCAGGCGGTCCGTGCGCTCCGCCTCGTCCATCACGTGGCTCGAGACGATGATCGTGGTGCCCTCGGCGGCCATGCGCCGCAGCCCGTCCCAGAGCTGCACGCGCAGCTGCGGATCGACGCCAACCGTCGGCTCGTCAAGCAGCAGCAGGTCGGGTCCATGCACGAGCGCGCAGGCCAGCGAGAGGCGCGTGCGCATGCCGCCCGAGAGCGTTGCGGTGACGGAGCGTCGTCGCTCCCAGAGCTCCACGAAGCGCAGCGCCGCCTCGACGCCACGCCGGTCCCCGTTGCCCTGCACCGCGGCGAAGAAGCGCGCGTTCTCCTCCGCGGTGAGATCCGCGTACAGGGCCGCCGCCTGGGTCATGTAGCCGATACGGCTCAATGTCGCCCGGTCGGGCATCACACTACCCAGCACGCGGACCTCGCCGCCATCGGCGCGGACCAGTCCCACGATGGCCCGAATCAGCGTCGTCTTGCCGGCGCCGTTCGGACCCAGCAGGCCATAGATCTCACCGGCCTGCACCGTGAGTGAGATGCCGGCCAGCGCCTCGATCTCGCCGAACTGCTTGCGCACCTCGCGCACCTCGACCGCGGCGCTCATGTTCGCGGCTCCATGCCGCCCAGGATCGCGTCGACGAGCTCCGCGACGGACTCCTCGATCGGCCGGTCGAAGCCGAAGATGCGCTCGGCGGGGGTTCGGGTGAGCACGTGGAAGGCGATTGGACCGATGATCGCCTGCACCGCGAGCAGCGGCAGCATCGGGCGCAGACGGCAGGCCGCCATCTGCGCGGCGAGGTAGGCGCCGAGGCGCCCGATGGCCGGCCCGATCACGTCGCGCACCCCCTCGATGGCATCCGGCCCGGCCCTGCCCACGTCGGCGATCACCGCGCGCAGCAGCTCCGTGCGCGCCTGCCCGATGCGCGCCACCGTGAGCCCGATGCGACCGATCACTTCTCGCGGCGGCCGGTCGCCAATCTCGTCGAGGATGGCGACGATGGGCTCGAACGGGGAGTAGCGGCGCAGCAGCGCCCCGAACAGCGCCGCCTTGCTCGGGAAGAGGCGGTAGACCGTGGCGCGCGAAACGCCGGCTGCGACTGCGACGTCGTCCATCGAGACGCCCGCCAGGCCGGAACGCGCGACGAGGTCGGCGGCGACGGTCAGGACCCGCTCGGTCGCGGACGCCGGCGGGTCGAGCTCCACGGCCCGCAGCAGTGCGGCGCGCGATCCGAAGTGGCGGTAGAGCGTGGCGCGTGACACGCCCGACTCCCGGGCGATGCACTCGATCGGCACGCGCGGGTTCTCGCGCAGCAGCCCGTGCGCATGGGCGAGCACCTGGCGCCGAATCGTGGCATCGGGGGCGGCTGCGTTGAGGGCCATGCGGGCGACGCTACGTGCGACACCATGTCACGTCAAGTATCGGACTGTCTCAATCGCGAAATCACGAGCGCGAGCCAGACACGAAACACGGACCGGGTCAGGATCCGGTCCGTGTTTCGCGCTCGGGGAGGAGAAGGTTTGGTTGTAGCTGCACGATGCGCCGCATCGGTGCCGTCACCAATCGGCAATTGACCCACATCGGTCTACGTCATTCGTCGCGCGCGGTGGTGCGCCTGGACCGAACCCGTGCTCAGGAGGCGTCGCTCGTCGAGCGAACCGGCTCGGGCATCGGTCGCGCAAGGCCGTGCTGGCGGGCGTACTGGCTGAGTGCGCGGCTGCCGTGGATGCCCAGCTTCTCGGCGGTGTTGGCGAGATGCCGGCGCACGGTGTTGGTGCTGATGCCCAGCCCTCGCGCGATGAGGCTCGCGGAACGGCCGCCGGCGAGCAGGCTCAGGACCTCGCGCTCCCTGGGCGAGAGTGGCGCGCCCGCGTGCAGCCAGCGCAGGCCATCGTCGAGCACCACCCCGGCGATCGCGCTGTGCAGGAAGGTGCCGCCGGCGGCGACGGCGCGGATCGCGGCCACGAGCTCGTCCGCACTCGCGCCCTTGACGACATAGCCGGCGGCGCCGGCGAGCAGGGCCTGGCGCACCGTCTCGCCGTCGACGAACATCGAGAGGACGAGGACGCGCGTCGCCGGGATGCGCGAGCGGATCGACTCGATCACCGGCACGCCATCATCGGACCCAAGACCGATGTCCATCAGCACCACGTCGGGCGCCAGCTCGGCCGCGAGGGCGATGGCATCCGACGCGCGTCCCGTCTCGCCGACGACCTCCAGGTCAGCCTGCTGCTCGAGCAGCAGCCGCAGACCCTCGCGGACGACTGGGTGATCTTCGACGAGCAGGACCCGGATCATTTCACTGCCCGCCGTGCAGCGGGGCCGGGTCGACTGCAGGCACAGGCGCCACGGCGAGCTGCACCGCTGCCGCCAACGGCGCGAGCAGCTCAACCTGCGTGCCGCTGCCGGGCCGGCTCGTGATGTGCAGCCGCCCGCCCAGGAGCGCGGCCCGCTCCCGCATGCCGGTCAGCCCCAGGCCGCGCGGATCGACCTGGCCCGGGTCGAATCCGATCCCGTCATCGTGGATCTGCAGCCGAAGGCCGTGCGGTGCGCGCTCGATCCGAATCGCGATCGCGTGCGCGTGCGCGTGTCGCACCGCGTTGCCGAGTGCCTCCTGCGCGATGCGGTACACCTCGAGCACGTGGGGCGGCGCCAGCTCGTTGGCGACGACCGCATCGAGCTGCAACGCGACCGGCGCACCGCAGGCGAGCGCCATCTCGTGCAGCGCACTGGCGAGTCCGCGCGTCTCGAGCCGTGGCGGCCGAACGCGCTCCGCCACCGAACGCACCTCCTCGAGCGCGCTCGTGGCCAGGGAGCGGGCGCGAACGATCTGCCCAGGCCGCAACGTCGACGCCGACGTGCCCGCGGACGCCGCGTCGAGCGCCAACGTCAACGCGGTGAGGGTCTGCCCGATCCCGTCATGCAGGTCCCGCGACAGCCGCCTACGCTCCTCCTCCTGCGCCGTCACGAGGCGATCGCGCGCCTCTCGGTAGAGGCCGGCGTACCGGCGCGCCGCGGTGCGTTCGCGATCGGCCAACCAGGCCACGAGGATCGCGATCGTGAACATCAGCGGCCACTCCGTGAGATCGACCGGCTCGACACCGGCCTCGAACGATGGCAGCGCGACGTAGCCGAGCAGCGCGATCGACGCCGCCACGATCCGCGTGAAGCAGACCCGCCGGCCATACACGAAGGCATCGATCGTGAGCACCACGAAAACGCCGTGGAAGAGCAGCTCCGGCGGCCCGACCTGGAAGTACATGGCCGCGACGAGCGCCAGGGCCACGAGGTCGAGCACGAGCAGCATCCGCTGCGGCCCGAACTGCAGCAGCCGGGTCCGCAGATCACGGAGCGCAAACGCCTCCTCGGCGTGCCCGTCGCCGGCCGCTGCGTCCGTGCGTGCGCTTGCTAGCTTGGTCATCAACCGCCACTCAAATTGGTCGCTTGTGACTATATGCCTCGACCAATACCGGTTCTATCGTGGAACGACGCGGGCGGGCTGCCGCTGCGCGCCCGTGAGCAACGAGAGGAGCACCCACATGCGTGGTCCATCAATCACTCTGCCGAGACATCGCTCGGCCAAGCTCTTCGGCGTCATCCTGGCCGCCGCGGCGCTCGCCGCGTGCAGCACGCCAGCCGCATCGCCCTCATCAGATGGCGGCGGCGGCACCGCCGTGGACGTCACGCTGTCGGAGTTCAAGGTCGAGTTCAACACGACCGATATCCCGGCCGGCGACGTTACTTTCAACGTCACCAACGACGGCACGATCGTCCACGAGTTCGTGGTCTTCCGGACCGATGTCGCCGAGGACGCACTCCCCGAGCAGAGTGATGAGCCAGAGGTCAACGAGGACGATCCGAGCCTGACCTCGATGGGCGAGGTCGAAGATGTCGAGGTCGGCTCGACGAAGTCGTTCAGCGCCAATCTCGAGGCGGGCGACTACGTCGGGATCTGCAACGTCGAAGGCCACTACGACTCCGGGATGCACATCCACTTCACGGTGAGCTGACCGCACCGACCCGGACGTTCGGGCCATACGATAGGAGCGGCGCACCATCCACACTGCGGTGGTGCGTCGCATCACCACCCTGCTCTGCTTCCTCCTGACCGCGTGCGCCTTCGCGCCCGCGCCCGCTGCGCAATCGGTCGCGCCCGCGAACGCGGCGCAATCCGTCGCGCCATCGGCCGTCCCGACGACCTCCGAAGCGCCGGCCGCCCCCGGCCGTGCACGCCTTGAACCGCCCGATGGCGCCCTCTTCGGCGTCAACCTCGACTGGGGCACCGACACCGCGGCGGCGGTGAGCGAGCGGCTGGGTGTCACGCCCGCCGCCTGGGTCCAGTTCGTGGCCTTTCCGCTCGACGACGGCGGGCGCGCCAACCTTGACGCGTTCGTTGAGCAGGTTGCATCGGTGCATGGCCTGGCGCTCATCACCCTGGAGCCAAATGACGGCCTGGCTTCGGTGACCGATGCCGCGGTCGCCGACCTGGCGACCACGCTGCAAGGCTATGCCGAGCTCCGCGTGCCGATCCTCGTTCGTTTCGGGCACGAGATGAACGGGAGCTGGTATGCGTGGGGCCAGCAGCCGGCCGCGTATATCGAGGCCTACCGCCGCGTCGCGGCAGCGGTGCACGAGATCCCCGACGCGGCCACGGTCTGGGCGCCGAACTATGGCGCCGGCTATCCATTCAGCGGCGGCCGCTCCGAGGCGCTGCCCGACACTCCCGACTTCGCGCTGCTCGACACCGACTACGACGGCACGCTGACCGCGGCCGATGATCCGTACGCGCCCTACTACCCCGGCGACAAGGCGGTCGACTGGGTCGGGATGAGCCTCTATCACTGGGGCAACGTCCACCCGTGGGGGGAGAACGAGGTCCCCGAGCCCGGCGCCTTCGTGGCTCGCCTGACCGGTACCTACGCCGGCGCGAACGGCGACGAGACCGATCTGCCCGACTTCTACGCCGACTACACGATCGGCCATGACAAGCCGATGGCCATCACCGAGACCGCAGCACTCTGGGACCCTGCCGGCCCCGGTCCGAGCGGTGCCGAGATCACATTGGCCTGGTTCGGCCAGGTCTTCGGGACCGATGTTCACGCCCGCTTCCCGCGCCTGCGTATGATCAACTGGTTCGAGTGGCGCAAGGACGAAGCTGAGGTGGGGCGGGTCATCGACTGGCGGCTCTCCGCCGATCCGCAGCTGGCGCGGTCGCTCCTGACCGATGTGCCACCTGGGTGGCTGCGCTTCGCGGACGAGTAACGGCTACGCGGCGACCTCCCTCGACCGCCGCCGCGACCAGAGGGCAAGGTAGGAATCCAGCGGGTTCTGGGCCTGCATGCCGACGAGGTGCTCGACCGCGTCAAGCACCGGCATCTCGACCCGCTCGAGCAGTCGCTGCCTGCCCAGCAGCGTCCGGTTCAGCGTGCGCCGGTCCAGGACGCTGCCCTCGGCGATGTGCATCTGCTTGTCCTCCGGTGCGCTCCGCCGTCTCCGCGGCGCCAATCGTACGTGGCGAGGGTCGTTGCTTGACCGGCAGCCGGTCAGCCATGCACCCCGGGACTGCTAGCCAGCCGCAGACCGGAGTCTGTCACCGCGGTGAGCCTGAGGACACGCTCCAGAGCGCCCGATGCGGGCTTCAAGCGGACGTCCGTGTATCTAGCAGTCGCCGCATGACTACCTGACGGACTCCGGCGCGCCAAACGGACGGTTGCGCTCCATACCAGTCACCGCACGACTACCCGACGGACTCCCAGGCGCGAAGGGCCTCAGCCCACCACGAGCGGCGCGGCGGCCAGCACGCAGAAGAGGCCGAGGGTCGCGAGCGCCACGAGTCGCAGCGCCGGCGCCCGCGTGAGGTGCCGCGCGACGCCGAAGGCGAACGCCGACGCGATCGCCAGCTTGCCCACGACGCCGCCCGATGCCGGATCCAGCCCCACCACCACGAACAGCGCAAACAGCAGCAGCCACGCACCGAACACAATCGCGTAGCCGGTGCCGCTCCACCAGCTGACGCCCGACGGCAGGTGCCTGGCCAACCACTGTGCGACAACGCCCGCCACAGCGCCAAACGCGAGATAGGGGAGGAGTGTCGCTGCGCCCAGCCCCACGCTCGGCTCGATGGTCGTGGCCGTCAGGAGCAGCATGGTTGACCCGAACATGACGCCGCGGATCGCGCCGCTGCGCGGCAGGAAGGCGGCGTAGCCGACATGGAACAAACCGCCGAACAGCACGGCCAGCCCGACCACCGCACCCAGCTCCGCCTCCCCACCCATGGACCGATGCAGCAGCGCGGCGACTACGCCACCCGCCGCGGTCGCCAGCAGCGAGATGAAGATGGCGCGGCCGACCCACTCCAGCCACCCGGCGCGCTCATCGGTCTGCATGCGTCGCATTGTGGTCGGTGGCACTGTTCGCCATGCGATCCGAAATACAGCGGCGCTGCGCCACTTCCTGGTGCCGCACCCGGCTGCCCAACCACGCCGTGACCGAAACAGCGGGCGAAGTGGTGCTCGCCGCTGGTCCATGTCGTCGGCCGACACGAACCGCCGGTGAGGCCTCGATTTCGGCCCCATTCCGTCGGCTCGAGCGCTGTTTCAACCGTCACGTGACTGACGCGGACGGAGGTCCACCGACGCGGACGGAGGGCCTCATTCGGCTCCACACTCGACGGAGGCCCGCCCACGGGCCCGAACAACGAGCCGCGCAGCCACCGGTCGAGCCAGCCGACGCGCCCGGGCACCGAGCCGATCGTCTACTCTCAAGCACCGATCCTCACAGGGGTGCCCGAGTGCTCTGTGCTGCGTGCGGGACGGAGAACCGATCCGCAAGCCGATTCTGCGACAACTGCGGTGCGTCGCTCTCGCCAAGCTGCCCGGCCTGCGGCGAGCCGAATCGGGCTGACGCGCGCTTCTGCGCCAGCTGCGGACATGCCATGCCGGGCATGCCCACAGCGGCGGCCTCCGCGACTCCGACGACCCAGCTGGGGATCTCCCAGGCGACCGTCGATGTCGGCTCGGGTGCCGAGCGGCGGCTCGTCAGCGTCCTCTTCATCGACCTCGTCGGATTCACGACGTTCGCCGAAGATCGCGACCCGGAGGCCGTCCGAGAGCTGCTGAGCCGCTACTTCGACCAGGCCACGGAGATCGTCACGCTGTACGGCGGCACCGTCGAGAAGTTCATCGGCGATGCCGTGATGGCGGTCTGGGGCGCCCCGACCGCGCACGAGGACGACGCGGAGCGGGCGGTTCGCGCCGCGCTCGAGCTCGTCGCCGCGGTTCGTGGCCTGCATCCGAGCCTCCAGGCGCGCGCCGGGGTGCTGACCGGCAATGCGGCGGTGACCATCGGCGCCACCAACCAGGGTCTCGTCGCCGGCGATCTCGTCAACACCGCCGCGCGGCTCCAGGGCGTCGCCGAACCGGGCACTGTGATCGTCGGCGAGGCGACACGCCGTGCGGCCGAGTCGGCGATCGTGTTCGAGCCGCTCGGTGACCAGTCACTCAAGGGCAAGATCGCGCCGGTGCCGGCGTGGGTCGCCCTCCGCGTGGTCGCGCAGCGCGGCGGACAGGGCCGCGCCGATGCACTCGAGGCGCCGTTTGTGGGTCGCGAGGAGGAGCTGCGGCAGCTGAAGGATGTGCTGCACTCGGTGGGTCGGGAACGGCGCGTGCGGCTCGTCTCGATCACGGGCGTCGGCGGCATCGGCAAGAGCCGGCTCGCCTGGGAGCTGCTGAAATACATCGATGGCGTCGCGGAAGACGTGTGGTGGCACCGCGGCCGCTCGCCGAGCTACGGGGACGGAATCACCTTCTGGGCGCTGGGCGAGATGGTGCGGCGCCGTGCCGGTCTGACCGAGGATGACGACGAACCGACGACCCGGGAGCGCATCCGCGCGACGCTGGAGGAGTACGTCCCCGATCCCACCGAACGCGAGACCATCGGTCCTGCTCTGTTGACGCTGCTCGGCGTGGAACCGGCACCCGCCGGTGGACGCGAGGTCCTCTTCCCAGCCTGGCGGGCCTTCTTCGAGGGGATCGCGCGGCAGGGCACCACCGTGCTCGTCTTCGAGGACCTGCAGTGGGCGGATGGCGGCCTGCTCGACTTCATTGACCACGTGCTCGACTGGTCGCGCGACCTGCCGATCATGATCGTCACCCTCGCGCGTCCCGAGCTGTTCGACCGCCGGCCCGACTGGGGCGCAGGCCGCCGACACCTGACCGCCCTCGCGCTCGAGCCGCTGCCCGATGCCGCCGTCCGCGACCTGCTCGACGGCCTCGTTCCCGGCCTTCCGGCCGACGCGACTTCGGCGATCGTGGCGCGTGCCGAAGGCATGCCGCTCTACGCCGTCGAGACCGTCCGCGCCCTACTTGCCGATGGACGCCTGGTCCAGGTCGGGGACCGATACGAGCCGGTCGGCGATCTTTCTCAGCTGCGCGTTCCGGAGTCGCTGCGCTCGCTCATCGCGTCGCGGCTCGATGCCCTCGACCCGGCCGACCGCAGCCTGCTCCAGGACGCGGCGGTGCTGGGACAGGTCTTCCCGGCCGATGCCCTCGCCGGGGTCGCCGGCGTCGCACGCGCGGCTCTCGAGCCGCGCGTGCGGGATCTCGTGCGGCGCGAGCTGCTCGACATCGAACGCGATCCGCAGTCGCCGGAGCGCGGGAAGTACAAGTTTGTCCAATCGCTGATTCGCGAGGTCGCCTACGACACGCTCGGTCGCCGCGATCGGCGCGCCCGGCACCTGGCGGTGGCGCGTCACTTCGAGGCGATCGGCGACGAGGAGCTGGTCGGCGCGTTGGCCAGCCATTACCTGGCCGCGCACGCCGCCTCTGACGAAGGTCCCGAGGCGGACGCTTTGGCGGGCCAAGCGCGCCTCGCCCTGATCGGGGCCGCCGAGCGTGCCGCTGATCTCGGTGCCCCTGACGATGCCGTGGGGTACCTGACGCAGGCGCTCGGCGTCACCGATGACGCGGCCGACCGGGCGCCGTTGCTGGATCAGCTGGCCGAGTACGCCGCGGTCGCCGCGCGTGAGGATGCGGTCACGTTCGGACGTGACGCAGTGGCCGCTCATCGCGAGCTGAGCGATCGGGAAGCCGCCGTGAAGGCTGCCGCCCGGCTCGGCTCCATCCTGATCGACGCGGGCGACATCGCCGCGGCGATCGAGGTGCTCGAGCAGGCACGCGACGAGGCAGCTGCCCTCGACAGCCCGCTGGCCCTCGCCGAAGCACTGGCTCGCCTCGCGCGCGCTTACTTTCGCTCCGGCCGGCATCGAGACGCCGTTGTGGCCGGCGACCAGGCGATCGTGATCGCGGATCCCCTCGGGAATGACCTGATCGTTGCCGAGGCGTTTTGCAACATCGGCGCGGCGCATGGATTTCTTGGCCGGGTTCGATGGTCGGTCGTGATGCAGCGCGCCTCTGCCGACTTGGCACATCGCGCCGGCGACGCAAACCTGGAGCTGCGGGCTCTCAACAACCTGGCAGCGGCCCTGTCGCAGGAAGAGGTGGGCGCGGCCAAGGACGTGCTCGTTGATGCTGCGGATCTCGCCAAGCGGCTTGGCAATCGAGCGAACCACGATTTCAGCATCGCGGTGCTCGCAGGGCTCTCGTGCTTAGACGGGCGGGGCTGGGACGAAGCCATACAGCTGCTGACTGAGGCCCTCGAGTCGTCGGTGCTGCCAGCAAACCGCGGACGCATCATCTTCTTCCGCTCCGCGATCGAGATCGCGCGCGGCGAGCGACTCTCGGATCAGGTGCGAGAGATCGAAGACGCATTCGGCGACCTGGACGACGAGGATTCGCGTTCGCAGCGCGCGTACGTTGCGGCGAACGTCGCGCAGGCCAGCGGTGAGCTGGACTCGGCATACCGGCTCTGGCTCGAGTCCGCGGAGCTGCAGCCGCAGGACCAGCGTGAGATGCTCGTCTACGCGGTTCGCTGCGCCCTGTGGGCCAAGCGCCCCGACCTGGTCCACGACCCGGCCGAGCGCCTCGCACGGGTGCCCGGGTCAACCGGCGTCAACCGGGCCTGGCGCCAGTGGGCCGCCGGTGGCGTACTTTGGGCGGAGGGGCGCCCCACGGACGCCTTGGCGGCGTTCCGAGACTCGATCGAGTTGTGGCAGCAGGTCGGCGCCGCGGTTAATGCGGCGATGGTCGCCCTCGACGCCCTGATCGCCTACCCCGACGACCCCAAGGTCCGCGCCTGGGCCGAGGCGTCTCGGCCGCTGCTGGAATCGCTGCGCGCTCGCCCGTACCTCGAGGTGTTGGATCGTGCGCTGGCTTCGTCTTCCCGGGCCGGCCAGCCTTCAGCCGCGTCGGCGCCCGTGGGCACGCAGGGAGTCGGCGCCGCTTCCTAGTCCGGCACTGGGCGCTGCCGGGTGCCGAATCACCTTCAACCACCACGTGACCGAAACCGCGCTTGGGCCGCGGCTCGTCCGCGATCATGTCTCCCGCTGACACGAACGGCCGGCGAGACCCCGATTTCGGCGTCGTTCCGCGTGTTCGAGCGCTGTTTAAACCGCCACGTGACCGCACCGCGGCACACGCAGCGGCAGCAGCCGCCAGTAACTCCGCGATAAGCGCCACGTGCGAGAGTTCGCGCCATGCCCAGCCGGGTTCGCGCCATCGACGAGGCGGCACGACGCACGAAGCGACAGCTCGATGCGGTGCTTCTCGACATCCGCGAGGCTCGGATCGCGTGCGGGCTGTCCCAGGCTGCGGTCGGTCGGAGCATCGGTCTGTCGCCGAACACCATCAGCCGGCTCGAGCGCGGAGTCACTCCCGTCGAAGCGATCCCGCTGGCAATGCTGGCGCGCGCCGTGGGGCTCGATCTCTGGCTCCGGACGTTCCCAGCTGGCCCGCCGATTCGCGACATCGCCCAGATCCGCTTGCTGGAACGGTTCTTCGCGCGGATCGGCCCGAGTTGGCAGTCGTCCCTCGAGGTCCCCGTCGGTGACGGCAGCCGAGCCTTCGACGCCGTCATCCGACGCGCTGAGGCCGCGGCGGCGATCGAGGCGGTCACGCGGCTTCGCGACGGCCAGGCTCAGCTTCGCCCGATCCTGCGCAAGCAGGCCGACAGCGGCATCGGCGTCGTGATCCTCCTGCTTTCGGAGACCGAGACGAACCGACGAGCCCTCCAGACCCTCGGCTTGACGCTCGTCCATGACTTCCCGGCGGGGCCGAGGGCGGTCCTCGCGGCCCTCGACCGCGGCGAGCTGCCGGCGACGAACGGCATCGTGCGGATGTAATACGCTCGCGACGCTAGGCCGCTCTGGTTCGCGCCGGTCCGGCCTTGGCCCCGTCGGTCATGGCATGACCAGAACCGCGCTCGGATCAGAGCTCAACGGCGGACGTGTCGTCTGGCGACCGGAACGTCCGCTGAGCCCGTCATCTGGGCAGGTCCGACGGGGCTCGAGCGCTGTTTCAACCATCCCATGACAGGCGTGCCGGGCGGCGGAGAGCCAGGCCAGTCACCGCGGCCGAACTCGCCGGAGCACGCCCAGCCAGGACCGATGCGCATCACTCCCCAAAAGCGTCCACAGGCCGTCCACATCGGGTCCACAGTCCATCCACCGCGAAAGCGGCGATACCACATGATCTAGGGGCTATCATCCGAATCTACCACTAGATGTTGTGGTTTTGGCCTTGACGCACCGGATCGGCCGGCGTAGAGTGGACCGCCTACGAAATCGCGGGAATGCCGCGAAAGATGGCGCGAACGAGCCTCGGTCGATGACCACGCAGCGAGCAGCAGACGAGCTGCGAACGAGCAGCGTGTGGCCTCGCGGGAGCGCCATCCGGAGATGTCGGAAGCATCGACAGCACACGAGGAACAGGCCCGAAATGGCTCGCACCGCAGCCCCAGAGCGACAGGTCAATGGCACGGCCAACGGCACGGCCAACGGCAACGGAAACGCCCACGGCACCGGCGCGGAGCCCAGCGGCTACGCCCAGCTGAAAGCCGGGCAGGCGCGCACCTGGAAGGGCCTCGACATCGAGCGCCGCTTCACCCGCGAGGGGGTGCATCCGTATGACACTGTCGAGTGGGAGCTGCGCGAAGCGGCGATCACCAACGAGCACGGCAAGGTCGTGTTCGAGCAGAAGGACCTCGAGATCCCCAAGGCCTGGTCAGCCCTCGCCACGAACGTCGTCGCATCCAAGTATTTCCGCGGCCATCTCGGCACGCCCGAGCGCGAGCGCAGCGTCAAGCAGATGATCGACCGCGTCTCGGACACGATCACCGGCTGGGGCGACAAGGACGGCTACTTCGCGACCGATGCGGACCGCGACGCCTTCAACGCCGAGCTGACCGACATCCTGCTCAAGCAGCGCGCCGCCTTCAACAGCCCCGTCTGGTTCAACGTCGGCATCGACGCCCATCCCCAGTGCTCAGCCTGCTTCATCAACTCCGTCGAGGACACCATGGAGAGCATCCTGGGCCTCGCCAAGACCGAGGGCATGCTCTTCAAGTTCGGCTCGGGCACCGGCTCGAACCTGAGCACCATCCGGAGCAGCAAGGAGACGCTGGCGGGCGGCGGTGAGGCATCGGGCCCGGTGAGCTTCATGAAGGGCTTCGACGC
>JBDTNK010000015.1:0-37799 GCA_039933775.1 Chloroflexota bacterium | reverse complement strand
GCGTACCACTCGCGCAGCGCGGTGTCCTCGCTGCCCCACGGGTACGGGCGACGGTCGTCCGGGTCGTCGTGGCCGGTCAGGCCAACCTCGTCGCCGTAGTAGATGCCGGCCATGCCCGGCCAGGTGAGCTGCAGCGCGGCGACCTGGCGCAGCTTGGCCTTGCCGATCTCCAGATTGGCCGCATCCTCCTTCTCGGCGCGGTTGTCGCGCCCCGGCGTCAGCGTCCACAGGATGCGCGTCGTGTCGTGCGAATCGACGATGTTGTGCAGCACCTCCCACGCGGGCGGCGGATAGTCCTCGCGCACGCCTTGCATGACCGATGCGAAGGCGCTCGGCGTCAGTCCCGCAATTGCGCCGTCGAGGTCGGGTGTGTCGCCGTTGACCAGGCCGAGGACCGCGCGCCGGAACCGGTAGTTCATGACGCTGTCGGCCTCCGTGCCGAGCAGCCACGGCGAGGCATCTTCCCAGAACTCGCCCAGGATCAGCCCATCGGGATTCGACGCCTTGGCGGCGTCGCGCAGGCCGCGCAGGAAGCCGTGGCTGATCTCGTTCATGACGTCCAGCCGCCAACCGCCGATGCCCGCGTCGAGCCAGTGGCGCACGATGCCGTCGGCGCCGAAGAAGGCGCCGAAGACGTCGGGCGTCTCCGCCAGGGCGGGAAGCGTGTCGAAGCCGGCCCAATCGGCGTATGTCTGGCCGTCGAAGCACTTCGCCGGTGGGCCGGGCTCGAGCTGGTACCACGTCGCGTACGGCGAGCCGGCCGACTCGCAGGCGCCGACCTCGCCGAACCGGTGCGCGCGGTCGAAGAACGGCGAGTCCGAGCTGGTGTGGTTGAAGACGCCGTCCAGGATGAGGTGCAGCCCCAGCCGGTCCGCCTCCGCGACGAGCGCATCGAAGTCGGCCTGCGTGCCGAGGTCAGGATCGATGACGGTGTAGTCGCTGGTGTCGTAGCGGTGGTTCGACGGCGCGGCGAAGATCGGGTTGAGGTAGATCGCGGTCACGCCAAGCTCGACCAGCTCCGGCAGCTGCTCGGTCAGGCCCGCCAGGTCCCCGCCATAGAAGTCGCGGCCGAGCGGCGCCTCGTGGCACGTGCCCGCGCCGGTGTACGCGCGACAGGAACCCTCCGGCAGCTCCGTCTCCCAGTCGCGTACCAGGACCGGGTTGCCGTACACGTCGCCGTACCGATAGCGCTCCGCGCCGCTCGCGGCCGCTACGGCATCGGGCGACGGATCGTTCGACGGGTCGCCGTTGGCGAAGCGGTCCGGGAAGACCTGGTACACCACTGCCCCCTTCGCCCAGTCCGGCGTGGTGAAGTCCGGGTCGTAGGTCGTGATCTGCCAGCCGCGCTCCTCGGTCGCCGGCAGCACCTCGCCCGGCCCGCCGTCGAGGAGCGCGTCGTCCTCAAGGTAGCGAACCGCCGCGCCGTCGCTGACGATGAACCGATAGCGCAGCACGGTCGGCTGCGCGATGGTCGAGAGCGTCGCCTGCCAGTAGTCGATCCCGTGCTCGCCCAGCGTGGCGTCGCGCGCGACCCGCGCCAGCGGCACCGTGATCGAGGAACCGTTCAGCTCATCGCTGACGCGCACCGCGGCGCTCGTCAGGTCGCCCGCCGCGGCCGCGATGCGCAGCGTGACATCGGTTCCCGCGGGGACGGCGCCCCACGGCACGCGGTACAGGTCGCTGCGCGAGTCGTGGGCCAGCGACGCTTCGTCGATCGCCTCGTCCGGTTGCAGCGCCGGCAGGTCCGGCACGGTGGCGGCGACCGGTGCCCCGCTCTGCGCCGGCGGGAGCGAGGTGCGCGCGCCGCTCAGCGCCAGCAGCGCGATCGGGACGGCGACGAGCGTCACGACGAGCCCGACGAGGATCGCGAGCGACCGCCCCTGTGGCATGGCCGGTCAGCCGACCCGGTACGCCGCGCCGGTGCGCGCGGGAAGCTCCAGGCTTGCCGCGCCGCTCGCCACGCGCGCGGGATGCGCCGGCGACGCGCCGCGCAGGGGCAGCGGCTCGATCGAGCGCCCCTCGTGGTCGGGCAGCGCGAGCTGCAGGACCGTCGCCTCGTCGCCCGCGTTCAGCGCGACCAGGATCGCGTCTTGGGCGTCGCTGCGCAGGTAGGCGAGCGCCATGCCGTCCGCAGCCACGATGCGCGTCTCCCCGTGCCGCAGCACCGCCTCCTCGTGCCGCAGCGCGACGAGCGCCTTGAGCCACGTGAAGATCTCCTCGTCCCACGTGGCGCGGTCCCACGGGAAGGCGCGCCGGCAGTCGGGATCCATCTCCCCGGGCAGGCCGACCTCGTCGCCGTAGTAGATGCACGGGGCGCCGGGCAGCGTCATGACGGTGAGCCAGCTCATCAGCACCGTGGCGCGATCGCCGCCGACCATGGTCAGCAGGCGCGGCGTGTCGTGGCTGTCGAGCATGTTCAGCATGGCCCGCGTCGTGGCCGGCCGGTAGACCGTCAGGGCGCGTTCCAGCCTGGCGGCAAAGGCCGCGGCGCCCTGCGGCTGGATGTGACGCGCCAGCTCGGCGTGCTGCGCGACGACCCGCAAGTCGAGGCGAGACCCGCCGATGAAGCTGACGATCGCCTCCGCCAGGGGGTAGTTCATGAGCGTGTCGAAGCGGTCGCCCGCCAGCACGTCGGGGTCCTCGCGCCAGATCTCGGCCACGATGTAGGCATCGGGATTGACGGCATGGACGCGGCGCCGGAACTCGCGCCAGAACTCGGGATCCTCGATCTCGCCGGCGACGTCGAGCCGCCACCCATCGGCCCCAAATTGAATCCAGTGCTCCGCCACGCCGTAGAGGTATTCGCGCACGACCGGGTTGTCGGTGTTGAGCTTGGGGAGCGCCGGCAGGTCCCACCAGGCCCGGTAGCCGAGCGTTTCGAGCGATTCGACGCCGGTCGCATGCGCATCGCCCCAATCCGTCTCGAGCGCGTCGCGCAGCGATTCGTCGGGGTAGGCGCGCACCTGGCGCCCCGAGTCGAGTGCCTCCGCGTTGAAGTAGAACCAGTCGCGGTACGGGCTGTGACGCCCCGTCTCGAGCACGTGGTGGAAGGGCCAGAAGCCGCGGGAGGCGTGGTTGAAGACACCGTCCAGGATCACCTTCATGCCGCGCGCGTGGGCGGCGTCGAGCAGCTCGCGGAACGCGCCGTCACCGCCCAGCAGCGGGTCCACCGCCATGTAGTCGAAGGTGTGGTAGCGGTGGTTCGAGGCCGAGCTGAAGATCGGGTTGAGGTAGAGCGCCGTGATGCCCAGCTCGCTGAGATGGTCGAGCCGCTCGGCCAGGCCCAGCAGATCGCCACCCTTGAACCCGTGGCGGGTGGGCGGCACGTCCCAGTCCTCGAGCGGCCCGGGCGCCACGACGCGCTCGGAGCGCGCGAAGCGGTCCGGAAACACCTGGTAGAAGACCGCGTCGGCGACCCAGGCCGGCGGTTCGTGGGTCGCCGTCATCGGCCCGTCAGCCCTTCACGCCGCCGAGCGTCACGCCGCTGATGAGCCATTTGCTGCTGTACAGGAAGAGCGCCACCACAGGGATCGAGATCAGGATCGACGCCGCCGCCAGGTCGCCCCACTGCGTCTGGAACTGTGCCTGGAAGCGCAGGATGCCCAGCGGCCAGGTGAACAGGTCGGTCTGTGAGCCGATGAGGACCCGGGCCAGCACGAACTCGTTCCATGCGGCCAGGAAGTTGAACAGGAAGACGATCGCCAGTGCCGGCGTGCTCAGCGGCAGCAGAATGCGCCAGAAAGCCTCCAGTCGGGAGCAGCCATCGATCATGGCCGCCTCCTCGAGCTCGATCGGCACGGTGTCGTAGTAGCCCTTCAGGATCCAGACGCTGAACGGCACGCTCGTCACGCTGTAGGCGACGATGAGGCCGCGGTACGTGCCGTCCAGGTTGAACTGCTGGGCCAGGATGAAGAGCGGCACCAGCAGCATCGTGGCCGGGATGAGCTGCGTGGCGAGCAGGGCGGTCAGCCCCACCCCGCGCCCGGGGAACTTGAAGCGCGAGAAGCCGTAGGCACTCGTAGCGGCGAAGATGAGCCCCACGATCGATGTCCCGACGGTGATCACCAGGCTGTTAAAGATCCACTGCGGGAAATCGGTCTCGAACAGGACGTGTCCGAACGAGGCCAGTGTCGCGCCCTCGGGGATGAGGTTGAGATCGCGGCTCAGCAGCCGGTCCTCGGGGCGCACGGCGACGCTCAGGACGCGCAGCACGGGGAAGACGGCGATGAGCGAGGCGATGATCAGCGTGGCGTGGATCAGCGCCCGCTTCAGCGGCGAGTCGCCGCGCCCGCCGCCGGCGGTGAGCCTGGTCCGCAGCCCCGGCACGGCGCCGACGCTCGGGATCGTCTGACCGCTCATTCGTAGGCCTCCCGCAGCGCACCGCTGCGTCGCACGTAGATGATCGTGAAGACAAGCAGGATCGCGAAGATGACGAAGGCGTATGCCCCTGCGAAGCCATAGCGGTTGTACTGGAACGCGGCGCGGAAGAGGCCGGTCACCAGCGTGTCGGATGTCTCGAGCTCGTTCTGGTTGAGCACGAACGGCACGTTGAAGTTGTTGAACGTCCACACGAAGCCCAGGATGATCGCCGGCGTCATGACCGGGCGCAGGAGCGGCAGCGTGATGTTCCAGAACGACTGCGACTTGCTGGCGCCGTCGATATCAGCCGCCTCGTACAGGTCCTGCGGGATGCTCTGCAGGCCGCCGAGCAGGATGACCATCATGAACGGGATGCCCAGCCACACGTTGACCATCACCATCCCCCAGAAATTGGCGGTCGGGTCGGTGAGCCAGTTGGGCCCCTGGACGCCGATGAGGGCCAGTGCCTGGTTGACGAAGCCGAACTGGCTGTTCAGCTCCGTGCGCCAGATCGCAAGTGAGACGATCTGCGGCACGGCCCAGGGCAGGATGATCAGCGCGCGGTAGATGCCGCGGCCGCGCATCTGGCGGTTGAGGAGCAGCGCCAGACCCAGCCCGCCGGCGACGTGGAACGCGACGTTCGAGAAGGTCCATACGATCGTCTGCCAGAAGACCTGCAGGAAGCCAGCCTGCTGCAGCACCGGACGGGTCAGGACGTTGATGTAGTTCGTGAGCCCCGCGAACATGGCGTCGCCCTTGCATTCGACGCCGATGCCGGCAGGAGGGATGAGTCCCGGGTTGCAGAAGCGGTTGAGGCTCATGTTCGTGAAGCTGACGTTCAGCTCCCATATGAGCGGATAGATGATGAGCGCCAGCAGACCAAGCGCTGCGGGCGCGATGAGCAGGATCGGGATGGCCAGTCGCCACTTGAGCCAGCGGACCAGGATGAGGTAGAGCACCCCCTCCAGGATGGCGATGATGATCGCGAAGACGAGGAGGGTGACGAGCACCTCTCCGAGCGCGGCGACCGATCTCTCGACGTCCACCGATCTGCCTCCCTGCGAAGCGAGAAGAGGCGCCCGGTACGGCGGCGCGCCGCCACCGTACCGGGGCCAAGGTCAAACCTAGAGGGTCGCGATGCAGTTCTCGGCTGCACTCTGCATGGTGGCCGTCACGGCCGCCATGTCGCTGTTGCCGGCGCCCAGGACGTCCCGGATGCCGGTGTTCATGGCGTCGAAGACGCAGCGCATCTCGACGTTGGTGGGCTGCGGGGTGCCGTTGGCGAGCGCGTCGGCCGCGCCCTTCAGCAGCGGGTCATCGGTCACGATCGGATCGGCCAGCGCCTCGGCGTTGGCCGGCAGGCGACGCAGCTCCTCGACCATCTGCACCTGGTTCTCGGCGTTCGTCGACCAGGTGATGAAGTCCTTGACCACGGTCAGCGTGTCGCCCTCCACAGCCGTGGGCACCATGTAGAAGGCACCCGCGGTGTACGGCGCCGGGTTCTCGCCGGTCGAGCTCACCGTCGGCAGCGGGCCGACGCCCAGGTCGTCACCGAGCTTGTCGGCGTAGTTGCCCAGCTCCCAGTCGCCGTTGACGATGAACGCCGCGGCGCCGGTCGTGAACAGGTCGCTGGCGCACGCGTAGTCGCACTCCGACGGCATCACCTTGTCGGTGAACTTCAGGTCGTACAGGAACTGCAGCGCGGCCTGCATCTCGGGCGTGTCGAGGGTCGGGGTGACGCCGTCATCGGCGAAGACGGTGCTGCCGAAGCCGCCGAGCCACGGCGTAAGCCAGAAC
Source organism: Chloroflexota bacterium (assembly GCA_039933775.1). GTDB lineage: Bacteria > Chloroflexota > Limnocylindria > QHBO01 > QHBO01 > JBDTNK01. The sequence goes on along the minus strand of JBDTNK010000015.1, from coordinate 31,643 downwards.
GACTCGGTCTCGTTGAAGACGAGGCCGAAGTTGTCGCCGCTGGTGTTCTCCTTGGCGGTGGCGACCAGCGCGTCGGTGTCGGCCGGCGCCTCATCACCGGCGAGGCTCTTGTTCCAGTACAGCATCAGCTGGTTGCCGTTGCTGATCGGGACGCCCCAGGTGGTGCCGTCGACCTGCACCGCGGAAAGCGCCTGCTCGTCGTACGAGCTGAGATCCATGTCATCGAGCGACTGGATGACCTCGGCCGCCGTGAACGGACCGACATGGTCGGCCACGGTCCAGACCAGCTCGGGAGCTGCGTCCGGTGACAGGGCGGTGTTGACGAGGTCCTCGCGCAGGAGCTCGACATCCTTGTTCACGACGTCGATCGTGACGTTCGGATGCTCTTCGGTGTAGGCATCGGCCAGGGACTGGACGTACGCGATCTGCGGGTCTCCCTCCTTGGTCCACAGCTCGAGGTTGATATCACCTTCGGGGAAGGCGGCGGCCTCCGACTCCGAGGGCTGTGCGGCGTCGCTCGTCGCCGGCTCGGTCGCCGACTCGCTCGCCGAGGCGCCGATCTCCCCACCGCCACAGGCGGCCAGGATCAGCGTCAGAGCGACGCCGAGCGGCAGGAATCTGGTCAGTACGCTTCGAAACATTTCGGTCAGGTCCACCTTACTGGTGCTTTGGATTGCTTCTCGTTGACGTGCGGTTCGGATCAGCGCGGTGGTCGATGGATCTCAAGGCGCCGCATCACCTCCTGCCCCCACGGGCGCTGCGATTCTGATTGGGGGTGGATTGGTCTGGGTGCGACGTTCAGGCGCCGGGTGGCTGCGTGGTGGCGCCGTCGATGCGCGCACCACGAGCCGAGTCGGCAGGATCTGGGTGCCGGCGCGGCGATCGCCCTTCTCGCGGATCGCCTCGATCAAGCGCGTCGCGGCCAGCCGCCCCTTCTCGCGGATCGGCTGGTGGACGGTCGTGAGACGGGGCTGAATCCAACCCGCGGCGGGAATGTCGTCGAATCCGGTCACCGACAGCTCGTCCGGCAGCCGCAGTCCGGCATCGGTGGCGGCGGCTATGAGACCGATGGCCGTGATGTCGCTCATCGCCATCACGGCGGTCGGGAGGCGGCCGTCCGCGGCCAGCATCTCGAAGGCGGCGCGCCCGCCCTCCTCCGACACGCTGGTCGAGACCACGCGCAGCGTCGTGGTTCCATCGCTGTCCTGGTCCGGCGCCAGGCCGAACCCGGTCCGTATGCCGGCCAGGCGGCGCGCGCTCATGCCGGCGTGCTCATCGACCGGCGAGTCGACATGCGCCGCGATGAGCACCACGGCCACGTCACGGTGACCCAGCTCGGCAAGATGTCGCGCCGCCTGCTCGGCGCCGGCGCTGTCGTCGACGGCGATGACCGCGGCATTGCCGAACGCCTCGACGTCGAGCGCCACGACCGGCAGGCCGCCGCGCTGAACCTTGATCAGCTCGGGATGGTCGCTCGGCAGGCCCAGCAGGATGAGGCCGTCGACGAGCGCACCCTCGACAGAACGCGCGATGGAACCGCGCACCGGCGGCACGATCACGACCGCGATGCCCTCGCCGTCGCACACGTCTCCGATGCCGCGCACGAGCTCGGGAAGGAACGGGTTGGCGAAGATGTCATGCGTCGACTGCGGCACGACGAGCCCGATCTGGTCGGTGCGCTGCCGTGCGAGGCGCCGCGCAATGGGCGATGGGCGATAGCCGAGCTCCTCCGCGATCAGCAGGATGCGCTCGCGCGTCGTCTCGTTGAGGTGCTCGGGCTGGTTGAATGCAAAGCTGACCGCGGTCTTGCTCACGCCGGCGCGTTCAGCGACATCCGCGATGCGTGGGCGTGCCACTCGTCGAATGATCCTCTCCTCCTACTGAACCGGTACACTAAACCGGTTTAGCAGAGGTAGGATAGGTCGGTGCGCGGATGCCTGTCAAGGGTCGCGATGCCCGCCGCCCCGGTCCGCCAATGGGTGCGGCAACCCGCCGGGCCGCGCCAGTTGCTAGCATCGGACCGATGAGCCGCACCCACGCACGCTCGAAGACCCGCCCCGCCGCTCGCCGCCCGCAGGGCAGCGTGGCATCGACGCCGATGATCGACGAGCGGCCCGTCGTCTCGACCGAGCCGCCGACGCCGATCGGCGTGCTGCTCTGGTTCGGCTGGGCGCTGGGCCTGCTGGCGGTGACCGGGCTGCTCCTGCCACGGATCATCGGGTTCATCGATTTTTCCGAGAAGGCGCCGTTCAGCCTGCTCGGCATCTTCATGATGGCGGAGCTTGCGATCGTGATCTTCGGCATCACCGTGGCGCTGCAGCGCAAGCGGATCGCGCATCGATTCGCGCTCGGCATCGCGCTGCTGCCGGCACCGGTCCTCGCCGGCCTGCCGCCAACGCTGCTGGGGATGCCGTCCGACGCGGCGCTGGGCTGGGCCATCCTCTTCATCCCGATCGGCATCGTGCTCTCGATCGTGCTGGTCGCGCTGCTGCTGCGGCCCACCGCGCGCGCCTATTTCAGCGAGCCGTAGGGACCGATGCGCTACGTCTCGTTCACCGATTCCGACGGGCGCCGACGTCTCGGCGTCGAGCGTGCCGGCGAGCTGCGCGGCGCCGACGGCTTCGCCGATGTCGGGGAGCTCCTCGCGGCGCGCGCCGAGGTCACGCCGGGCGCCCCGGTCGATCGCGCGGCGGTCACGCTCCGTTCTCCGCTGGCGCGGCCGGGGAAGATCATCTGCATCGGGCTCAACTACCGAGACCATTGCAGGGAGCAGAACATCGAGCCGCCGCGTTACCCGATGCTCTTCGCGAAGTTCGCGAACGCGGTGAACGATCCGGGTGGCACCGTGCTGCGGCCACGGGCGACGGCACAGCTCGACCTGGAATGCGAGCTCGGCGTGGTGATCGGGCGCGCGGCGTCGCACATCGGGCCATCCGAGGCGCTCGACCACGTCTTCGGGTACACGATCATCAACGACATCACGATGCGCGACCTGCAGCGCGAGGACCGGCAGTGGCTGCGGGCGAAGGGGTCGGACGGCTTCGCGCCCATCGGTCCGGCTGTCGTCACGCGCGATGAGATCGCCGATGCGCAGGCGCTGGCCATGCGCTCCAGCGTGAACGGCGAGACGTGGCAGGACAGCTCGACCGCCGAGATGATCTTCGACGTTCCGACGATCGTCGCCTTCGTGAGCCAGGTGATCGCCCTGGAACCCGGCGACCTGATCGCGACCGGGACGCCGGCCGGGGTGGGCCACTACCAGCGACCGCCGCGCTACCTGGCCGATGGCGACCGGCTGCGCTGCGAGATCGAGGGGATCGGCGCCGTCGAGACGACCGTGCGCGACGAGCTGCCGCGGATCGCGGACCACGAGCTCGCGGCGGGTATCGGCATTCTGGGCGTCACGACCTCATGACCGATGCCGGCGTTCGAACGATGCGGGCCCTGGCGAAGATGAACGCAGGTCCGGGTGCCGAGCTCATCGAACGGCCCATCCCGACGCCCGGCGCGGGCGAGGTCCTGCTGCGGATGGAGGCCGCCAGCATCTGCGGCACCGATTACCACCTCTACACCTGGGACGACTGGGCCGCCGAAACCGTCGTGCCGCCGCGGATCCTGGGCCACGAGCTCGCCGGCCGCGTGGTCGGTGCCGGGGCCGGTGTGACGCGCGTTCGCGAAGGCGACCTCGTCGGCGTCGAGTCGCATATCGTCGACTGGACCTGCGCGCAATGCCGTGCCGGCAACGAGCACCTGTGTCGCAACCTGCGCGTCATCGGCGTGCACGTGGATGGCGGCTTCGCCGAGTACGTCGTGATCCCCGAGGCGAATGCCATCGAATCCAACGGGCTCGACCCCGCCGTCGTGGCGCTGCAGGAGCCGATGGGCAACGCCGTCCACGCCGCGTTCGTGGAGCCGATCGATCGACGCAGCGTCCTCGTCACCGGCTGCGGACCGATCGGCCTGTGCGCCGTTGGCATCGCGCGCGCCGCCGGCGCCTCGCTCGTGATCGCGACCGATACGGAGTTGTACCGCCTGGACCTCGCGCGGACGATGGGGGCGGATCTCGCGCTGGACGCTTCGGATCCGGCGACGCCGGGGCGGATCCGCGAGGCGACGGGCGGCGACGGGGTCGAGGTCGTGCTCGAGATGAGCGGCGCTCAGGCGGCGCTGGACCAGGCGCTCTCGGTCATCACCCGCGGCGGACGGATCAGCCTGCTCGGCATCTTCGGCCAGCCGGTGCGGCTGGATATCAGCAACCTGGTGATCGAGCAGGGCCTGCGCATCCACGGCGTCTTCGGGCGGCGCATCTACGACACCTGGGAGCGGACGCAGGCGCTGCTGCGCTCTGGCGCACTCGACGTGTCGCCGATCCTCACGCATCGCTTTGATCTCGCCGATTGGGAGCGCGGGTTCGAGCTCATCGCCGCGCGCCACGCGGGCAAGGTGGTCCTGCTTCCGTAACCGCACGCCAGGTGCCGGGTACCGCGCACCAGGCGACGTCGTTATCCTTGCCTGCATGACCGATGCACCGACGCGCGCTCGCGCTCGCAATCCGCTCGCCTTCCTGGACGATGAGATCGAGGAGCTCAAGGCAAAGGGCCTCTACCGGCGGCTGCGCGTGGTGCAGAGCGAGCAGAAGAGCCGCTGCGTCATCGATGGGCGCGAGGTCATCACCCTTTCGAGCAACAACTACCTGGGCCTCACCACGCATCCGAAGCTGAAGCAGGCGGCGCTTGACGCGGTCGAGCGCTATGGCGCGGGATCCGGTGCGGTGCGGACCATCGCCGGCACGATGAGCCTGCACGAGGAGCTGGAGGCGAAGCTCGCGACCTTCAAGCACGCCGAGGCGGCGCTCACCTTCCAGTCCGGCTTCAGCTGCAACACCGGCGTCATCCCGATCCTGGCACCCGAGGGCGCGGTCATCGTCAGCGATGCGCTGAACCACGCCAGCGTCATCGACGGGATCCGGCTCACGAAAGCGGAGCGCAGGATCTTTCCGCACGGCGATATCGACGCGCTGCGCGCAGCGCTGCGCGAGGTCCGCGCCGCCGAAGGTGGGGCGCATCGGTCCATCCTGGTCATCACCGATGGAGTCTTCTCCATGGACGGCGATATTGCGCGCCTGCCCGAGATCGTCGAGGCGGCGGAGGAGGCCGATGCGATCGTGTACATCGACGATGCGCATGGTTCGGGCGTCCTCGGCCGCAATGGGCGCGGCACGGTCGACCATTTCGGGCTCAACGGGCGGGTGCAGGTCCAGGTCGGCACGCTGTCGAAGGCGGTCGGTGTGCTCGGCGGATACGTGGCCGGCCCGGCGAGCCTGCGGACGGTGCTCGAGCACAAGGCGCGGCCCTTCCTGTTCAGCACCTCGCACCCGCCGGCCGTGGCGGCGGCGTGCATCGCGGCGATCGATGTCATGGAGTCCGAACCCGAGCTGCTCGATCGGCTGTGGGAGAACACCCGCTTCTTCAAGGCCGGTTTGGCGCGCCTCGGCTTCGATATCGGGGCGTCGGAGACGCCCATCACCCCGGTGATCGTGGGCGAAGGGGCGCTCGCGCATCGGTTGAGCGACCTTCTCTTCGAGGAGGGGGTCTTCGCCATGGGCATCACCTTCCCAACGGTTGCCGCCGACAAGGGTCGCGTCCGCACGATCGTCACTGCGGAGCACAGCCACGACGAGCTCGAGACGTGTCTCGCTGCATTCGAGAAGGTGGGGCGCGAACTCGCCATCATCTGAGCGGTGCATTGCGCCGATCGTCCCCTAGTCCGGGGCACCGTTCGGATGCTACGTTGGCGCCCGAATTTGCGACTGATGAGCTTCCCTCCCAACTGATGCGCGAACGCCGCCTGACCCCGCTGCCCCTCCCGCGGTTCCTGGACGGAGATCGCCGTCGGGTCGTGGTCGCCGATCATCCCGCGCAGGACGCGACCGTCGATGAGCTGGCCGCTGCGGCGATCGGCGGGGATGTCGCGGCCGTCGGGCGCCTGTACGACGCCCTCGTCGGTCCCATCTACCGCTACGTCGCGATGCGCGTTCGGCACCGCGAGGATGCCGAGGACATCACCCAGGCCGTCTTCGAGCGCATCGTCAGCTCGCTGCCGCGTTACCGCGAGCGGGGACGACCATTCAGCGCGTTTGCGTTCCGCGTCGCGCACAACGCGGTCATCGATCACGTTCGGCGCGACCGTGCCTATCCGCCGCTCGATCCGGAGGTCGAGCTGCCCGACGCCGCGGTTGGCGTGGAGGCGCTCAGCGTCCGTGGCGAGGAGCTGCGCGAGCTGCAGTCAGCGCTCCGCCAGCTGACACCCGATCAGCAGGAGGCGATCGCACTGCGCTACGGCGCCGGCCTTTCCGCCGAGGAAGCCGGCGCAACGATGGGACGCAGCGCGAATACGGTGCGGGCGCTCACCTTCCGCGCCATCGGAGCGCTGCGTCGCCACATGGCGGAGCCGCTGCCATGAGCCTGATGGACACGCCGATGGCGCTCATCGACCGCATCCTGCGCCGCCCGCCGCTCGTCCCGCCGGATGAGCCGATGGCGCGCATGCTGGAGCGCCTCGCGCATGAATTGGAGCCCGATCCGCTCTACCGTCGTCGCCTGCGGGGCGAGGCGCTCAACCGGTTCGTCGCAGCGCGCGAGGGCATCAGCATGGACCGGCCGCGATCGCGTGCCGGCCGCATGACGCCCATCGGTCGCGCCGTGCTCGTCGCGAGTTTCGTGCTGGCGACGGGGGCGGCATCGGTCTCGGCTGCCTCGCAGGTCGCGATGCCGGGCGACGCGCTGTACGGCGTCAAGCTGCGCATCGAGGAGCTGCGTATCGACGTCGCACCGAGTGATTTCAAGGACGAGCTCATCGTTGCGTCGCTCGACGCCCGCCTTGCCGAGATCCAGGTCCTGGCGGAACGCGGCGATTGGTCCGCGGCGGGCGCCGCCGCAGACCGCGCTGTGAGGATCGCGGATACGCTCGCGGCGATGACGTCGCGAACGTCACCGACGGCCGAGATCGCGCTGAACCATCACGTGGCGGTGCTCGAGGCGCTCGTGGCCGAAGCGCCGGCAAACGCCGTCGCCGCGCTCCAGCACGCGCTCGATGCGTCGACATCGGCAGCATCGGTCGTCAAGCAGAACGGCTGGCGCGCTCCGGCCGGCCCGAATCCGCCTGGTCAGGCGGCTCCGCTGCCAGATGACGCTTCTTCGCCGCAGCCAGCCGCGACGTCGCGCCCCGGCAACGGCAATGCGCCTGCGACAGACACCGGGAACGGGCCAGCGCCGAGCGTCGGCGCTCACGCTGTTGGAGACCCCACGAAAGGGGCTTCACCGTCAGTCGCACCATCCGCCACCGCAGCTCCCGAAGCGGCGACGACACCACGACCCGGGGCATCACCACGCGGAGCACCCGGCATGCCACGTGGCCAGGGTAGGTGATCAGATACAGCTGACGAGGAACCGTCACAGCCCTCAACAACGAGAAACGGGGTAGAGGCGGACCTCTACCCCGTCCCTGCCAGGGGACTGGCTGATTGGCGGGATGGCCCGCCGCCGCTTGCCCTCTATGGCGTTCCTCTTAGCGACGCCGTCGTGCCGCGATGACGTTCGCGTAAGCGAGCGTGCCGATCGATCCGAGTAGGAGCATTCCGAAGCCGAACACCACGAGTGGCGTCGTCAGCGGCGATCCCGCTGCGGTGTTCGGAAGGTTTCCACTGGTCGGCGTGCCGGTCGCTGCCGCCACGCTACCTTCGGGCGTCGAAGTGACCTTCGGCGTCGCGGTGGGTGCCGGTGTGCCGGTGCTGCCAGCCTCGCTGCCTTCCGGCGTCGGGGTCGGCGTTGCCACCACCTCGGGCGGGTTCTCGAACACGGCCTCGGCGCTGTCGCAGTCGCCGTCGTTATCGACCTCGACGTCCTGCCAGGCAGGATTCGCGAGCTCGTAGCCGGCCGGCGGCACGATCTCCGTCACGCGCAGGACGACATCCTCGGGCAGACCGGTGATGCAGAACTCGCCGTGCTCATCGGTCGTGAATGTACCCGGCTGACCCTCGACCGTGAAGACCGCACCCTCGAGCCGGATGACGCGGTTGGTGGCCGTGCGCTCCGTGCTGATCTTGCGGATCTTCAGCGACGCATCCTCGTCTCCCTCGGGAGTCGGGGTGGGGGTCGCGTTCGGCGTGCCCGTGGCACCCGGGGTACCGGTCGGAACCGGCGTCGGTGTCGGAGCGGGGGTTCCGGTCGGAACCGGGGTGGGGGTCGGCGTTCCGGTCGGGGCGATGCATACGATCGTCATCGAGATCGCACGGTCTTCCACGGCGGACGTCTGCTCTCCGCCGTCATCCACCTGGGCGTGAACGTTCAGATTCGCATACGTCCCGGGGGCGACGGCGAATGATGCCTCCCACCCAGCGTCATTGGCCAGGTATTCGAAGTCCGGCTGCGTTCCATCCGCCGGCGCATCGCTGCCGTCGACCTGCTTGTCGCTGGTCCCGAACTTCACGAAATTGTCGCCATCCGAATCGATCAGATCGACACCGGCGACGGTCCGGACGAGCACGTACAGAATCCCGGCGTCGCAGTCGTACCGGAGCGACAGCTTCGACTCGACTGGCTTGTCGGGCGTACCCGCCCGATGCATGTCGGCGAAGAAATCGGTGCTGTCCCAGTCCCCGGCATCACCATCGACGATGATGCCGGCACCCGTGGCGACGTTGGGCGCCGCAGCACTGACTGCAGGAATGCTCACAAGGAGCGAGAGGACCAGCGCGAAGGCTGCGACAACCGTGAAGAGAACGGTGGCCGACTTTCGCCGCGGCTCGCCCGCGACTGAAGGGGTCATTCGATGGTGAACCTCATGTGATCGGGCTGTCATGCCGACGGCTATCGTCGGCGGACGATGATTGCACCGCATTGCGCGGTCGACGCAAGCATAGCGTAGGGTACTAGGGCCGCCAGTACATTTGGCTCACCCGCAATCGCGCGCCCCCGATGTCGTGCTCGGCACGACGCGCTGGACTGGACACCTGTGCCAGAACGCACCGTGAGTGTTAGCCCGATAGTCATGAGAGGGCCTCGGCGCAGCCGAGACCCTCTCTCTGACCTGACGATCTCCCGTCAGTCGTTGCGGCGCCGAGCTGCGACGCTCGCGTAGCCCAGCGTTCCGATCGAGCCGAGCAGGAGCATTCCGAAGCCGAGCACGATCAGCGCGCTTTGCGAGCCTGCATCGGTCGCGGTGTTCGGCAGGGGCCGCGGCGTGCCGGTCGCTGCCGCCACGCTACCTTCGGGCGTCGAAGTGACCTTCGGCGTCGCGGTGGGTGCCGGTGTGCCGGTGCTGCCAGCCTCGCTGCCTTCCGGCGTCGGGGTCGGCGTTGCCACCACCTCGGGCGGGTTCTCGAACACGGCCTCGGCGCTGTCGCAGTCGCCGTCGTTATCGACCTCGACGTCCTGCCAGGCAGGATTCGCGAGCTCGTAGCCGGCCGGCGGCACGATCTCCGTCACGCGCAGGACGACATCCTCGGGCAGACCGGTGATGCAGAACTCGCCGTGCTCATCGGTCGTGAATGTACCCGGCTGACCCTCGACCGTGAAGACCGCACCCTCGAGCCGGATGACGCGGTTGGTGGCCGTGCGCTCCGTGCTGATCTTGCGGATCTTCAGCGACGCATCCTCGTCTCCCTCGGGAGTCGGGGTGGGGGTCGCGTTCGGCGTGCCCGTGGCACCCGGGGTACCGGTCGGAACCGGCGTCGGTGTCGGAGCGGTGTCCGCGCCGTCGCACTTGCCGTCGTTGTAGATCGCCTGGCCCTCATCGGTCCAGTTCAGACCCGGGAAGCTGCCTCCGACGTGCTGGGCATCGCCTTCCCACGAGAACGGCGGGATGATGTCGCCCCACTGGTCGCCGTTATGCGGCGCAGGCGGCGGGTTCTCCCAGTCGAAGACCGGGCCAAGGTGCTCGGTGTGATCCCCGTTGCCGTTGTCGTGCACCAGGCCGCCGTCCACGGACGAGTAGTCGACGGTGTTGACGGTGTACGGATTGGTGATGCTGTTCGTTCGGTGGCAGATGGTGACCTTGTGCTCGCCGCTGCTATCGGGCTGCGTCGCGAGCGCCGGTCGGATCCCGACCAGCAGCGCGACGGCGAGCGCCATGAGCGACACGAACACGAGTGACCGCGAGGCGGTCAGGCTGCGCTGTGCCTTGGTGTGATGAAACATTCCGATAAGTCCTTTCAGTCCCCTGTTGGTGAGCCTCACTCGGGCTCGGCGGCTGCTGGCAGGGCAACCACTGGGACGACCATAGGACCTTGGGCAGTACTTTGGGAGTACCCAAATCCGACCAGGCGATCACTTAGGTCTGGACTGGTGTAGTCCGACGGTCACATCCCGTTGACGGCTGGCACCAATGGTCCTAGGACTGATGGCTGGAGGCTCGATTTCGGCGTCCCGCGCACGTCATGGCGGCGGCCGCCGCGGGGTCAGCTGGTGCGGCCGCGCGCCTCGAGCAACACGACCTGCATCTCGTCGGGCAGGGAGGTGGGGGTGATCTGCGCCTTTGGCTGGCGCAGGGGCTCGGTGACCGCCATCTCGTTGAGGAACTTCTCCGGACCCTGGAGATCGGTCGAAGCGCCGTTCACGGCGTAGTGCATCGGGATCACGAGCTTTGGGCTGATCTGCGAGACGACCTCGCCGGCTTCCGACGGGGCGAGCGTGAAGTTGCCGCCGACGGGCACCAGCAGGACGTCGACCGGTCCGATCTCCGCGATCTGCTCCTCGGTCAGCAGGTGGCCGAGATCGCCGAGATGGCAGACGTGGACGCCATCGACCTCGACGGTGAAGACGATGTTCTCGCCGCGCTCGCTGCCACCGCTTCCGTCGTGGAAGGTGCGCACGCCGCTCACGAGCAGGTCGTGGAATTCGTACTCGCCCGGACGGGTCAGCGTCAGCCCCGCGGTGATCGAGCGGGTGTAGGAGTGGTCGGCGTGGTCGTGGCTGATCGTCAGCAGATCGATGTCGTGCTTGCCCGCGACGAAGCCCGTAGAGGGAGGGCAGGGATCGGTGATGACGGTGGCATCGCGGCCCCGAAGTCGGAAGCAGGCGCGCCCGTACCAGGTGATTTCCATCGGTGGCCCGATGCTAGCGGAAACGCACGAGCGCCGGTGCCCGCCCAATGACACCGGCGCTCGAAGGAGGGAGGGTGGAGGGAGAAACCATCGCGGTTCCTATCTCACAATCGAGATCGTAGGAGGCCGATATCAACCGCAGGCTTGCCGTTCGTGAAGAAACCTGAATCTTGATGGGTCTGCGACAATCCGCGGACCGATGCCGACCACCTCGCAGCGGATTGCCGCGATCGCAGTCCTCGCCCTCTTCGTGCTCATCGTGGGCTACCTGGCGCTCCGGGCCTTTGGCGTGCCGATCGGCATCGCCGCCTCGCCGAGTCCGGCGCCCAGCGTGGCCGCGACGGTGACGCCAATTTCATCGGTCCCGCCGGAGGCATCGGGCTCACCAGCGGAGGACGATGTTGCGGCGGTCGTGGCGGAGATCGAGGCGCAGGTGCGCGAGACGCGGCAGCTGCCCGACCCGGAGATCGGCGCACCCGAACTGTTGACGCGTGACGAGCTCGCCGCCGAGCTGGACGCGTCCTTCGCCGAGGACTACCCGCCCGCGGAGCGCGAGGCCGACAACATCATGCTGCGCGCGCTCGGCCTGCTCGACGCAGGGCAGGACGTCGGGGAGCTGCAGAAGGACCTGCTCACGAGCCAGGTGCTCGGCTTCTACGACGACGAGGCGCGGCGCATGGTGATCGTCAGCGACGCCGGGCTGGATGGGCTGGGACGGATCACGTACGCGCACGAGTACACCCACGCGCTGCAGGATGCGGCCTTCGGCCTGGCCGGCCTAGATCTCGAGGCGGAAGGCCAGGATGATCAGTCGCTGGGACGGCTGGCGCTGGTCGAGGGCGACGCGACGGTGACGATGTTCCTATGGGCGCTGCAGTTCGCGCCGGAGGTGATGTCCGAAATCCAGGAGACGCCCATCCCCGACACGGGTGCGGCGCCGCAGTGGATGGTCGACTCGCTGTCATTCCCGTACGTCGCCGGCGCCACCTTCGTCTTCCAGCTGTGGACGACCGCCGATCCGGGTGCCGTTGACGCGGTCTACGCGCAGCCGCCGGCGTCGACCGAGCAGATCCTGCATTACGACAAGTACGTCGCCGGCGAGGCGCCGATCGAGGTTCCGGAGCTCGACCTGGCAGGAGCGCTGGGCGACGGATGGAGCGCGATCGAATCGACGCCCGTCGGCGAGGCCCAGATCGGCATCTTTCTGCGCTACCTTGGCGCCTCGGAACAGGTGGCCGCCGCGGCGTCATCTGGCTGGGGCGGGGACCGGCTGACGGCGGCCCGCGACGGCGACGACGTCGCGCTCGCCTGGCGTCTGGCGTGGGATCGCCCCGCCGACGCAACCGAATTCACCGAGGCATGGACCGATATCGTCGACGACGGCGCGATCCCGGTCCCCGCCCGGGTCGAGCAGGTCTCGGATACCGAGGTGCTCGTGGTGCACGGCTCGACGCAGGCGATCGTGGACGCGACCCTGGCCGCCGCGCGGTAGCGCGAGCTACATCGAGTCGGGTGCGCTGATCCCCATCAGGCCCAGCGCGTTGGCGAGCGCCTGGCGCGTGGCATCGACCAGCGCGAGCCGCGTGGCCGAGAGCCGCGCGTCCTCGGAGAGCACGCGGCAGTCACGATAGAACTGGCTGAAGTGGCCCGCCAGGTCGTGGGCATAGCGAGGGATGTCGTGGGTCTCGCGGTTCGCGGCACTGTCGGTCACGACCTCGGGCAGGCGCAGCAGCTCGCGGATCAGCGTCTGTTCGGCGCGGTGCTGCAGCAGCTCTCCGCCAGCGGTGGCATCTGGGTGCACTGAGCCAGCGGCGGCGTTACGCAGGATGGAGGCACATCGGGCGTGCGCGTACTGGACGTAGTAGACCGGGTTCTCATTCGACTGCCGCTTGGCGAGCTCGATGTCGAAGTCGATTCCGCTCGTCGCGGCGCGTGAGCCGAAGAACCAGCGTGCGGCATCGGGGCCGATCTCGGCGAGCAGGTCGTCGAGCGACACGAACGTGCCGGCGCGCTTGCTCATGCTGCCCTGCTCGCCGTCGTGCACGAAGCGCACCCAGGCGGTGAGCAGCCAGTGCACCGCCGACGCGTCATGGCCCAGCGCCTGGGCCGCCGCGCGGTTGCGGGCCACGGTGCCGTGGTGATCGGCGCCCCAGATGTAGATCAGCTGGTCGAAGCCGCGGCTGAATTTCTCGCTGATGTACCCGATGTCGGCGGCGAAATAGGTCGGCTGCCCGTTGGACCGATACACCACGCGGTCCTTGTCGTCCCCGAAGGCAGTGGATCGAAACCAGGTCGCGCCGCCCTCCTCGTACAGGTAGCCGGCGCCGCGCAGGCGCTCGACGCCGCGCTCGACCCAGCCTTCGGCATGGACCGATGCCTCGCTCTTCCAGACGTCGAAGCGCACACCGAGCCGCTCGAGACTGTCCTCGATCCCGGCGCGGACGCGCTCCGATGCCCATCGGCTGGCGGCCGCGATCGGCTCGGGGTCATCCAGGATGGCATCCGGCATCTCGGTGGCGAGGTCGCGGACGTAGTCGCCGTGGTAGCCGTCCTCGGGCACCTCCTCGCCGGCGCGGCGCGCGAGAACGGAGCGACCCAGGTTGGTGATCTGGGTTCCGGCGTCGTTGAAGTAATACTCGCGCGTCACCTCGTGGCCGGCACCTGTCAGGACGCGACACAGCAGGTCGCCCACGAATGCGCCGCGCGCATTGCCGACGGTGAGCGGCCCGGTTGGATTGGCACTCACGAACTCGACGTTGATCTTCTGTGGATCGGTCACCTGCACGCGGCCCCATGCGTCTCCGGCAGCGCGGATCGTGGCCACCTGCGCCCCGACCCACACCGGATCGAGCCGGAAGTTCAGGAAGCCGGGCCGCTCGACGGACGCCTCGGCCACGCCATCGGGCATTCGGAGGTGCGCGCGGATTGCCTCCGCGATGGCAAACGGTGAGGCCCGGAGAACAGGCGCCAGCCGCATCGCGGCATTCGTGGCGTAGTCGCCGTGCTCGGCGTGAGCCGGACGCTCGATCGAGACCGGGGGCAGGGCGTCAGGCGAGGTGCCATCGGGCAGGCGAAGGTCACCGGCCTCGATCGCGGTGCGGCGAGCGCCGGCCACAGCGTCGCGGAGCGCGTCGCGCAGCATGGGCATGGGCCGTTGAGTCTACCTGTCCCGTGCGAGACGCAGCTCGAGCGCCTGGTCCGCGCTGAACTCGCGCAGCCCCAGCGTATCCGCCGCCACCTCCAGCAGGGCACCGGCGGGGGCAAGACCGATGAGCTCGCAGTGGTCGATATCGGTCCCTCCTTCGCGAGCCAGCCGTCGAATGACGTGCACCACGGCGGCGATGCCGGTGCGTTCCCAGTCGACCAGGTTCATGCTCACCTGGGCCATCCGCGGCTGGCCGGGGTTCTGGAGCAGAACGCCCATGGCCTGCACGGCCGGCAGCCCGCCCGATGACTCCCGGATCGCGTGCGCGATGCGCTTGGCGAGCGCCAGGTCGTCCGACGCGAGGTTGACGTTGAAGGCGATGAGCGGCTTTCGCGCACCAACCGCCACGGCGCCGCCGCGCGGGTGAAGGCGGCTGGGGCCGAAATCCGGGGTGCGATCGGGATCGGTGCCGATGCCCTCGCGCAGCGCCTCGTATTGGCCGCGCCGCACGTCGGCGAGCCTTTGGCGGTCCGGGCGCAGCGCCGCCGCGCCATAGAGGTAGACGGGGAGCTCGAAGCGCTGCGCGATCTGCTCACCGAAGCGACGCGCGAGGTCGATGCACTCCTCGAGCGTCGTCGTGCCCAGGGGCACGAACGGGATGACGTCGACCGCGCCGATGCGTGGATGCGCGCCGGTGTGCTGTTCCATGTCGATCAGCTCGAGCGCCCGGCCCACCGCGGCGGTCGCTGCCTTCACGACCGGCTGCGCCGCGCCGGCGAACGTGACCACGCTGCGGTTGTGCGTCGGGTCGCGGCTGTGGTCGAGCAGCGTCACGCCGGCGATCTGTCCCACGGCGCGGACGATCTCCTCGATGACCTCGGGGCGGCGCCCCTCGCTGAAGTTCGGGACGCATTCGATGAGCGATGGCACGCTTGCATCGTAGCGCCGGCGAGTGGGCACGGGACTTGGGGACGGGCGGGCCCGGTCAGTGGGGACGGCGACTTGGCCAGATGTTCATCACCGAAGCCTGGACCGAGATCGAGACGCCTGGCGCCCGCTCCGCCCCGCTCAGGGGCGCCGTGCGAGTTGGCCAGCGGTCACGCTCAATGAGCAGTTGGCCAAGTCGGAGACGTCCGGCTTCGTTCCGTGATCTCGTGATGGTCATCTGGCCAAGTCCGGCTGAGGGGCCCGGAGACGTGGGCGCGGCGCTTCCCGGGCGGGACCCATGGATTACAGCAGCTCGGGCGCGAAGCCCCGTTCCTGCTGTGGGCCGCCATTGCGACGCGCTCGTTTGCCCGCGAGCGGTGCTAACGGAGAGGCAGGGCTGTTCTTGCGCGATCGGTTTGCCCGGCAGCGGTGCTAACGGAGAAGCAGGGCTGTTCCAGCCACCCAGCGTGTCCGGATATTGCCGCAGCATGCAATTTCGCGACGATGTCGGGCCTTATCGAGCCGGTGCTTCGCCGTTAGCACCGCCCTCGGGAAACTCCCGCCGCGCCGCTGGTGCCGCTGACGTCACGCACTCCGACCCGATCCGGCGAGCTGGCACGTGGCCGATGGTAGGCTCGGACGCATGGCCGGCATCCTCTATCTCGTCCCGACGCCGATCGGCAACCCGCGTGACATCACGTTGCGGGCGCTCGACGTGCTGCGCGGCGCGACGCTGATCGCGGCCGAGGACACGCGGCACTTCGCGACGCTGGCCCGCGACCACGACCTCCCGCGCCACGCGGTCAGCTACCACGAGCACAACGAGGAGGCGCGAACGGCGGAGCTGATCCGCAGGCTCGAAGCCGGCGAGGATGTCGCGCTGGTGACCGATGCCGGGACGCCGCTGCTCAGCGACCCCGGTTTCACGCTGGTGCGGGCCGCGGCGGCCGCGGGCATCGCGATCACGAGCCTGCCCGGCGCCTCCGCGATCACCACGGCACTGGCGGCGAGCGGTCTGCCGCCGTTGCCCTTCCGCTTCATCGGCTTCCCGCCGCGCACGAGCGGAAAGCGGCGCACCTTCTTCGCCGCACTGGCCGATGACACCGCGACGCTCGTCGCGTTCGAGGCGCCGCACCGATTGGCGGCAACGCTGGCCGATGCGCAGGCGGCACTCGGGGATCGTCCCGCTTGCCTGGCGCGCAGCATGACGAAGCGCCACGAGCGATACCAGCGCGGCCTGCTCTCCGAGCTCGAGGCCGCGCTGCGCGAGGAGGGCGAGGTGCGCGGCGAGTGCACCTTGCTCATCGGCGGCGGCTCGGGACCGGCCGCCGCACCCGGTGCCGAAGAGGATGCGCAGATGCTGGCCGATGCCGGCGCATCGGCGCGCACGGTGGCGGCGTACCTGGCCAGCCGCCACGGGATGGCGCGTCGCGCCGCGTACGAGATGGCGCAGCGGGCCAGCAAGGCGTGATCGAGGAGATCGCCGCGCGCGTCGCGATCTCGCGTCGCTATCGAGACGTCGATCGTGGGCTCGTCACTCGGCTCGCCGGGGAGGAGGCCGCGCGCTCTCGCAACCTGGACGATGCCGTGAAGCGCGTGAAGCGCCGGCTGCACCAGGCCGTCGGCGCATTCGAAGGCCGGCAGGTTTCGCTGGATGCGACTCGTGCCGCGTACGACGGCAGCCTGGAAGAAGCCACGTTTCGCGCTGCCTGTCGAAGTCTGCTGGCCGGACACGCCTCGACCGCCGAGCGCACCGATCACCTCGAGGCACTCGGCGCCGTGGTGCACGCGACCGGCGCGCAGAGCCTCGTCGACCTTGGCTGCGGGCTCGGACCGCTGGCGCTGCCGTGGTACGGCCTGCCGCGCCAGGCAAGGATCACGGCCATCGATGTCGACGGTCGCGCGCTCGCCATGGTCGGCGAGTTCCTGGGGCTCATCGGTCAGCCGCACGAGGTCCGCGAGCAGGACCTCGTCGCGGACGCAACGACTTCGCCGGCGGACGTGGCACTCCTGCTCAAGCTCGTCACGACCCTCGACCGCCAGGATCCGATGGCCGCCGAGCGGGTCGTCCGCGGGCTGCGCGCGCCGCGCGCGATCGTCAGCTTCCCGGCGCGATCGCTCGGCCGTGGGCGGCCGCTGGACTACCACCGCCGCATGGACGAGTTGCTCACGGCGCTCGGCGAGCGGGTGGTGCGCGCCGAGGAGGCATCGGTCCCGAACGAGCTCGTCTACGTGCTGACGCTGGCGCCGACCGATGGCTGAGCCGCTGCGGACCCGCCGCGGCATCTGGCCGGTGCCCACCTTCCTGCCCGATGCGACGCGCGCCGGTGTGCGCGGCGTGAGCGCGGAGGACCTGCGAGGCATCGGGATCGAGGGGCTCGTCGTCAATGCGTTCCACCTGCTGCGGCGGCCCGGCGCGCGGGTGGTGCAGGCGGCGGGTGGCGTGCATCGGTTCATGGGCTGGGATAGCCCGGTGCTGTCCGATTCGGGCGGCTTCCAGGTGTGGAGTCTCATCCGGCAGGACCCGGCGCGCGGCGTGATCCGCGACAACGAGGTGATCTTTCGCGAACCCTCGACCGGCGAGAAATGGAACCTGACACCGGAGCGCATCATCGGGATCCAGTTCCAGCTGGGGTCCGACGTCCTCGTCTGCCTGGACGACTGCACGTCACCCGAGGACCCCGAGGCCGAGCAGGAGCGCAGCGTCGAGCGAACCGTACGATGGGCGCGCCGCTGCCGCGAGGAGTTCGACCGTCGGGTCGCGAAGATGCCCGAGGCAGAGCGGCCGCTGCTCTTGGCGGTGGTGCAGGGTGGCGCCTCGGAGCGGCTGCGACGGCAGTGCGCGACCGAGTTGGGCGAAATCGGCTTCGACGGCTACGGCTTCGGCGGCTATCCGCTGGCGGAGGACGGCGCCCTCATGACCGATGCCCTGGGCTGGGTGGCATCGACCCTGCCCGAGGCGGCGCCGAAGCACGCCCTTGGCCTGGGCCGGCCGGACCACGTCGTGAGCGCCTTCGCGCTCGGCTACTCGATCTTCGACTGCGCGCTGCCGACCCGCGACGCACGCCATGGACGGCTCTACACGTTTCGTTCCGGCTGGGCGGGGCGGCGCCCGGCGCCGGGCGACCCGTTCTACGCCGCGGT
Organism: Chloroflexota bacterium; assembly: GCA_039933775.1. GTDB lineage: Bacteria > Chloroflexota > Limnocylindria > QHBO01 > QHBO01 > JBDTNK01. Next base: position 13,326 of record JBDTNK010000015.1, on the reverse strand, counting down.
CCGGATCCACGACGCGCGCTACCGGGTCGAGCACGAGCCGCTCGAGGACGGCTGCGACTGCCCGCTGTGCGGCGCCGGGCTCACGCGCGCCTACCTGCATCACCTTTTCAAGGTCGGGGATGCGGCGGCGGAGCGCTACGCCACGCTTCACAACCTGCGCTTCTACGTGCGCCTCTTCGAGTCGCTGCGGGCCTGAGGCTGGCGGGGTCGTGGCGGGCCGAGTCATGGCGGGCCGGGCGCCACGCTCTGCCGCGCCCTTGCGATTGCACCCCAGGCACGCATCGGCCAAGGAAGAGGCGAACGACGCTGTTTTCTGGCGATTCATTGCGCCGCGGTGCACGTGGTGGCGAACCAGGGGAACGAAATTGGCCGATGCGTGCACGGCACGCAATTCCCGCACGTTTCAGACCGATGCCGCGGGCGGATAGCCGGAATGACAGCGCGCATCCACGCCACGGCGGAAGCAGCCGAGGCGTTTCATACTCCCCCTATGCCGTTCGACATCACGCTTGCGGACCGGATCCGCGAGATCGTTCAGGACGAGCCGGGCATCTCCGAGAAGCGCATGTTCGGCGGCCTGGCCTTCCGGGTCGATGCCCGCATGGCGGTCGCCGCGAGCGGCGGAGGCGGGATCCTCGTCCGTGTCGATCCGGGCGAGAGCTCGTCGTTGCTCGCGGACCCGCAGGTCCAGCGCATGGAGATGCGCGGCCGCCCGATGGACGGCTGGTTGCGGGTCAGCAGCGAGGCCGTAGTGACGCAGGACGCTCTGCGTGCCTGGGTGCAACGCGGCGTCGGCTACGCTCGGTCACTGCCCGAGAAGTAGCCCCTGGCCAAGGGCGCAAGCGCAAACGCGGTGAGCCTAGACCGATGCCGCGGCCATCTGCCGCGGATCCTCCCTGCCGATGGTGTCGGGGTTGACTCCACGGGCGCGTGCCAGCCGCTCGGCGAGGAGCTGCAGCGGCACCGCGGCGCCGACCAGCGCCGCGATCGTCGGCTCGACGCCGTCGGGCGCGGGCAGCGGGACGTGGCCGACGCCGCCACCAAGTGCCGCGGCGGCCTTGGTCCCGAGCAGACCGATGACCGGCGCTCCGAGCTCGGCCGCGGCCCGGAACTCCGTGGAGGCGCGCTCCAGCAGCGCGTCGCGATGCGGCAGGTCGCTGACGATGAGCACGATCGCCGTGCTTGCGTCGAAGGCCGCGAGGTGCCCGTGGAGGAGCGTCTCCACCTCGCGCGCCACCGCCGGGATGTGGCACGCTTCCTCGATCTTCAGCGCCAGCTCTCGCGCCGACACCTGGTCCGCCCCCGTGCCGGCGACGACGATCAGCGACGCTCTGGCCAGAGCCCCCGCCGCAGCCTCGACAGCGCTCACGAGTGCGGCTCCTGGCTCGGCCAGGGATCGGATGCGCGCGGCGTCGAGCTGCTCGCCACGCAGGCGAGCGGCCAGCACCGACCCCACCAGGAGCGGCGACAGGTAGCCCACGGTGTGCGCCCAGGATTGATCCTGCTCGTCGGTCGTGAGGGTGATGGCGGCCAGCGCGGCGCCCGGGGAGCGGTCGCTGACCGTCACGAGCGCGGTCACTTCGCCTCGCTCGCGCGCTGCCGCGAGTGCCGCGTTCGTGATCTTCGTGCCACCCTCGTGGCTCACGCCGATGAGCAGGCCATCCGAAGGATCGAGCAGCGCGTCCATGGCCGGCGCGGCCGCCGCGCGAACACCGCAGGCGCGCAGCATGGCGGCGATCCCCATCGCCGCGTGCTCGCTCGTCCCGCAGCCCGCGACCGTCACCGTGGCGGCCTCGCGCACAGCCACGACCAGCCGATCGAGCGCCGGGTCCGCGGCAAGCCGCGAGACCAGCCGCTCGGCGAGCGCGGGCTCGGCGGCGATCATCTCGGTCATCGCGTAGGGCGCGGCGTCGCGCCACGCCGGCATCGAGGAGCCGGCCCACGGATCCGGCGCACCGGGGAGCTGCGCCTCGGGATCGAAGGCGGTCACTCTTCGGCGGCCATCGGTACGTGCACGCCGCGCTCGCGCGCGACCTCGATCGCGCGCTCGTAGCCGGCATCCGCGTGGCGGATGACGCCCATCCCCGGATCGGTAGTCAGGACGCGTTCCAGGCGAGCCGCCGCCGCATCGGTCCCATCAGCGACCACGACCATGCCCGCGTGCAGTGAATAGCCGATCCCAACCCCGCCGCCGTGATGGAAGCTGACCCAGGTCGCGCCGGCGGCGGTGTTGACGAGGGCGTTGAGGATCGGCCAGTCGGCGATCGCGTCCGAGCCGTCACGCATCCCCTCCGTCTCGCGAAACGGGCTCGCGACGGAGCCGGCGTCGAGGTGATCACGCCCGATCACGATCGGCGCGGCAAGCTCGCCTGACCGCACCATCTCGTTGATCGCCAGCCCCGCCCTTGCCCGTTCGCCGTACCCGAGCCAGCAGATCCGCGCCGGGAGGCCATGAAACGGCACCTTCTCTTCGGCCAGGCGCAGCCAGCGCTGCAGCGAGGCATCCTGCGGGAAGAGCTCCATCAGGCGACGGTCGGTCTTGAGGATGTCCTCCGGATCGCCCGACAGCGCGACCCAGCGGAACGGCCCCTTTCCCTCGCAGAAGAGTGGTCGGATGAAGGCAGGCACGAAGCCAGGGAAGTCGAAGGCATCGGTCACACCGGCATCCCTGGCGTGCTTGCGGATGTTGTTGCCGTAGTCGAAGACGACCGAGCCAGACCGATGGAACGCGAGCATCGCCCGCACGTGCGCCGCGATGCTTTCCATTGACCGCCTGAGGTATTGCTCCGGATCTTGTTCGCGCAGCCGCAACGCTTCTTCCAGACCGATGTCTCCCGGCACGTACCCGCCCAGCGGATCGTGGGCCGACGTCTGGTCCGTGACCACGTCCGGACGCCAGCCGCGGAGCACGAGCTGCGGCTCGATGTCGGCCGCGTTGGCGATGAGCGCGATGGAGCGGGCCGTGCCATCCGACTTCCAGGCCTCGACCTTGGCGATCGCGTCGTCGAGGTCGCCGGTCAGCTCGTCGACGTAGCCAGCGTCGTGACGACGCTGCGCGCGCGCCCGGTCGACTTCGATGACGAGCACCGCGGCGCCGTTCATCGTCGCGGCCAGCGGCTGCGCGCCGCCCATCCCTCCCAGTCCCGCGGTGAGCAGTGAGCGGCCGGTCAGCGTGCCGTCGAAGTGCTGGCGCGCACACTCCGCGAACGTCTCGTAGGTGCCCTGGATGATCCCCTGCGTCGCGATGTAGATCCACGAGCCGGCGGTCATCTGCCCGTACATCGTCAGGCCGGCGCGCTCGAGCTCGCGAAACTGCTCCCAGGTCGCCCAGTGCGGCACGAGATTCGCGTTCGCGATCAGGACCCTCGGCGCGTCGCGCGTCGTGCGGAAGACGCCCACCGGCTTGCCGCTGGCGACGAGCAGCGTCGCGTCGTTCTCCAGGTTGCGCAGCTCACGGACGATGGCGTCGAAGGCCTCCCAGCTGCGGGCCGCGCGGCCCGTGCCGCCGTACACGATGAGGTGGTCCGGGTCCTCGGCGACGTCGGGATCGAGGTTGTTCATGAGCATCCGCAGCGCGGCCTCCTGTCCCCAGCCCTTGCAGCTGAGCTCGGTGCCACGCGGCGCTCGGATGGTCCGGGCGCCATGCTTCATGCCGATGGATGCCATGCGCGGCATGGTACGGCGCCCAACGCTCAGCCGGCGAGGCCAGCGACGCGAAACCGGTGCATGTCGTTGACGTGGTGATGGGTGAGTGGCACCATCAAGGTATGAGTGACACGTTTACGGTGACGGTGGGACCCAAGGGTCGCGTGGTGATCCCGGCACCACTCAGGCATGCCATTGGAATCGCGCCCGGCGACGAGATCGTCGCGGTAGCGGACGGCGATGGGATTCTCCTGCTCCCGCGTACCGCCGTGAGGGCACGCCTGCGGCGAATGTTCGCGGGTGTCGGCGCCAGCATGACCGACAAGCTGTTGCGCGAACGTCGCGCGGAAGCCATCGGCGAGGCACAGGAATGAACTCGGTCGTCGATGCATCGGTCGTGCTCACCTGGCTGCAGGACGAGCCGGGCGCCGACGCTGCCGAGCCGCATCTCATGGACGGCGTCATCGGCGCGGCGAACTGGTCAGAGGTGCTGCGGAAGGTGCACCAGGTCGATGGCCAGGTGGAGACGACGGCCAGGCTGTTGCACTCGTTCGGGCTTGGCGTGGCCGACGTGACCGAGGCTGACGCGGAGCTCGCGGCGCTGGCCTGGCCCGATGCGTCACTCAGCCTGGGGGATCGCCTCTGCCTCGCGCTCGGCATGCGGCTCGAGCTTCCCGTCGCCACCGCGGATCGTGCCTGGGCGCGCATTGCCGGTGGTCCCGAGGTGATCGTGATCCGCTGAGTCGCGCGTCAGGAGAAGTAGGCGAGGAACGCCGCGGCGGCGAAGCCGATGACCGTCAGCAGCCCGACAACGTCGCCGCCGGTCTCGTACGCCTCGGGGATCATGGTATCAGCGAGCATGGTGAGGATGGCACCAGCCGCGAACGCCTGGACCACCGCCACGATCGGTCCGCTCATCCCGCCCAGCACCGCGTAGCCCACCGCCGCGGCGACCGATGAGGACACGACCACCGCCACCCACAGGCCGATGATCGAGCGCGGCCGGAAGCCACCCTCCCGCAGGTCGACCGTCCCGCTGAACGCCTCTGGCAGGTTCGACACCGCCACGGCGGCGAAGAAGGCGACGCTCACGCTGCCGCCACCCAGGAGCGTGGCGCCCAGCACGATCGACTCCGGGACGCCGTCGAGCAGCGCTCCGAGCACGATCGCCGGCCCGTTCGTGTTCGCGGTCGTCGTGCCGCGCGCCGGCCGCATCGCGCCACCGATGCGCCGGACGAGACGATTGCCGGCGAAATACGTCAGTGCGCCGACCGCCAGTCCCACGGCCACGAGCGGCCCGCCACCCGAGGAGAGCGCCTCCTCGGTCAGGTCGTAGGCCACCGCGCTGAGCAACGCCCCGGCGCCGAAACCGAGCACCGTCCCGACGATCCGGCGCGGTACCCGCACCGCGAGCGCCAGCAGCGATCCGAGGAAGAGTGTCGACGCGGCGGCGAGCGCCCAGAGGCCGGCGGCGACCATGGGTCAGTGACTCAGTCGTCGCCGAACGGATTCGGCCGCGTCGGCTTCTCAGGCAGCGGCCACGCATCGTCGTCATCGGCCGGCGGCGCGGTGCGTGCCAAAAGGTCACCCCATCCGACCTCCTCGCCGCCCGTGAGCTCGCGGCGCAGCACCGGGTAGCGATCATCGCCCGCGACTCGCTCGAAGCCGGTGGCGAGGTAGATCGGCTCCGGGCCGGCCGACGGCAGCCAGGGATCGGGCGCGACCTCCGGATAGGCCTCGACCGCCACGATGCCGCGCCGGTCCAGGTCGTCGCACACTGCGCCGAGCAGCGCCGAGGCGCCAGCCTCGCGCTCAGGCGCATCGGGCATCACCTGGAGGCAGGTGACGACCCACGGCGCCGGGCTCTCGGGCAGGTCGCGGTAGCGATCCCGGATGACCTGCGCCCGCGGGTAGTTCGCCAGCGGCCCGAACTGCGCGTAGCCGATCACCGAATCGCCATCGAGCGCGAGCATGGCGTAGGCACCGGCCAGCCGCTCCCCGGCGAGCAGGCGGCTTCGCTTCAGATCTCGAGCGGGGGCGGAGTCATCGGTCTGGCGGGAGCCATCCAGGCGTTCCCAGTAGTCGCAGGTCTGGCATCGGGCGTCCGGCCGGGCGGGCAACGGAATGAGATCGAACGAGGCAGCATCCAGCAGCGAGAAGCGCAGCTCAGGCATCGGGCAGTCCTTCGCGCAGGAGCACACGAAGCGCGGCGATGTCGGGCGACGGTGGTCGGTCGGCCGCGAGATGTGGCACGCGCCCACGAATCGCCGCATGCGCCGCAGCCACCGAAGCCCCCGGCCGCAATGGCGCGCGGAAGTCGATGCCCTGCGCCGCGCACAGCGCCTCGATGGCGAGCACCGTCTCGGCGCGGTCGAGCACCTCGAGTAGGTGCAGCGCGCCGGTCGCGCCCATGCTCACGTGGTCCTCCTGGTTCGCGCTGGTGGGCACGGTATCGACCGATGACGGATGGGTCAGCGTCTGCAGCTCGTTGACGAGGGCCGCCGCGGTGTACTGCGCGATCATGTAGCCGCTCTGCAGGCCTGGATGCTCGCTCAGGAACGGCGGCAGGCCGGAGAGATGCGCGTCGACGAGCCGCGCGACGCGACGCTCGCTGATCGAGGCCAGCTCTGCCACCGCGATCTTCGCGAAGTCGATCGCCTGCGCCACCGGCTCGCCGTGGAAGTTGCCGCCGCTGATGACGCGGCCCTCGTCGTCGCCGGTCGCCGGGAAGACGAGCGGGTTGTCGGTCGCGGCGTTCATCTCCACGGCCAGCACGCGCGCCAGGTGGTCGAGCGCGTCGCGCACCGCGCCGTGGACCTGCGGCATGCAGCGCAGCGAGTAGGCGTCCTGGACCCGATGCTCGCTATCTGCCCTGTGGCTGGTCCAGATCTGTGAATCGGCGATGTGCCGGCGCAGGTTCGCAGCCGATCGCACCTGGCCAGGGTGCGGTCGCGCCGCGATGAGTGCCTCGTCAAAGGCGGCGGCGGTGCCGAGCATGGCGTCGAGGCTCATGGCACCGATGAGATCGGCCTGGTCGACGAGGCGCGAAGCATCGGCGTGGACCAGCGCCGCGATGCCGGCCATCAGCTGCGTGCCGTTCAGCAGCGCCAGCCCCTCCTTCGCCTCCAGGGCGAGTGGTTGCAGCCCGGCGCGCGCAAGCGCTTCTGCGCCCGATGTCGCCGCCGCGTCGCCGCTCGTGGTTGCCTCGCCTTCACCGATGGCGACGAGCGCCAGGTGGGCAAGCGGCGCCAGGTCGCCCGAGGCGCCCACGCTCCCGCGCCGCGGGATGACCGGGTGGATGCCCGCGTTCAGCAGGCCGATGAGCAGCTCCGGGACCGCCAGGCGAACGCCCGACAGGCCGATCGCCAAGGTATTGGCGCGCAGCAGGAGCATGGCGCGCACGACCTCCGCGGGGAGCGGCTCGCCGACGCCGGCGGCATGGCTGCGGATCAGGTTGCGCTGCAGCTCGGCGGTCTGTGACGGCTCGATGCGCACGTCGGCGAGGTCGCCGAAGCCGGTCGTGACGCCATACACCGTCGCGCCCGTCGCCACGAGGCGCTCGACGACGGCGCGTGAAGCCGCCATTCGGCCCGCCGCCTCGTCCGCCAGGCGCACCGGCCGCCCCGCTCGGGCGACCGCCACCACGTCGTCGATCGACAGGTCGTGGCCGGTGAGCGCGAGGGGAGCGGAGCGATCGGACGTGGCTGGTCTCCTGTGGTGGGTCGGTCGCGAGGCGGTCCCTATACTACGGAACGTGCGCAGGCTTCCGGACCCCACGCGCCGCCTCATCGTGAGCGAGGACGCGGCGGATCGACTCGGCGGAGCGGTCCCCGCTCCGGCGTTCGCCTTCCTCCTCACCCTCATCTCGCTCTCGTCGCTCTTCTGGCTGGTCACGCTCAAGCGCACGACGCTCTACACGGCGCCCGAGCTGTGGCTGATGACGAACGTCGTGCCGGCCGTCCAGGATTTCGTGCAGGGCCAGCTCCCGGTTGTCCACGCGCTACTGCTGGGCATCAGCGCCCTGGGCTCCGGCTGGTTCGTGGCGCTCGGGTTCGCGGCCCTCGGGCTCCTGGCACTGTCGATGGGCAGGCGCGACCTGGCGCTGATCCTGGCCGTCGGCACCCTCTGCTTCCCGATGGAGTGGCTCCTCAAGTACTTCACCTCACCAGACCAGATCAGCTTCGGACAGCTCGCCGCCGCGCTCTTCGACGTCGGTGGCCGCGGGCTCGACGATATTGCTGATTTCCCCGCCGGTCACGCGCTGCGGGCCAGCGTGCTGTATGGGCTCGCCGCCTTCTGCGTGGCGCGGCTCGCCCCGAACCGCCGGCAGGGGACGATCGCGTATCTCGTCGCGGCGATCCTCATCGGAGCGATCAGCCTGACGCGGATCTACCTCGGAGCGCACTACCCGCTCGACGTCATCGGTGGCTGGATCGCCGGCGGCGCGCTGGTCAGCATCATCGTCGCGGTCCACGTCGCCGGCGTGGCGCGACGGCAGGAGCTCGCCACGGCGCGGCAACCCGAGCCCGAACCGCCACGCCGTCGAGTGGCCGTCCCACGCCGGCCGCGTCCGGCACCGATCGCCGGCCCCGACACCGGCCCGACACCGGCCGTCACGCCGACGCCGGTGGACGCGCGCGCGGCTGACCGCTGACGGGTCCGCTGGCCGCATGATCGATTTCATCGACGAGCACATCCTGCCGTTCATCCTCGCGCTGTACGACAGCGTCGGATACGTCGGGGTCGCGGTCGCCGTCGCGTTGGAGACGATCATTGCGCCCATCCCATCCGAGGTGATCCTGCCCTTCGCGGGGTTCAAGGCCAGCCAGTCGGCGCTCGATCCGTCGATTGTCGAGCCGCTCACCGGCGCCGGCTGGAACGTGCTGCTGGCGATCGTCTTCGCGACCATCGGCTCCATGGTCGGCGCTCTCGTCGGCTACTACATCGGTGCCTGGGGCGGGAGGCCGCTCCTCGATCGCTTCGGGCGCTACGTCGGCATCGGCGCCAGCGACCTGGACCGCGCGGATCGCTGGTTCGACCGCTACGGCAACTGGGCCGTCTTCTTCGGCCGCATGGTGCCCCTGGTACGGACCTTCGTCAGCTATCCGGCCGGCATCAGCCGCATGCCCATGGGCCGATTCCTCCTCTTCACGATGCTCGGCTCCGTTCCGTGGAATGCGGCGCTCATCGTGGCGGGGCTCGTCGTCGGGCAGAACTACCGGCAGATCGAGGCCGCGCTGAAGCCGTACGAGTACGTCGTCTACGTCGTCGTGGTTCTCGTCGTGGGCTTCTTCGTCGTCCGATGGATCCTCGGCAAGCGGGGTCGAGGGCGGGCCGCGACGGTCGCCTGATCGTTCCGGGGTCGCTCGCCGGTTGACCAAGCCGCGCCGGGCATGGCACGATCGGTCGACAACAGCAACGATTCATTGCCTTCGGGGCGGGGTGAAACTCCCCACCGGCGGTAGGTCCGAGCGATCGGATCAGCCCGCGAACCTCGATGCGGTCACTGACACAGCGTCAGCGGACCCTCGTCGGGGCCGACCTGCACCACGGCGTTCGCCGCGGTAACCAGGGCCGACGGTCACAGTCCGGATGGGAGAAGGCGACCGACGATGCGTCCACGTGGCGCGATCGCGCGACGGCTCACGCCAGGTGAGCCCCGGCGATTCGCGCCCGCGGCTGCTCAACGGCGTGGCCCCGGTGACGATGGTTTCTCCCGGAGCGCCAACTTTGCAACAGCCCACGCAAGCCCACACCGCTGCCGGCCTCGCAGTCGCGCTCGATGACGTCCGCGTCGTGTTCGACACCCCGAGCGGCAGCGTCGAGGCGCTCGGCGGCCTGACGCTCGACGTGCCGGCGGGCGGCTTCCTGGCGATCATCGGCCCCAACGGCAGCGGCAAGAGCACGCTGTTGCGGGTGATCGCCGGACTGCTGGCGCCGACCAGCGGAGCGGTGCGGCTCGGCGTGGGTGGCGCCGCCGCCAGCGCCCCACTGCCCGGTGACCGTCGCGTGGCCCTCTGTTTCCAGCAACCACGACTGGTGCCGTGGCGCAGCGCGCTCGACAATGTCGCGCTGCCCCTGGAGCTGGCTGGCGTACCGCAGCGTGAACGAACCGAGAGGGCCAGCCTCGCGCTGGAGCGCGTCGGCCTGTCCGATGCCGCGGCACGCCTGCCACGCCAGCTCTCCGGTGGCATGGCGCAGCGCGCCGCGCTGGCGCGGGCGCTGATCACCGACCCGCCGGTGCTCCTCCTGGACGAGCCATTCAGCGCGCTCGATGCGCTGACGCGCGAGACGTTCGACGTTGAGCTGCAGCGCCTCTGGCGGGAGCGGCCACGCACGGTGGTGCTCGTGACCCACGTGGTCAGCGAGGCCGTGGCGCTCGCCGATGCGGTCGCCGTCCTCACGCCGCGACCCGGGCGCCTTGCCGCGCTGGTGGATGTCGGGTCACGTGGCGCCGAGGCCGAGGCGCAGGTGCGCGAGGCGCTCGCATCGGTCCGTGCGCCTGAGCTGCGGCCATGGGTGGAGGGGACGGCATGAAGCGCGTGCTGGCGACCGTGGCGAGCTTCGCCGGCTTCGTGGTGCTCTGGAAGCTCGTCACCATGGTCGGCGCGTATCCCGACTACATCCTGCCGCCGCCCGAGGCGGTCGTCTCGCGCGGCCTGGCGGCGGTGCGCAGCGGGCTGCTGCTGGAGCACACGCTCGCCACGCTGGGCGAGATCCTCGCCGGCTTCGCGGTCGGTGCCATGGCGGCGGTGGCGGCGGGCGTGGCGCTCGCGAAATCCACCCTCGCCGAGCGCGTCCTGTCGCCGTACATCGTGGCCGCGCAGGCCGTCCCGATCCTGGCCCTGGCACCGCTGCTCAACATCTGGTTCGGCGGCGGCATGCTGGCGCGGGTCCTGATCTGTGCGCTCATCGTCTTCTTCCCGATCGCGATCTCGACCATGGTCGGGATCCGTGGCACCGATGCGCAGCTCGTCGAGCTGTTCCGCAGCCTCGGCGCGCGGCCGGGCCAGGTCGCCGCGCGGCTCGAGTTGCCGTCTGCCCTGCCGGTGCTCTTCGGCGGCCTGCGCGTCGGGGTCACCCTGGCGGTGATCGGTGCGGTGGTCGCCGAGTGGGCCGGCGCCAGTGTTGGACTGGGCGTGCTCATCAACATCGCCAACCAGGGGCTCTTCGACACCCCGCTCATGTTCGTGGCACTCGCCACGCTCGCCGCCATCGGGCTCACGCTCTATGGCCTGGTGAGCCTGGCCGAGCGCCGCATCCTTGCTTCGCGCTGATCGAAAGGAAACCGATGTCCCCGCTCCGCTCCATCCTCGTGTTCCTCGCTATGGTCCTGGCCGCATGCTCGTCCGGCGGGTCGTCGGCGTCGCCCGCGTCGCCCTCGGGCGCCGCTTCGGCGTCCGTGCTGCGCCCGGTGACGCTACTGCTCGGCTACCGCCCCGATGTGCAGTTCGCGCCCTTCTACCTCGCGCAGCAGGGCGGCTACTACGCCGACGCGGGGCTCGAGGTCACGATCGAGCACAAGCAGGCGCCCGATGTCGTGCGCCTCGTGGCCGATGGCGAGGCCGAGTTCGGGGTTGCCGATGCGACCGACACGATGATCGCGCGCACGAGCGGCATCCCGGTCGTGGCGATCTCGACGCTCTACGCGCGCTTCCCGGTCGCGCTCATCGGGCCGTCGGGGAGCGTGCCGTCCGATCCGGCCGACCTGGCGGGGATGCGGATCGGGACGCCCGGGCGCTTCGGCTCGTCGTGGCACGCCCTGTTGGCGCTGCTCGAGGCGGGCGACCTGACGGCCGACGACGTCACGATCCGCGAGTATCCGCAGTTCGACCAGGTCACCGGGCTCCTCGCCGGCGACGTCGATCTCATCACCGGCTTCCGCAACAACGAGCCGCTGCGCCTCGAGTCGCAGGGGATGACCCCCGAGCTGCTGACCGTGGATGACATCGCGCCGCTGCCGGGGCCCGGCGTCTTCACCTCGGACACGCTGCTGGCGGACGAGCCGGAGCTGGCGCACGCCTTCGTGGAGGCGACCGCGCGTGGTCAGCAGGGCGTGATCGACAATCCGCAGGCAGGATTCGACGCCGCCTCGGCGGAGGTGTCCGCGATCGCCGAGGATCCCGAGACGGCGCGCGCCATCCTGGACGCCACCGTCGAGCTGTGGAGCGGTGACGATGGCTTCGACGGCGGGCGCATCGACGCCGACCTGTGGGCGACCGGCTATGAGACGCTGCGCCGTCTCGGCTTCATCGACGGTTCGGTGCCGGTCGACGTGATGGTCGCCCCCGACGTGCTGGGCTCCTAGCCGACCGACTCCACCGCCGCCGGCACCTCGAAGCGGGCGAGCGACTCGTCCTCGGCGGCCAGTTGGGACAGCCGCTCGGCGGCGTCCATCGTCTGCGCCAGGAGCATCATCGTCGTCACCGGCCCCACGCCGCCGGGAACCGGGGTGATGCCGGCGGCCGCATGGCGCACGGCGGCGAAGTCGACATCGCCCACGACGCCGTCGGCGGTGACGTTGATGCCCGCATCGACGATCGTGCAGCCGCGCGTCACCATTTCGCGCCCGACGAGGTGCGCCACGCCTGCCGCGACGACCAGGATGTCGGCACGGCGCGTCTCGCGCGCCAGGTTCTGAGTTCGTGTGTGACAGACGATCACCGTGGCGTCTGCCGCGAGCAGAAGCTGGGCGACCGGCCGGCCCACGACCGCCGAGCGGCCGATGACCACCGCCCGCTTGCCCTCGATCGGGACCTCGTAGCGGCGGAGCAGCTCCATCACCGCCAGGGCGGTCGCCGGCACCAGCGCGGATTCGCCGCGCGCCAGGCGCCCCGCGTTCTCGGCCGTGGCGCCGTCCACATCCTTGGCGGGGTCAATCTCGGCGGTGATCTCCTGGAGTGAGAGCCCGGGAGGCAGCGGCTGCGCGATCACGATGCCGGCGACCGACGGGTCACGGTTCAACGCACCGATGCGTGCGACGAGGTCGCCGGCGCCGACGCCCTCGGCCGCCGTCACGACCAGCGGCACAATCCCGATCCCGCGAGCGGCGCGCTCGACCGAGGTGGCATACAGCGATGACGGGCCGTCGTCGTCGAAGCGCAGGATCGCCAGGCGCGGCGCCGCCTCGTGGCGCTCCACGAAGAGGGCGACACGCTCCGAAAGCTCGCGCCACAGGTGCGAAGCGACGCTGCGCCCGTCGAGGATCCGCGCCGTCATGCGTTGTCCCGCGCGAGCAGCGCCGCCCGGACCGGCCCGACGCCGCGCGCCGCCAGCTGATCCAGCTCGCCGAGCTGCGGCGCGATCTCGGCGTGGATGGCGTCCTGGGTGTCGAGCGCGGGAAGGTTGGCGCGGACGTTGGCCAGTCCGCCGCGCAGCCCGGCACAGGCGAGATCGCCGGCCACCGCAATATCGCTCAGCGCGTACCGGTTGCCGATGCCCGCCAGGCGCTCGGCCAGCTGCAGGACATCCGCCGCGCAGGCCGCGATGCGCAGCGGTACACGCGTCGCTTCGACGATGGCGCCGCGCAGCGTGGTGGCGCGCGCGTCTGCATCAATTCCGAAATCGTCGGCCCGCGCCGCGCGACGCGCGGCTACCACGGCGCCATAGGCGGCGGCATCCAGCTCGACGAGGTCCAGCAGCTCACGCGACGAGGTCGCCGCGCGTTGTTCGATCTCGCCC